>NZ_JBIASM010000015.1:0-156043 GCF_042890765.1 Streptomyces sp. NPDC002032 | reverse complement strand
CCGGCCGCTGCGCGGCCGGTGACGGAGTGTGAGGCCCCCCGCTTCGCGGGGGGCGAGGTCGGCGCCCGCTTCGCGGGCTTGTCCTCGGGGTCTTCCGCTGCGCTTCAGACCCCTGAGTTGAGCCGCTGCGCGGCTCAACTCAGGTTGTTTCGCTGCCTGTTAGGGCCGGTCCGCTTCGCTCCCCGGCCCTGGGCCCGCTTCGCTGGCTGGCTGGCTGGCTGGCTACGAGGGAGCGTGGCGGGCATTCGTGGTGACTCACTCCGCTGTGCAGTTGGTAACGCACAGTCAGCGTGACAGTGCGGGTGTGGCGGTGTCAACCCCCCAAGAATGAATCTGACGGTCCATCAATTTATGTCCGTCGCAGATTCCCGAAGGGTGCCAGGGGTGCTTGCAAGTATCTATATAGATACAGCGAACCGGCTAGGCCGGCGGTATCCGACAAGGTGGCGCAAAAGCCACAGTCCGTACTGACTCGGTTACCGTTCGCAAGTCGTAGCAACCTGCATGTGATGCTGGCCGCCTGACCTACGCACATGCGAAAGCCCCCACCATGTCGGTGAGGGCGTCGCACGCGGCGGGACGGACGGCAACGCGCAACCGCTCTGCCGTCCGTGCCACCGACTCAAGACGCGCGAGCACTCTGGGGGCAGCTGGTGCCCCGTTCTGACGCTACCCGTTGACGTAGACGCGCCACCCGTCCGGTACCCACGGGCCGAGCCAGCGATAGCCGGGGCCGGTGTCGAGCCGATGCGCCCCGGTGAGGGAGTGGAGAGATCCGCACCCAGGCGGCCGGGCTGGAAGGAGAAGCTTTCGCGAAGGGATCAGCTGCGTACCTCGCCACGGCGTTCATCGATGGATGCGCCGGACCCAACCCAGCAAAAAACGTGGTCCCCTGTGTTGATCAAGAAGACATCATCAGACTGGAGGAGCTGACGACCATAACCATCAACATCCTCCATATCCAACGAACCATCCGCGTCGGAAACTCTGAACATCTCATTTTTCCGGCGGGATCCATCAACGACGGCAATGCGTGCCGGAACGTACTTCCCGCCGTTGGCGACGATGACGGGGCGACCGCCGCGGTACTCGATCGACAGGGTCGCGATGTCCTCGGGCTTGACCTGGTCCGCCGGGATCAGCGTCGGTTCGGGCGCCGCCGTTTCGGCCATGGAAGTCACCCCGAGGCTTGCAAGCTGCTCGGGGGACATCTGCACCTTGGCAGGGCCCTTGGAGTTGGGCGTCGTCTCAGACATGGCTGTCTCCTCACTGGCCGGCTCACTGCCGACGCGCGTGTATCTCCCCGTAACGGCGAGTCACCAAACCGCCACTCTCAATACATCGGAGGCATCCCCTGCCCCGACGACCCTGCCCCCCATGCCCGGCACCCGGGTGCCCCGAGCTGACCCGAGCCGGCGGACGCCATTCGCCGCCGGGTAGGCCGTGATGCTCGCCGGGCAAACTCAGCCTCGCCGCCATCCAGGTATTAGCAGCCCGATAATCCGAACGAAACGGCCTAGCGCGGACCTCTGGGAAGATGGATCCGTGCCCGCTTCGGGCCCCTCTCCGGCAAGGATGGGGGCATGCCACACACCATGGTCATCGCCGTACCCCCCGACGAACTGACACGGCTTGACGCCCTGGTCCAGGAGCAGCAGACCGCCGAAACCCGCTGGCAGGCCAGCGCCGAGGAGGACGCCGACGTTCTGAGGCTGCGGGGGCCCGAGCTACGCGCGGCCCGCGCACGGATCCGCGCCGAACGGGACCGGCTCCGCGAGAACGGAACCCACCGGATCAGCCGGCTCCGCGCACTCGCTCCCGCCCTCCGCGCCGAACTCGACCACCGAGGCCTGCTCCGAGACTGGGACCCGATCCCCGAAGGCTCTCAGCGGGCCGGACAGACCCTCGGAGGCACCGGACCCAACAGAGGTACCGGACTCACCGCCAGACTCGTCGTCAGCCTCACAGACAACCTCTGGGCGCCACTTCACCGGGGCATCTACTGGACCAACCTGCCCCACGTCCAAGCCCTGGAACTCTGGAAAGACCGATGGGGCCCCGGACCCGCCACCGGACGACCGGCCGCAACACCCGACGCACTCGCCGAACGCGAACGAATCGCCGCCCACATCACCACCACCGGCGACATCATCCGCACCGCCCTCACACACGCCCTCAACGGCCACTGAGACCGCCGACGAGGGTGAGGCGGCCCGGTGGTACTGCCCCCAACACGCTGGGCACCGGGCCTCACCCGAACGCGCCATATCGGAACGGGCTACCCGCACCCTAACCGGCCCCACCCCAGGCCCAGGCGGCCGCAGGACGGATCAGCTCCGGCCGGGCTCTCCTGCGATCTGCGTGATCGTAAAATGCACGAACTCGGCAGGCCGGACAGGGGCGACGCCGATGTCGCAGATGACCCTGCCGCCGTCGATGGTGGTCGGCGTGTTGTTGGTGTCATCACAGATGACGTAGAAGGCCTCGTCCGGCGTCCGCCCCAACAGGGCACCCTGTCGCCACTGGTCGGTGAGGAACGACGTCGTGGAGTGACGCAGCGCGTTCCGCAGATCTGCCCCATTGGGTCCAGACTCGGCCCACGAGGTGCCCTTCCTGATCACATCCGCAAGAAAGCTCGCCCGAGCTTCGCCCTCCAGCTCTTTCGGCACAGTCACAGAGGGAATCCTCTGCGCGTCCGGCACGAGCTGAACCCGGGCAGGGCCCTTCGAGTTCGGCGTCGACATGTGATTGCCTCCCAGCATCGCTTTAAGTTGCATTACGGACACACACTGTCACAGTGCTGTCGGGAGAGGTAGGGCGGTTTCTGGACGCGAGCCCGAACGGTCCTTCGCCGCCAGTGCCGCGCAGCGCAGGCCGCCGCCGGGGTGCCACTCCATCACCGGGCCGGCTGTGTCGCCGTGCTCGACGCACCAGCCGACCGGGACCAGGCCGCCGCACTCCTGACGCCGACAGACACAGGCCTCCCCCGGCACCGAGTACGGGAGCGCGTGGCGGATCACGCCGCCCGTCGGCCGCGGTGAGGCCGCACCCCGCAGACCAGCCGGCCAGGCAAGGGTCACGTGCAGGCCGCCCGCGCCCGTGCGCACCCGGTCCCCGACCCGCACCCCGCCCGGCACCGCCCACACGGCCGAGCCCGGCACGGTCAGCCGGCGCAGCGCCCCGCCGGACCCGGCGCCCGCCCAGGCGGCGAGGGTGTCGGCGTCGTCGTCCGTGGACCAGCCCGTGAGCCGGTCCTCGCCCGACGCGTCCTCGGCCAGGGTCAAGAGCGGGTCGTCCAGCCGGACCGTTCGCGTCCCACCACCAGGGCGTGCCATCAGGAGTGCACCGGCCGGCGTCCGGGTGGGCATCTCGATCTTCCCGTGGGCCAGCAGCCACTCCAGCACGGCGGCCCGGTCGAACTCCGGGTGCACACCGGTCCCACCGACCGGGGCGGGGAAGTCGTCGTAACGGCGGCGCCACTGCACCACCGCGGCCCGCCCCACCCCGGCGATCCGCGCCACCCCCGCCAACAACAACCGGTACCCACCCGGACCCACCGGGGCGAGGCCAGCAAGCGGAGACCGGCGCCCGGCCGCGACCGTGCGCACCGCCCGCCAGTCCACCGACGGCCACACCACCGGCAGCAGCGCCACCTCCTCCGCGCTGTAGAGGGCGACCGTCGTGACGCCGCCCTGCCGCTTGAAATCAATGGCCACCGACCCCACCGGCGAGACATACCCCCGCTCCACCAACACGTCGAACTCCGTACGACGGACACCCAGGCGCACCGCGGCCTGGTCCGGGCCCAGGGGGGACATGCCGGTCCAGGAGGGCGGGCAGGTCCCGACGGCGGCCCAGAGCAGCCACCTGATCCGGATGGACATCGGGGAACTCGACGTCACCGCCGAGGTAGACCAGCAGACCGGCGCGGACGAGGTGGCCGACGGCCGCCGCTGTCACCCTCGGCCGGCAACGCGGAAGCGGCACCCCGAGCGCCTCCGAGAGTCGGTCCGCCGCGACCCCGGCCCCGACCGGGCCCCGCAGCGCCGCACGCACCGCCTCCGGGTCGGCGGCCTCGACCGGCGGCCCGTCACCGGTGCCCGTCCTGCGCGCAGCGCTTCATCAGCACCTGCATGTCGGTGACCACCGTCCCGCGCAGGGGGCCGGTGGCGGTGTCGCGGCGGTGGGCGTAGCCCTGGCAACGGGCGCAGGACGGCGGGGCCTGGACCAGGGCCGGGGGAAACAGCTTGAGCGCGTCGTGGGAGGCGTGGGGGTCGTCGGTGGCGGTCACGGGGGTGTCCCTTCGCAGACGGGTGCCTGCCTCTACCTTCGGCCCGCCGAAAGGGCTCGGGGAGGGGCAAAGGCGGGGGCAAGATGGGGTCATGGACATCGGGGAGTTGATCCGGGAACTGCGTACCGCGCACGGTTGGTCCCAGGCCCGTCTGGCCGACGAGATCAACGCCCGGCACGGCACCGCCCTGACCCGCGAGTACGTCGCCCGGTGGGAACGCGGGAAGGTCACCCCGCGCGGGTTCTACCTCGCGGCCCTGTCGGGCGTGCTGGACGTGCCGTTAGCCGTGCTGGAGGACCCCATGATGCGCCGCACCTTCCTGACCGATCTCGCAGGCACAGCCATAGCCCCCGTCATCGCCTCAGACCTCCTCGCGCGCGGCTTCACCGCCCGGCTGACCGGCGGACCCTCCACGGAGGAATGGGAGGCCAAGCTGGCCGCCTACGGCAGCGACTACATGTCCATGGGCGCAGCCGACATCCAACGCCGCGTCGCCGGGGAACTCGTCGTCGTCCAGCAGCAGCTCGACCAGCCCCGCCTGTGGTCGGCCGCCGCCCGGCTCATGACCCTCTACGCCAAGACGTTCCCCGGCTCCGACGGCGCCGCCGCCGTGCGCTGGTACCGGATGGCCGCCGAGGCCGCCGACCAGTCCGGGGATCCGGGCGTGCGGGTGTGGGCGCGGGGACGGGCCGCGATCGCCCTCGGCTACGAGGGGGCTTCCCTCGGCGTCGCGGACGTCCTCGCGGACCAGGCCCTCGCCCTCGCCGACGGCCGGCCCTCCCTCGGACTGCTCAACGCCGTCTACGGCAAAGCCCACGCCGCCGCCCTGCGCGGCGACCACGCCACCGCCCTCGCCCTCGACGCACAAGGGCGGCGGATCTTCGATACCGCCGGATCGTATGAGCAGACCTCCGACTACGCCGTCCCCTGGTGGCGGCTCAACGTCTTCCGCTCGCTCCTCCTCGCCCGCCTCGGCCACGAGAAAGCCGCCACCGAGGCGCAGGACCAGGCCCTCGCCGAACTCCCCTCCTCCCTGCCCCGCTTCGCCACCCACCTGGAACTCCACCGGGGCCTGATGCTGGCCCGCTCCGGCGACAAGGCAGGCGGCATCAGCCACGCCACCACCGCTATGAACGCCCTCCCCCCGGAAAAACACAGCCTGACCCTGCGCATGCTGGTCAACGAAATCCGGGCCTGACCGGCCCCGGCACCCCCGAGGGTGCGCCGGGGCCACCCGCAGCCGACGAGTCCTCTACGCGCTTGCCCTGCCGCGCGTGAGCTGCGCGCAGCGCAGTCCTCCGCCCGCGTGCCACTCCATCACCGGGGCGACCTCGCCCCCGTGCTCGTCGCACCACAGGACCGGGACCAGGCCGCCGCAGTCGTGCCGGGCGCACACACAGTCCTCGCCGGTCCTCGCGCGCGGGACACCGTGGCGGACCACACCGCCCCCACCGGTTGGCGAGGCGGTGCCGCGCAGGCGGGCCGGCCATTCCAACGTGATCCGCAGCCCCCCGGAGCCGGACCGGAACCGGTCGGTCACCCGCACCTCGCCGAGCACCGCGAGCGGGCCCGCACCCGGTGCGGTCAGCCGGGTCAGCGTGGCCCCGAACTCCCCGGCCGCCAGGGCAGCCAGCGCCTCGGCGTCCACGTCGTCGACAACCCACCCCGACAACTGGTCGGTGCCCTCGATGTCGTCGGCCAGGCCCAGCCACGGGGCATCCAGCCGGAACCGGCCCGTGGCGCCCATGTCGCCCCGCACCAGCAGCGACGCCGCCCCCGCCCCGGCGGGAATGATGATCTTGTCGTGGGCGAGCAGCCACGCGACGATCTCGGCCCGGTCGAACTCCGGATGCACATCGCTCCCACCGGTCGGGGCGGGGAAGTCGGGGTGGCGGCGGCGCCAGTTGACCACCGCCGCCCGCCCCACCCCAACGCTCCGGCCCACCCCCGCGATCCGCCCCACCCCGGCGAGCAGGACCCGGTCGGTGTCCGGGCTGACCGGGCTCAAAGCGGCGAGCAGAGACCGCCGGCCCGGACGGGTCTCCCGCACCGCCCGCCAGTCCACCCCGGGACGGACCACGTCCAACAGGGCGATGTCGCGGGCGCTGTAAAGCGGAACGGTGGTCACGCCGCCTTGGCGCTTGTAGTCGATCTCCACCGCCCCCATGGGAGCGAGGAACCCGAGGCGGACCACCTCATCGAAGTCCCGGCGCCTGACCCCGAGGCGGACAGCGGCCTGGTCCGGGCCGAGGGGGACGTGCGCGTCGAGGAGCGCGGGCAGGTCGCGGCGGCGGGCCAGGGCCGCAACCTGCTCCGGGTGCACCTCGGGGAACTCTGGCTCCCCGCCGAGGTAGACCAGGAGGCCGGCCTTGACGAGGTGGCCGACCGCCGAGGCGGTCACCCGCGGCCGGAGGATCGGGAGCGGCACCCCCAGGGCCTCCGTCAGTCGATATCAACGGCACGGTGACCTGACCCCGGCAGTGAGCCCGGGCGCCCTGGAGCCGGAGCCCACCGCGCTGCTGATACGTGGACACGTCCCAAGGTGTCGAGGTCAGGCCTGCCCGCGAACAGGCTGGTCGGCTACCTGTTCAAGGAATTCTCGAAGCGCCTGCCGCAGGATCTCGGGGTGTTCCAGGTGTACGTCGTGCCCCGCTTCGGGGACGCTCACGGCCACCGTCTCGGGTCGCTGTTGGAGCATGGCTTGCGTCTCCTGCGCGGGGATGATGCCGGATTGCCCCAGGATGACCAGCGTCGGGCAGGCAATGGTTGTCCATTCCTTCCAGAAGGAACGCCGGGCATTCTCCGTCAGCGCGTCGACCATCACGTCACGGTCGAAGCGCGGCCACCAGCCGTCGGCGCGCTCTTCCAGTCCGGCCGCCCAGCCCTCGCCGACAGCACCGCCGCCGAAGAACTCGACGGCGACCTGGCGTGTGGGGAACGGCGTCGGCCACGCGTCGAGCGCTGCGCCGATCTCTGCCTGCACGTTCGGGTTGGAGCCGCCCGGGCCCGCTTCGATGAGGACGATCGCGCGCAGCAGGTCGGGGTGGGCGGCGGCGGTGAGCATGGCGGTGTGGCCGCCCAGCGACTGCCCCACCAGGGCCGGCCGACGCAGGTCGAGTTGTCTGATGACAGCGACGACGTCGGCCACGTACGCAGCGCGGGAGACATCGCCCGGTCGGCGCTCGCTCGCGCCGTGGCCGCGCTGGTCGACGGCGACGACCCGGTAGCGGCGGCTCAGGTTCCGGGCGAGGGTGTCCCATTCGCCCGCGTGGCCGGCCAGTCCGTGCAGGAGGACGACCGGGGGGCCTGATCCGCCCCAATCGCGGCAGGAGATGCGGACGCCCTCGCGTACCACGGTGCGGTCGGTCCAGGTCATGGCGGGTTCTCCAGGAGGTGGGCGCGGTCCGTGAGGTGCGGTGCTTCAGGCGCTTGTCGGGACAGGCGCGCCGCTTCAGGAGGGGCGCGTCGCCTTGCCGTCGAGCCAGAGGGTGTCGGAGTCGTCGCGGTGCGAGCCGGTCGTGCCGACGTGCTTCGCGTCGATGCGGGGGCCGTGTTTGATGACGTGGACCAGCGCCATGCCGTGGCCGCGCCCCAGGTCGTATTCCTCCTTGAGCCACGTGAGGATCGTTCCTGCCTTGGTCGACGGGGCGTCGAAGCCGCGCTCCTGTGCCAGCGCGATGAAGGCGCGGGGGGTCAGGCCGGTCTTGGTCTCGATGGTGTCCAGGTATGCCTGGAACGACATGGGGTCCTTCTCTCCGATGGTTGATGGCTGGGGACGGGGCCGTGGGCAGGTCAGGCGGGCTGGTAGGTCAGGTCCAGCACGCCGGTGGAGAAAGTGGCCGAGGCGGTGAGCCGCAGGGGGGTCCGGCCGGTGCCGTCCGGGAACAGACGCTTGCCGGTGCCCAGCACGATCGGGTGCACCAGGAGTCGCAGTTCGTCGAGGAGGCCGGCCTCCAGAAGGGTTCGGGTCAGCGAGATGCTGCCGGAGAGGTTGATGTTCCCGCCCGGCTGCTGCTTGAGGTCCTTGAGGAAGGTGACGACGTCGCCGTCGATGACGGTGGTGTTGTTCCAGCGGGCCTCGTTCAGGGTGGTCGAGGCGACCAGTTTGCGGATGCCGTTGAGCGCGTCCGCCATCGGGCCGGTCCGCTCCGGCCAGGCCGCGGCGAACGCCTCGTAGGTCAGACGCCCCATCAGCAGCGTGTCCGCTCCGGCCTGCATCTGGGCGAGGGCAGCGCCCATCTCCTCGTCCAGGTATGGGAAGTGCCACTGTTCCGGCGCTTCCGCCACGCCGTCCAGTGACACGAACAGCCCCGCGATGATCTTGCGTCCTGCGGTCGTCATGGCCGATCCCCCCGGTTGGTGACGGCGCCAGGGTCGACCCACGGCGCTGGTACTGGACCGTACAGTACTCATATGAGTACTGAGCAGTCCAGTACTCTTCGCGGAGCATCAAGGAGGCTGGCATGCAAGCACCCGAGGACGGCCGCTCGGCCCGCAAGCGCAAGGCGATCATGGAGGCGGCCACCGAACTGTTCCTGCGCAAGGGATACCCGGGCACCAGCATGGACGAGATCGCCGCGACGGCCGCGGTGTCCAAGCAGACCGTGTACAAGCAGTTCACGGACAAGGAGACGCTGTTCGGCGCCATCATCACCAACGCCAGCAGCAGGGTCGGCCTGTTCGTCGAGGTCATCGACGCCTTGCGCGACACCGATGACCTCAGCGGGGACCTGCCCGTGCTCGCCCGGCGCTACATCACCACCGTCATTCAGCCCGGAGGGCTGCAACTGCGCAGGCTGCTCATCGCGGAGGCCGACCGCTTCCCCGAGGTGGCCGCCGACTACTACCGGCGCGCGCCCGAGCGGACCATCGACGCCCTGGCGGCCTGCTTCGAACACCTCTCGGCGCGCGGGCTGCTGAAGTTGGAGGATCCGGTGCTCGCCGCCCGTCACTTCGCCTGGCTCATTCTGGCCGTCCCCATGGACCGCGCCATGTTCTTCGCCCACGACGACATCCAGACCCCGGCCGAACTCGAACGGCTGGCCGACGAGGGCGTCCGTGTGTTCCTCGCCGCGTATACAGATCGATAGGTGGTCAAGCCGCGCAGGTCACATGGGGGCGGCCGCCCCCACCGGCGCGTCCACAACGGTGGACATCGCACCGCCCAACGCGTTCCGTGGAAACACAGCAGCACCAGAGCGCCGGTGGACGGGTGCGGGGGTCGTGTCCGATGGCGATGAACAGGCCGGTGACGTTGAGGTCGCGCCTCTTGCCGGTGAAGGTGTCGCGCAGGACGACGCCCGCCAGCATGCCGTCCTTCTCGTTGATCTCGGCGATCTCGCTGTCGAAGGCGAAGGAGATCTTGTCGTCGGAGAACGCGCGGTCCTGCATGACCTTGGAGGCGCGCAGGGTGGAGCGGCGGTGGACGACGGTGACGGAGCGGGCGAAGCGGGTGAGGAAGGTGGCTTCCTCCATGGCGGTGTCGCCGCCGCCGACCACGACGATGTCCCGGTCACGGAAGAAGAATCCGTCGCAGGTGGCGCACCAGGAGACGCCGCGGCCGGAGAGTTCGTCCTCCTTGGGCAGGCCGAGCTTGCGGTAGCCGGATCCGGTCGCGATGATCACCGTCTTGGCGCGGTGGACGGTGCCCTCGGAGTCGGTGAGGAGCTTGACGGGTCCGGTGAGGTCGACGGAGACGATGTCGTCGTCGATCATCTCGGCGCCGAACTTCTCGGCCTGGGCCCGCATGTTGGTCATGAGGTCGGGGCCGTCGACTCCGTGGGGGAAGCCGGGGAAGTTCTCGACCTCGGTGGTGGTGGTCAGGGAGCCGCCGACGAAGATGCTGCTGCCGAACAGCAGGGGCTTGAGCTGGGCGCGGGCGGTGTAGAGGGCGGCGGTGTATCCGGCGGGGCCGGAGCCGATGACGATGACGTCGCGTATGCCGTCACCGGTCGTGGTCTCGGGCATGGGTGTCAGACCTGCTTCTTGGCGTCGATGTCGGTGATCAGGCCCTCGATGAGGGTTTTGATCTCGTCGCGGATGGGGCGCACGGCCTCGACGCCCTGGCCGGCGGGGTCTTCGAGCTGCCAGTCGAGGTAGGTCTTGCCGGGGAAGTACGGGCAGGCGTCGCCGCAGCCCATGGTGATGATGTAGTCCGATGCCTGGGCGGCCTCGGGGGTGAGGACCTTGGGCTTCTGGTCGGAGATGTCGATGCCGAGTTCGGCCATCGCCGCGACGGCGGAGGGGTTGATCTGCTCGCCGGGCACGGAGCCGGCGGAGCGGACCTCGACGCGGTCACCGGCCAGGTGGCGCAGGAATCCGGCGGCCATCTGGGAGCGGCCCGCGTTGTGGACGCAGACGAACAGGACGGATGCGAGCGGGGTGGAGGACATCGTCTCTTCCTTCATCAACCAAGGTCGGCCGGCCTGCGGCACGATCCGATAAGTCAGCCCAGGCTGGTGTCAGCCCCAAGCGATGTGACAGTATCAGTCCATGATGACGTCAGTCGACACTGAAGTGATCCGAGTCCTGGCCGACCCCCTCAGGCTTCAGATCGTGACCCTGCTCGCCCGCGAGACGCTCTGCCTCACCCACCTCGTGGAGGAGACCGGCGCCAAGCAGACCAACCTCTCCAACCACATGAAGGTCCTCAGAGAGGCCGGGGTCGTGGAGACCGAACCGTGCGGCCGCTTCGTGTACTACAAGCTGCGCCCGGACGTCATCGCCCAGCTCGCCGGCCAGTTCGCCGACCTGGCCGCATCCGCGCGCACCGCCGCCGAGAACAAGAGGGCCTGTCCGTGACCCCCACCCAAGCTGCCGCCACCACCGAGGACACCTCGGTCGTGGCGAAGCTCTCCACCCTGGACCGCTTCCTCGCGGTCTGGATCCTGCTCGCCATGGGCCTCGGCCTCGGGCTCGGCCGCCTGATCCCCGGCCTGAACGACGCGCTCGCCGAGGTGGAGATCGGCGGGATCTCCCTGCCCATCGCGGTCGGCCTGCTGATCATGATGTACCCGGTCCTGGCGAAGGTCCGCTACGACAAGCTCGACGCGGTCACCGGCGACCGCAGGCTGATGATCTCCTCACTGGTCATCAACTGGATCCTGGGCCCCGCCCTCATGTTCGCGCTCGCCTGGATCTTCTTGGCGGACCTGCCCGAGTACCGCACCGGCCTGATCATCGTCGGCCTGGCCCGCTGCATCGCCATGGTCATCATCTGGAACGACCTCGCCTGCGGCGACCGCGAGGCCGCCGCCGTCCTGGTCGCCCTGAACTCCGTCTTCCAGGTCATCGCCTTCGGCGTGCTCGGCTGGTTCTACCTCGACCTGCTCCCCGGATGGCTCGGCCTCGGCGACGGCGAGCACCTCCACATCTCCATGTGGAAGATCGCGCTGAACGTCGTCATCTTCCTCGGCGTCCCGCTCCTGGCCGGGTTCCTGACCCGCAGGATCGGTGAGAAGAAGCTCGGCCGCGAACGGTACGAGACCAAGTTCCTGCCGAAGATCGGGCCTTGGGCGCTGTACGGGCTGCTGTTCACGATCGTCATCCTCTTCGCCCTCCAGGGAAAGACGATCACCTCGCAGCCGCTGGACGTGGCACGGATCGCGCTGCCGCTGCTGGTGTACTTCGCGGTGATGTGGTTCGGGACGTTCGCGCTCGGCAAGGCGATCGGTCTGAACTACGACCGCACCGCCACCCTCGCCTTCACCGCCGCCGGCAACAACTTCGAGTTGGCCATCGCGGTCGCCATCGCCACATTCGGCGTCACCTCCGGCCAAGCCCTCTCCGGCGTCGTCGGCCCCCTCATCGAGGTCCCCGTCCTGGTCGCACTCGTCTACGTGTCCCTCGCGTGGCGCCGCAAGTTCACCCAGGACACGCTCGCCTCATGACGGATCGCACCGACGTGGTGGTGATCGGCGGCGGGCAGTCCGGGCTCGCCGCCGGCTACCACCTGCGCCGCCTGGGCGTCGAGCACGTCATCCTCGACGCCCAGGCGGGCCCGGGCGGGGCCTGGCAGCACACCTGGGACTCTCTCCACCTGTTCTCCCCCGCCCAGTACTCCTCCCTGCCCGGCCGGCTCATGCCCGCCCAGCCCGGCCGGCTCTACCCCGACGCCGCCCACGTCGTGGCCTACCTCGCCGACTACGAGAAGCGATATGAGCTTCCCGTCCGGCGCGGAGTGTGGGTCTCGGCGGTCCACCGCGACGGCGCCTTCCTTCGCGTAGAGACGGACGGCGGCACCTGGCGGGCCCGCGCGGTCATCAGCGCCACCGGCACCTGGACCCGGCCCTTCCTGCCCGCGATTCCCGGCCGCCGGGACTTCACCGGGCGCCAGCTGCACACCGTGCAGTACAAGAACCCGGACCAGTTCGCCGGGCAGCGGGTCGTTGTCGTGGGTGGCGGGAACTCCGGCGCCCAAATCGCCGCCGACCTCGCCGGCACGGCCGACCTGACCTGGGTCACCCAGCGCCCGCCCCGCTACCTCGCCGACGACATCGACGGCCGGGCCCTCTTCGACCACGCCACCGCACGCCGCCGCGCCCTCGACGCAGGACGCACCGACACCGGCGGCGTCGCCTCCCTCGGCGACATCGTCGCCGTCCCCCCGGTCCGCGCCGCCCGCGACGCCGGACTCCTCACCGCGCAGCCGATGTTCACCCGCCTCACCACCACCGGCATCCAGTGGGCCGACGGGACCCGCGCCGACGCGGACGCGGTCATCTGGTGCACCGGGTTCCGGCCCGCTCTCGCCCCGTTCGCCGGCCTGCACCTGCGCGGCAGCCGCGGGCACATCGCCACCGACGGCACCCGCGCGGTCGACGAGCCTCGCCTGCACCTGCTCGGCTACGGCGACTGGACCGGCCCCGCCTCAGCCACCCTCATCGGTGTCGGCCGCCCCGCCCGCGACACCGCCCGCCAGATCGCCGACCTCCTGCGGCCGTAACGACGGGGCCCCCGGGACCCGGCGCTCGAACCTCACTGCCGCCTGCCCCGTGCCCGCAGACAGTGCCACCCTCCTCCGGCCTGCCGGGAGGCCACCAATCCAGGTAAATATCAAGACACGATGGCTCAATAGTGCGTCTAATGGCGGGTGTGACGAACCCTCAAACTCCCTTCCTGTGGCTCCCGGTACAAGACGATGCCGCCGACGCGATGACGCTCATCGTGGACACCCCCGAAGGCACCCACCTACGTCGCATTCCGCCCGCCCTGCCGCTGCCGGAACACGTCGACCACGGACCAGGAGCCGAGCAGGCGACCCACACGGCAGCAGCTACCTGGGGCATGCCCGATTTCGTGTTCCAGCAGGCCGAGCACGCCGCGAAGGGATCAGGCCGGCGCGAGCTGGGCGACCGGCTCCTGCTCGCCGGCCAGCGCGGCGCGGTCATCCAGGTCAAGGCCCGCACCATCACCCCCAAGCCCGACGCCCCCGAGATCTCCTGGATCCAGAAGGTGGCCGTCAAGGCAATGAGCCAGGCCAAGGGCACCGTGCGGCAGCTGCGTATGCTGCCGGCCGACATGATCAACGGCCGTGACCGGACCCTGACGGTCGACGGGAACGCCTTCGAGTGGATCGCAGTGTTCCTCCTCGACCACCCGCACGTCCCCCCGAACGCCCACGTCACCTGGCAGCCCCTCGGCATACCCGCCATCGCGCTCACCCGCCGCGACTGGGACTTCCTCTTCGACCAGCTGCGCTCCACCACCGCAGTTCTCGACTACCTCTTCCGGGCAGCCGGCGAGCCGGCTGTGGCTCTCGGCGACGAGCCGGTGCGCTACTACCAACTCGCCGCCGCGGACGCCGAGACACCGCCCCAGGACATCGACACCGAGCTGGTGGGAGCCGACGGCACTCTGTTCTCCGCCCCGCAGCTGCCGCAGGCCCCGGCCGGCAGCGACGGCACCAACGCCCACCGCATCCTGCGCATCATCCTCGAAGACATCGCCCTCACACCCCTGCGCGACCCGATGACGGAACGCGACCGCTTCACCGTGCTCTCCGACCTCGACCTGCTCCCCGTGGCCGCCAGGGCACAGTGGGGCCACCTGCTCCTGGACATGCTCCGCGACGTCCCCAACGTCCCCGAAGGCCACTACAAGTGGCGCTTCCGGCGCCTGCTCCACACGAACAGCTCACGCCAGCTCATCGTCGGCGCCGCCACCCGCTTCGACCCCACCATCCAGGCCGCCTTCACCACCTACGTAGAGCTCCGCCAACACGAAGTCACTGAGCGCACCGGCCTGGCCGAGGAGTCCTCCACTCTCGGAGTGCTGCTCACCCCCCGTGCTGCCGGGCACCGGCCCTGGGACACCAGCACCGTCCGCGTCGACGGTGTCCTCGACCTCGCGCCCGAGGACCTGCAGCTCTACAGCAACCTGTGGAACCGGGCCTTCGAGGACGGCGACGTCATCGACCTCGACCCCGCCGACGGATCGGACACGCCGGCGGGAGGCTGAGGCGGGCGGGGGTGCCTACTGCTCAGCCCAGGACCGGGCTGCGGCGCTCCAGCAGCACGACGTCGCGCCAGACCCCGTGGTGGCGGCCGATGCGTTCGCGGGTACCGATGATCCGGAAGCCGGCGCGCTGGTGCAGGGCCAGGCTCGCGGTGTTCTCGGGGAAGATCCCGGACTGGATCGTCCAGATCCCCGCCGCCTCGGTCGAGACGATCAGTGCGTCCAGCAACGCGCGGGCGACACCTTGGCCGCGGGCGGCGGGGTGGACGTAGACGGAGTGCTCGACGACGCCCGCGTACGCGCACCTGTCGGAGACGCGGGTGGCGGCTACCCAGCCGAGGAGTTCACCGTCGCCGTCGATGGCTGCGAAGCGGTGCTCGGGCAGTTTCGCCGCGTCGAAGTCGGCCCAGGTGGGGGCGGTGGTCTCGAAGGTGGCGTTGCCCTCGTCGATCCCGGCCTGGTAGATCGCCAACACCCGGCCGGCGTCCTCGGCCTCAAACGGGCGGATACGGAGGCCGCTCACGCGGACGCGGTCCTCGCCGGGCCGGCCAGCAGGGCGCCCATCGCGGCCAGGACGGACGGCTCGACCCGGTAGTACACCCAGGTGCCCCGGCGCTCGGAGGACAACAGACCCGCCTCCTTCAGCTTCTTCAGGTGGTGGGAGACCGTGGGCTGGGAGACGCCCACGTCGGAGATGTCACACACGCACGCTTCACCGCCCTCGTGGGAGGCGACCGCGGAGAACAGACGCAGGCGCACCGGGTCACCGAGCGCCTTGAACATCTTCGCCGCGACCTCGGCCTCGCCGGCGGACAGGGGGCGTTCGTTGAGCGGGGGGCAGCACGGGGCGACGGCCTCGGGCTCCAAGAGCGGCAGAACCTTCGCATTCGACATACGTCTATGTTGACACACATCGAAACAAGCGCGCAGGGGTGGGGCCTGCGAGATGAGAGGCTCCTCGGCCTCGCAGAGGGTCGACCTTGGAGGACCGGACAAGGCCATGGCCGGATCGCAGTCGTTTGCTTTCAACATCACACCTGATCATGGCCACAGGGTCCGGCGGGGGGTGAGGATGCGAGTCATGGCAACAGAGCACCTCCTCCCCGCCCGCGCGACCCGGTCGATGCCGCTGGCGTTCACCGCCGGAGCCGGCATCGGCATCCTCGGCGGGATGATCGGCCTGGGCGGGGCGGAGTTCCGCCTGCCCTTGCTGATCGGCCTGTTCGGGTTCGCCGCCCTCTCGGCGGTCATCCTCAACAAGGCCATGAGCCTGGCCGTCGTCCTCGTGGCGCTGCCCGCCCGGCTGGCCGCCGTGTCCGCTTCCCAGATCGCCGGGCACTGGACGGTCGCGGCCAACCTCCTCGCCGGCAGCCTCATCGGCGCCTGGGCCGGGGCCACCTGGGCGGTACGGATGCGCACCTCCACCCTCTACAAGGTCCTCGCCGCCCTCATGGTCCTCATGGCCGCCGCCCTGCTGCTCACCCACTTCGGTTCCCTCGGCGCTCTCGATCTGCCGCTGTGGGCGCGGGTTCCGGCCGGGGTGGTGGCGGGGTTCGGCATCGGCGTGGTCGCCGCGATCATGGGTGTTGCCGGCGGGGAGCTGCTGATCCCCACGATCGTGCTGCTGTTCGGCCTCGACATCAAGGTCGCGGGGAGCCTGTCCCTGCTGGTGTCCCTGCCGACCATGCTCGTGGCCTTCGCCCGCTACAGCCGCGACGGCAGCTTCGCCGTCCTGGGCGCCAATCGGCGCTTCACGCTCGTCATGATCGCTGGCTCGGTCACCGGCGCCCTGCTCGGGGGCCTCCTTCTCGGGGCAATCCCCGACCTGATCCTCATCCCCGCCCTCGCGGTCGTCCTCCTGCTCTCCTCGGTCAAGCTCGCCCGCCACGACTGACCCGCCACCCTCACGCCGGCCGGGGCCGCACAACGGCCGCCCCGACCGTCGTCGGCCGCACCCCGGGCATCTACGTCAGCAGCAGCCCGATGCCGGTTCGGCGGCCGGGGCGTTGCAGCAGCCGGCCGCGGCCTCGCTCTGGGCGAGCGGGAGCGCGCTGTGGGCGTCGGCGGGCTTGACGGCCTTGATGATCGCGGAGTGCATGCCGTCGGCGACCTGGTGCGTCGCGGTGATGGCGACGTCGGTGAACCCGGCCGCCTCCAGGCCTCGGCGGTATTCGGTGAAGGAGAGGGCGCCGGCGATGCAGCCGACGTAGTCGCCGCGTTCGGCCCGCTGGTCGGGGGTGAGGGTGTCGTCGGCGACGACGTCCGAGACGCCAATCCTGCCGCCGGGCTTCAGTACGCGGAAGGTCTCGGCGAACACGGACCGCTTGTCGGTGGACAGGTTGATAACGCAGTTCGAGATCACCACGTCGATCGTCGCCGCCGGCAGCGGGATGGCCTCGATGGCACCCTTGAGGAACTCCACGTTCCCCGCCCCCGCCTTGGCCGCGTTGGCCAGGGCCAGGGTCAGCATCTCCTCGGTCATGTCGAGCCCGTACGCCTTGCCCGTGGGGCCGACCCGGCGCGCGGACAACAGGACGTCGATGCCGCCACCCGATCCCAAGTCGAGGACGCGGTCGCCCTCGTTCAAGTCGGCGACCGCGGTCGGGTTGCCACAACCCAGGGACGCGGCGACCGCCTCGGCGGGCAGGGCGCCGCGCTCGGTGTCGGCGTAGAGGCCGGCGCCGAAGTTCTCGTCGATCTCGATCGCGTCGGGGCCGCAACACGCGGTCCCGCCCTCGGTCACCTGGACAGCCGCGGCCGCGTACCGGGAGCGGACCGTTTCCCTCAGCTCGGCGCCACCGGCTGTCGCGGGCATCGGGGCGGGGGCGGGGTTCTCGGACATGACGGCACTCCTCCAGCTCTCGGGGCGCCGCTGCTTCGGCGTCCTCGCCTCAACATTGCGCCTTATATCGACAAACGTCAACATAGGTGAATGTCGAAACAAAAAGCTCAGGAACCACCCTCAGGCACTTCGGGGCAGCCCTGCACGCACCATTTGATTTGAAGTCTGTCTATGTTGACGGATGTCGAAGCCGGTGCGATGCTGATCCGGCGCCACCGAATCGACAAACGTCGAAACAGAACGAGGAGTCGTCGTGACCAGCCCTGCCACCCCCGCTTTGCCCGTCATCGTGATCGGGGCCGGCCCCACCGGCCTGGCCGCCGCCGCGCACCTGGCCGGCCGCGGGATCGAACCCCTCGTCCTGGAAGCGGGGCCCGCCGCCGGCGCCGCAGTACGCCAGTGGGGCCACGTTCGACTGTTCTCGACCTGGTCCGAGGTCGTCGACCCGGCCGCCGAGAAGCTCCTCGCGCCCACCGGATGGACCGCACCCGACGGCACGACGTACCCCTCCGGCGCCGACTGGTCCGCCCTCTACCTCCAGCCGCTGGCCGACGTCCTGGGCGACAAGGTCCGCTACGGCGCCACCGTCACCGGCGTCTCCCGCCAGGGCCGCGACCGGATCGTGGACGCCGACCGCGAGCAGCAGCCGTTCACCGTCCGCATCAAGAACGCCGACGGCACCGAGGAACGGGTCCTGGCCCGCGCCGTCATCGACGCCTCCGGCACCTGGTCCACCCCGTCCCCTATCGGCGGCGACGGCCTGCCCGCCCTCGGCGAGCACGCGGCCGCCGACCGCATCTCCTATCGCATCCCCGACCTCAAGGACCCCGCCGTCCGCACCCGGTACGCGGGCAGGCGCACCGCGGTGATCGGCTCCGGCGCCTCCGCCTTCACCGCGCTCGCCTCCCTCGCCGACCTTGCCAAGTCCGAGGACGGCACGGGCACGCACGCGACCTGGATCCTGCGCCGCGGCATCTCCGGCTCCACCTTCGGCGGCGGCACCGCCGACCAGCTGCCCGCCCGCGGCGCCCTGGGCCTGGCCGCGAAGGCCGCCGTCGACGACGGCCACGCCGACGCCGTCACCGGCTTCCGCACCGACACCATCGAATCCGACACCGACGGCCGCCTGCTCCTGATCGCTGAGGACGGCCGCCGCCTCGACCCCGTCGACGAGGTCATCGTCCTCACCGGCCTGCGCCCCGACCTGTCGTTCGTCTCCGAGCTGCGCCTGGGCCTGGACGAGCGCCTCCAGGCCCCGACCGCGCTCGCCCCGCTGATCGACCCGAACCAGCACTCCTGCGGCACCGTCTACCCCCACGGCGTGAACGAGCTCTCCCACCCCGAGAAGGACCTCTACCTCGTCGGCATGAAGTCTTACGGCCGCGCCCCCACCTTCCTCGCCCTGACCGGCTACGAACAGGTCCGCTCCATCGCCGCCCACCTCGCCGGCGACCACGAAGCCGCCCACCGCGTCGAACTCGCCCTCCCCGAAACCGGAGTCTGCGGCGGAGCCGGCCTCTTCGACCAGCCCACAACCCCCGAAGAAACCGCCGGCGGATGCTGCGCGGCCCCGACCACACTCACCATCGGCGCCCCCACCGCCACCGGCGGCTGCTGACCGAACCGACGGCTCAACCAAGCGGCGGGGCCGTGACCGGGACGGGGGTCCGGTCGCGGCCCCGCACCGTCACGCCCACCGGGTCACCCGAACCAGCGATGGCACCACACCTGTTGCAGCCACTACCGTTGCCAATCCGCGCGCTGAGCTGCACCAACCGACCTTCGGCTGCCTCGCGCCACACTTTCTCCCCCAGAGAACCCCTTGTGCATGGCCTGCCTCAAGGCGCGCGGGGAGACCTTCCGCGCCTGAACCGTCCGCGCGGGCGGGTTAGCGCAGACGAACGACCGTGACGACCACGTGCCGGGTGGTCCCGGCGAGGATCTCCACCACGAGCGGCGGCCCGTCGTAGACGGTGAACGCCTCCCCGTCGTCTGTCCGACCCCGGACTCCGGGGCCGGCTTCGGCCAAGGCCCTCGCGCACTGCGCGGCCAGAGCGCCGGTGACGCGTTGGGAGCGGGCCCGGGTTCCGTCGGGCAGCTCCAGGAGCAGGTGCCCGGGGCGGGCTGGGGTGCCGGTGAAGCCGACCACCACCGCGTCGAGTACCTCGGTGTGTCTGATCTTCTGCCAGTCACGCCGGCCACCCCTGTAGGTGCCCGCGCTCCTCTTGGCCACGATCCCTTCGATGCCCTGCGACTGGAGCGCCTCGAACCACACGAGAGCCGTTTCCCGGTCGTCGGTGGCCGGCACGACCTGGAGCGGCGGGCCGAACTCGCCGAGCAGGTCGACCAAGAGGCCGCGGCGGGTCTCGTAGCTACGGTGGCGGACGTCCCCGTGCTCGGGATGGGCGAGGAGGTCGAAGACGGAAGCGCGCGGGTTCGCAGAATCCTGGAGCTCGAACGCCGGGAACCCACACGTGGTCTACCGATCGGAATGGTTGGGCATGCCGGTTCCAGGTCTGGAAGGTCAGCTCAGCAGCTACTGCGCTCGAACGTGCGGGTTCGGGTCTGACGACAAATTGGAGTGCCTCTGCGTAGTCCGCCCTGCCCGGAGTAGTGGCGGTCTCGCCGCCTGGCCCGGTCTCAAGCCATCGGGCCAGCCGGCCCTCGCCGGCCCCTCTGGTTGTTCAGTGCCATGGCGAGGTGGGGCAGGAAGGCGTCGGGGCGCTGGTCGGGCCGGCAGCGCATAGATCTCAGCGGCGCGGGTGGCCGCCGGGTACAGGCCTCCGGCCGCTCCACGCCGATCGGGCGAAGAGCGGCCGGAGGCTGGTGGGACCATTACCGCTGTGTCACGCTCGACGAGTGCGGGCGCGGTGGTGGTAGCGCGGTCAGGCGGCGAAGGAGGCGAGCAGCTCGTTGTACTGCTTGCCGACGGTGACCAGCTCCTCGACGGAGAAGCCGAAGGCAGTGCCGTACACCTTGACCATCGACTGAAGGCCGGAAACGGTCACAGCGCCGCGTACACCGCGTCGATCAGAGTCTTCTTCCTCGGATCGTCGGCGATGCCGTAGCCCATGCGGTTCATGACGTACCCCACGCTGACGTCCGCCTCCGGGTCCGCTAGGCCGAAGGAGCCGCCTGTGCCGTCGTGGCCGAACGCGCGGGGGTTGGGGCCGTAGGTGGCGTTCTGGCCGCCGAGCCACATGCCCAGGGCGATCTCCGTGTCGTGCTCGTAGGCCGTGCCGACGACCAGATCGCGGCACACGCCCTGGCCTTGGCGGGCACGCTCGGCGGCCTCGGGGGACAGCACGCGGCGGCCGTCGGCGATGCCCCGGTGGGCGAAGATCCCGTAGAGTGCTGCGACCGCGCGGGCCGTACCGTGGCCATTCGCAGCCGGGAGATGGGCGGCGCGCCACTCGGGGGTGTTGGCGTCGGCAGCCGTGATGACGGGGTTGGCCAGGGAGGCCAGGGCGACGGGCGGCAGCTCCGCGAAGGCCGCCTGGACTGCGGCCGTCATGGCCGGGCCAACCAGTTCCGCTATCCGCCCGGCCTCCTTCTCCGGCAGGCCGATCGTGAAGTCGATGCCCAGTGGCCCGGTGATCTCCTGGTGCAGGTACTCGCCGGGGAGCAGACCGGTGATCCGCCGTACCACCTCTCCGACCAGGAAGCCGTACGTCAGGGCGTGGTAGCCGGACTGCGTGCCCGGCTCCCACCACGGCTCCATGGCGGCCAGCCGCGCGGTGGTCAGCTCCCAGTCGTACGCGTCGGCCAGGCTGTGCGGCTCGCGCAGTCCGGCCAGGCCCGCCCGGTGTGAAAGGAGGTGACGTACGAGGACGGTCGATTTGCTGGCCGCGGCGAACTCCGGCCAGTACGTCGCCACGGGGGCGTCCAGGTCGAGCTGTCCCCGGTCGGCCAGCAGATGCGCGACCAGCGCCGTCGGCCCCTTCGTCGTGGACCACACGTTGACCACGGTGTCCCGCTCCCAGGGCCGGGTGCGCGCGGCGTCCGCCCAGCCGCCCCAGAGGTCCACCACGGTCTGCCCGTCGACCTGCACAGCCACCGCGGCGCCCAGTTCCTCGTGCTCCCGGAAGTTCTCCTCGAATGCGGCCCGCACTGAGGCGAACCGCTCGTCGCAGTGGCCTTGGACGGCAGGCCCAGCCGATTCAGAATGGATCATGGTTTTCAATGTGACCTCTCAAGAGGAGTGGCTTGCTAAGGCGCGAGTGATCGCGACCGGTGCTTCTTCGTGTCGCCCCCAGCCCGGCCCGACCCGACTGGTTGTTCAGTGCCATGGCGGGGTCGGGCAGGAAGGCGTCGGGGCGCTGGTCGGGCTGGCAGCGCATTGATCTCAGGGGCGCGGGTGGCCGCCGGGTACAGGCCTCCGGCTGCTCGACGCCGATCGGGCGAAGAGCGGCCGGAGGCCGGTGGGAGCATCACCGCTGCGTAGCCGGTCGACGAGAGCGAGCGCGGTGGATGGGAGCGCGGTCAGGCGGCGAAGGAGGCGAGCAGTTCGTTGTACTGCTTGGCGGCGATGGCCAGGTCCTCGTCGGAGAGGCCGAAGGCGGTGCCGTACACCTTGACCATCGGCTGGATGTCGAACTGGCACAGCCGCAGGGTCGCGTACCAGCTGCTGAGGAGGGTCTCCAGGGTGGCCTGGTTCGCGCCTTCGGGGGTGTAGTGGTCGCCGGGGACGCCGGCGGTGACGGCGACGATCGCCTTCTTGCCGGCCAGCTGCGAGGACGAGCCATCCATGGTGAAGGCCCAGCCATAGGTGAAGACCTTGTCCTGCCACTGCTTGAACAGCGGAGTGGTGTTGTACCAGAACACGGGGTGCTGGAAGACGATCACGTCGTGCTCGGCCAGCAGCGCCCGCTCGGCGTCGGCGTCGATCTGGAAGTCGGGGTACGTGGCGTAGAGGTCGTGCACGGTGACATGGGCCAGATCGCGGACGGCGTCCACGAGCGCCGCGTTGGCCTTCGACTGGGACAGGTCGGGGTGACCTATGACAAGGAGAACCATGGACACGATGGAGAACCTTTGCAGTGATCAGGGAAATGGCTGAACGGGTGGTGCGGCTTGGTCGGGTGCGGGCCAGGAATTCGCCGGGACGTCAGTCCTGCTCCCGCGCTCCGCGTGCGCAGGAGTGAGCTGGGGAGCGCGAACTCCGCAGCGGCGTACTGCGGGCCGCCTACCGTGACGTAGGGGTTGCCCGCGGTGATCGCGTACGGCGATCTCGTCGTGGGTGACTGCTTCCTCACGTCCGGCGCGGCGCCCGCGTGACTGTCGTCGGCCAGTAGGGCGCGGCGACTGCGGCGCAGTCCTTGCGAAGGCGTGGGCGGTCAACGGTCGATGGTGGACATGTTCGCCTCGTCGTGGCGTTCGCCCGCGGCCGGTGTGAGGTTGTTCAGGCGCTCGAGTTGAGCGGCGCTGAGTTCGATGGCGTCGGCGGCGGTGTTCTCTTCGACGCGTGAGACCCGCCGGGTTCCGGGGATGGGGGCGATGTCGTGGCCGCGGGTGAGAATCCACGCCAGCGCGGTCTGTGCCGGGGTGGCGCCGATCTCGGCGCCGATGGCCTGTACTTCGTCGACGATGCGCAGGTTGCGCTGGAAATTTTCACCGGTGAAGCGCGGGTTGGTCTTGCGCCAGTCGTCGTCGGCGAAGTCGTCGACAGTGCGGATCTGCCCGGTCAGCAGGCCGTGGCCGAGCGGCGAGTACGGGACGAACCCGATACCGAGTTCGCGCAGCAGCGGGAGGATTTCGGCCTCGACGTCGCGGGTCCACAGGGAGTATTCGGTCTGGAGCGCGGCCACCGGATGCACGGCGTGCGCGCGGCGGATCGTGTCGGGGCTGGCCTCCGAGAGTCCGATGTGGCGCACCTTGCCTTCGGCTACCAGCTCGGCCAGCGCGCCGATGGTCTCCTCGATGGGCGTGTTCGGGTCGACGCGGTGCTGGTAGTACAGGTCGATGTGGTCGGCGCCGAGCCGCATGAGCGAGCCCTCGACCGCGGTCTTCACGTTGCCGGCGCTGCTGTCGATCACGCCGGGGCCGCCCCCGGAATGGGAGACGAGACCGAACTTCGTCGCCACCACGACCTGGTCGCGACGGCCCTTGATGGCCTTGCCGACGACTTCCTCGCTGTGGAAGGGGCCGTAGATCTCGGCGGTGTCGATATGGGTGACCCCCAGGTCCAGCGCCCGGTGGATCGTGCGGATCGACTCGGAGTCATCGAGCCCCCCGCCGGTGGTGTACGTGCCGGCCATGGTCATGGCTCCCAGGCCAATGCGGGAGACATCAAGCCCGCCCAGTGATACGTGCTTCATCAGGTACTCCTTGTCGTAGGGGCCGTCAGGCCCGGTGGATGGTCATGTCCTGTGAGCGCCATGACCAGTGCGGTGCGCCACCAGTTGACGGACCGCGCGCTGTCGGCGAAGGCGCGGTCCCCCGGGTAGCGGGTCAGTTGCCGGATGCGCACCCGGCGGCTCTGACTCGGCCGGGTGTGGGGCGTGTCGCTCAGGCGCGGGCGTCGTCGTAGGCCGGCGCCGACGACATCGACGCCGGGCTCGTCGGTGATGCGCATGGCTTCGTCCCGGTGGCCGGGCGTGCAGTGGCCGTGCAGGGGGATCCGGGCCGGTCGCTGTCAGCCGATGACCGGCGCTGGTGCTGCCAGGGACAGGCGGTGGAGATCCGTGAACCGGACCGGCTGTGCCGTGTCAGTGCTCCTGGGTGGCCGGTTCCAGAACGACGACCGGGATCTGACGGTCCGTCTGCTTCTGGTACTCGGCGTAGCCCGGGAACGCCTCGACGGCTCGCGCCCACCACAAGGCCTTCTCGTCCCCGGTCACCTCACGTGCCAGCATGTCCTGGCGCACCGGGCCGTCCTGAAGCTCCACCCGGGGGTCGGCCACCACGTTGCGGTACCAGACCGGGTGCTTGGGGGCTCCGGCCGCGGAGGCGACCACGGCGTAGGAGCCGTCGTGCTCCACCCGCATGACCGGGGACTTACGGATCTTGCCGCTCTTCGCGCCCAAGGTGGTCAGGATGACCACCGGCCGGTCCTGGAGAGTCGTTCCCTGCGTACCGCCGGAGCTTTCGTACAACTCCACCTGGTCGGCTACAAACTGCACCGGGTTCGGCTCGTACTCGCCTGTGAGTGGCATGGTGTCTCCAAGGTGTCGAAGATGCACTCGGCGGCGGCTGCGCCTGGGCCCGGGTGCGGGGGTTTCGCTCAGGCGTGGGCGTCGTCGTGGGCCAGGTTGCCGCCGAGCTCGCGGGAGGCCCCGGCCTGGGCGAGGAGTTCGCGGGCCTTATCCTGGGCGGCCTCGATGGCGTCCGCGCCGGCGACGAAGCGCTGCAGGGGTTTGTCCTGGTCGGCGATGGTGAGCAGGGCGCGGGCGAGCTTGGCGGGGTCGCCCGGCTGCTGGCCGTTCATGCTCTTCATGCCCGCGATCCTGGGGGCGGTACGCGGGGCGTAGTCGTCGATGGACAGCTCGGGCCAGATGGTGGAGCCGTCCACGAGGAGTTCGGTGCGGAAGTAGCCGGGCTCCACAACGGTGGTGTGGATGTTGTACGGCTCGACGTCGTAGCGCAGGGACTCCATCCAGCCCTCTTCGGCGAACTTGGAGGCGGCGTAGGCGGAGGTGAATTCCATGCCGACCAGGCCAGCGGTCGAGGTGATGGTGATGACGTGGCCGGCGCGCTGCTTTCGCATGATCGGCAGGACGGCGCGGGTCACGTTCATCGGGCCGAAGAGGTTGGTCTCGAACTGCTGGCGCATCTGCGCGGGCGAGATCTCCTCGAAGTAGCCGGTGAACAGGTTCCCGGCGTTGTTGATCAGTACGTCGATGCGGCCGAAGCGGTCGACGGCGGCCTGCGCGGCGGCCTGAGCATCGTCCAGGCTGGTCACATCCAGCCTGGTGACCAGCAGGTTGTCCTGCGGCCCGCCCAGGGTCTTCTCGACCTCCTCAGGGCGGCGGCCGGTGGCGACGACCCGGTGCCCGGCGACCAGGGCCTCGCGGGCGATGTCCGTGCCCAGACCGCGTCCGGCACCGGTAACGACGATGACCTTGCTCATGAGGGGCTTCCTTTCAGATGCCGTGATCCGGCACCCGGTGTGTGCGGTGGTGATGCGGGCAGCAGCCCGGCAGCGCCGACGGCCCCACAGAGGGGCTGGAGATCGGCGGCACGAGCGCCGCCGTATCCGGGCCGTTCACACCGCCGTGGGCGGTGCACCACCAACAAAACCAGTCGCCCCGGCAACGTGGGAGTCCCTGCTGAGAGGGGTACCGACAGGGACCCCCAGGCCTGAGGAAGCACTCGTAAAGTGGAGCACATGGCAGGAAGAAACGACCCTCTCGACACTAATCGCGACATCCGTGACGATTTCCGGGCACAGATCCGAGAATTCCTGGGCACGCGACGGGCCAGGGTCACCCCCGAGCAGGCCGGACTGCCCCTCTACGGCGGAGAGCGTCGACGCGTCACCGGACTGCGCCGCGAGGAGGTCGCCTTGCTCGCGGGCATCTCCAGCGAGTACTACACCCGGCTGGAGCGCGGCAACGCCACCGGCGTCTCGGAAGGCGTCATCGATGGCATCGCGCAAGCACTCCAGCTCGACGAGGCCGAACGCATCCACCTGCTCGACCTCCTGCGCGGCGCAGGCACCACCCGTCCACCACGACGCCGGCCCGCCCAGCAGCGCGTGCGGCCCACCGTGCAGCGCGTCCTCGACTCGATGACCGGCACACCCGCCTTCGTCCTCAGCGGACGCGGGGACATCCTGGCCGCCAACCTCCTCGGCCGCGCCCTGTTCTCCCCCGTCTATGCCGACCCGGCACGGCCGCCCAACAACGCCAGGTTCGTCTTCCTCGACCCGAGCGCCACCGCGTTCTTCCGCCACTGGGACCAGGTCGCAGGCGACACGGTCGCGATGCTGCGCGCCGAAGCCGGCCGCGATCTCTACGACCGGCGGCTGACGGACCTGATCGGGGAGCTGTCCACCCGCAGCGAGGAGTTCCGTCGCCGCTGGGCGGCACACAACGTCCGGATACACACCACCGGCGTGAAGCTCCTGCACCACCCGGTCGTGGGCGACCTCGACCTGCCCTTCGAGACCTTCCCCGTCGGCGACGGCCCCAGCCAGTTCCTCCTCACCTACACCCCAGAGCCCGCCTCACCCTCGCAGGACGCCCTGAACCTGCTGGCCAGCTGGGCCGCGACCAACGACGACATCGGCCAGTACGAACCGGCCAACGACTCCGAGCCCGCCGACTCGGCCGAGACACCCGACTGAACGACGAGCCACGCGAGCCGCCATGCCCGCCCACGAACCCGCAGACGGCCCCACCCACAACCGCCGACCGAGGAAACCGCCCCGAGCCCCGCTCCACCCTTCCCCTCACCCACGCCGCCCACCGGATGCAGCTCCACATCCAGAGAATGAGCCCAGCCCTCATCCACTGACCGTGGCAGGTGGGGTCTCGGCCCGCATCCCGTGGGTTTCTGCGCAGTGGCGCCCGGTCAGTGGATCCGGGGCAGGGCCTTGTCGGGGTGCGCGGCGTGGACGTACTTCACGGCGATGCTGGGGTGGATGCCGAAGAGACGGACAAGGTGGACCGGATCGGCGGTCTCGCGGGCTTCGTCCAGGATGCGGTCGGCCCATACCTGCCGTGGCAGCAGTCCGATCTGGTCGAACGCGGTCCGGATCGCGAGGTAGCTGATCGGAGGAGAGGCTGGGTGCCGGTAGGTCTGGGAGGTGATGAGCAGGTGCGGGTTGGTGGCCTGGGGCCGGGCAGGGACAGGGCAAGGGCGGCGGCCGCAACGGCCGCCCGCATCATGATCATCACGCGGTCGGTTGTACCGGCCCACACACCGTCAGCAACAGCCTCCCGGTGGCGGCTTCACCCGCCCGGGGCGCCCGGTTCGCCGGTGAAACGCCACTGCACACCCGGGGCCCGGTATGTGTGGCGCGGGGGGCGTCAGTCGCCGCTCTCTTTGCGGTGCCAGTGGGTCCACAGGCGTGTGGTGAGCCAGATGATGGCGGCGACGAGGACACCGGCGATGACGTTTTCGATGATGTTGTTCATGGTGGGCATGCCTTTCACGCGCCGGTCGGCTCGTTGGCCGGCCGGCGCGAAGTGCTGTACGGGCTGGGCTGGGCTACTGGGCCACGAGGGCGCCGGGCAGATGCGGGTAGCGCATGAAGACGCGCATCTCGTCGCGCAGGGGGATCTCGCGGGCGAAGCTTTCGGCGAGTTCCGTGCGGTGGCGGACGGGCTCGGGGACGTGGCGCTCGGGGGTGAAGGCGAGCATCTGGGAGATGGCCCGCCAGGCCCTGGCTTCGGTGGTGGGGCCGATCGCGGCGTGGTGCGCGGCGAGGAGATGCGCGGCCAGGGGGTCGCCGGCTCCGGCGGCGAAGCGCCACCAGTAGAGGGCGGATTCGCGTTTGTCGAGGCTGTAGAGGAGGCAGCCGAAGGTGCGGGCGCCGGCTTCGTCGTAGTCGGCGGCGAACGCGGTGAGGGTGTCGATCTCGTGCGAGCGCAGGATCGTGGTGCACAGCTGGGTGACGTAGCCGAAGGCGAGGTACTGCTCGGCGCCCGGGTCCGTGGTGATGATCGGTGTGGGGCGTCGGCGCCCGCCCCGCCGGGCGCGGGGGCGGGCGTGTCCGCCGGGGCGGACGGTGTGGGGTCCGGTGGCGGGCGGGGAGAGCTGGGTCAGCTCGGCGGGTTCCTCGCCGGACCGTTCGGGGGCGGGGCTGTCGGACGCCGGGGACGGGTGTTGGAGGAGGCGGGCGCCGGCGGCGGCGACGCGCAGGGCCAGAGAGCGGTGCGCGTCCGGATGCGCGGCGAAGCCCGCGCACACCGCCCCGAGCATGCCCCGGTCCTCTCCGGTCTCGTGACAGACGAGGTGTCCTTCGCTGGACAGGCACCCGGCGACCAGCCGGGCGAGCTGGCCGGGCGCCAGGCTGCCGTGACGGCCCGGCCGGAAGTCGCACGTACCGCACCGTTCCGCGACAACGCGCACCCGGCCGGTGACCGGGTCGGCGACGGGCACGCTGCCCACCGTCACCGTCCGCACCACCCATGCCCCGCCCGGCGCCGGGTCCCGGCCGGGGCCCGGCGGTGTGCGGTGTCGCGAGGATGCGGGAGTTCTTCCACGCGGTTCATCCTGCCGCCGCGGGCAGCAACCCCGCAGCCGTCCCCCGTCATGCTCCTGGGGAAGTCCACCGCCCGCGCCGGAGAGGGGCCCGCGGCGCGCCGACCGTGCCGTCGCCCGGGATTTCACATGTAGGGGCTCCACCGGCCGAGCCGGGCCAGCAGCCGGATCGCGGCCCGTTCGTCCACGCCGAGCGCGGCCGCCGCCTGAGCTGGCGTCGCATCAGCGCGGGCGCCACGGGCCGCCCAGTACCCGACCCGCTCCGCGGTGGCCTCCAGCCGGCGGGTCGCGCGCACCGCGGCCACCGGGGACGTCTTCGTCAGCCGGTCGATCTCCTCCACCAGCCGCTCCAGGAGTACGGTCACCGACTCCGGGAGGGGGATGGCGCTGGCCTCGACCTGGGCGGTGTGGCCGTCCCAGTCCCGGTCGCAGGCGTCCGCCTGCCCGTCCCGCCTTCCTGAAGGCCCTCATCGCCGATCAGCGCCCAGTCCAGAGGATGCTCCGGGCCGCTCCAGCCGCAGGAGCACACCGCGCGCAAAGCGGCGGCCCGGGGGATGCGCGGGGAGCGGCCGTCGTAGACGGACCACTGCGACACCGACCGGCCCGCCGAGCCCGAGCCGACGTCGAAGTACACCGGCCCCGGCACGCTCCCGTCCTCCAGCAGCACACCGAGCCAGCCCTCATGCGAGCTGCCGAACTCCTCCGTCGTCCACGACTCCCGACCATCCACAACAACCTCCCGCCACCCGCCCGCCGGGCGGGCCCGGTTGGACGCGCCCGGCACAGGCCCGAAACCACGGACCGGCAACTCGACTCCCCCAGCTGTCGGCTTCCACAGCCGAGCCCAACCCCGGGCCGGCGCGCGCGAGAAACCGGGGATGGTGGTGGACTCCGCGTCGGGACGTCCCGACGGACCGGGGTCCGCTCAAAGGCCGGCGGCGGGGTACTGAGCTCTCCGCGACGCTCAGGCGGTGCTGCCGCGGCTCGGTTGGTGCCGGGACCGCGGCTACGACGGCCCCGCCGTCCCGGTCTGGGCGCAGCGGCTCGCGGTGCCGGACTCCGAGACCCCCGCCCGCTCGCGCATGGCCATCGACAGGCTGGTCGCCCGCCTCGAGGTGCACCTGCGGGAGAAGACGCTGTGGCGGATGCTCTACGAGACCGCCAGCCGCGCGGAGGAGATCCTTGGCGTGAACATCGAGGACTTGGACTTCGCCGGCCGCCGCTGCCCGGTCAAGGCGAAGGGGGCAAAGTCGAAGTCCCGCCGCCGCGGCCAGGTCCGCGAGGACTTCGTGCTGGAGGCCGTCCACCGGGACGCCGGTACCGCCCGGATGCCGCCCCGGACCGGGGAAGGTCGTCAGCCCGCGCGACGTATGCCCTGATTCCGGCTTAGCCCGGCTGTCGTACGGGCAGGCCCGCGCACTGCTGGACGAGCACACCGCCGTACGTGGGCCGGGCACTGGCTGGGATCTGCACGGGTACCGGCACTCCTCCCTGTCCCGACACAAGAAGCCGGAAAATGTCCGCCGGTACTTCAAGCCCTCCCCGGAGGCCATCGCCGAGCTGACCAGCCTGCTCGCCCGGCAGACGCTCGGCGCTGATCCGTCGGCGGCAGGGCTCGGCGCCCCGTGGGCCTCGTGACGATGGCCATGACCATGTACGCCCCCCATTGCCCCGCAACCACTGACCTGGGCGCCAGCAGAGTCACCCCGTGCGGCTGCCGCGCGTCATCCCAATGTGCCGGAAATCTGACGGCAGAATGCGCCTGAGGGCCTTGGTGCAGGCACTGTCGAAGTCGCATCTCGTTTGTCTGTGTCATCGGCCGGCCGAACCGGCAGGCCCGTGTCGGGGCGCGAGTCCGGGTCTCTCGGGCTGGACGTTCCCCGCGGGCGCACCCTGACGTTCCCTGTCCGGGCGTCGGACGTCATAGCGGCTCCAACGACGAGGGGAGATTCTTATGAGCGCCTACCCGGGGATCGCCGATCACGGGATGGTCGGTGACCTTCAGACGGCCGCGTTGGTGTCCTCTGACGGGACGATCGACTGGTGGTGCACGCCCCGCTTCGATTCGCCCAGCATGTTCGCCTCGCTGCTCGACAGCGAACGCGGGGGTTACTGCCGGCTGGCCGCGCACCTCCCAGGCGGGCAGGAGCCGGTGGTCCGCCAGCTCTACCTCTCCGACACCGCCGTCTTGGTCACGCGGTTCATGGCGCCGGGCGGCGTCGGTGAGGTCGCCGACTTCATGACCCCCCTGACCACAGGGACCCCGACGGACTGCCACCGGCTGGTGAGGGTGGTCAGGGTGGTGCGGGGCAGCTTGGACTTCCGCCTGACCTGCCGACCACGGTTCGACTACGGCCGTGCCGCGCACACCCTGGAGCGGACCGGGGAGGCGGCCGTGGTCTTCCACGGCCCCGGCACCGACCTGCACCTGCAGGTCACCAGCCCCTTCGTACTCCATCCCGATGACGACGACCTCACCGCCCGCTGCACCCTCACCGCCGGGCAGACCGCCGCCGTGGTCCTGACCTCCGATGCGAGCGGCTCCGCCGCCCCGGCGGAGCTGGTCCCCGAGGACATCCGGGCGGAGCTGGAGGCATGCCGGACGTTCTGGCACGGGTGGTTGCGCTCCTCCACCTACCGCGGCCGGTGGCGCGACATCGTCAACCGCTCCGCGATCACCCTCAAGCTGCTCACCTACGCTCCCTCCGGCGCTCCGATCGCAGCCGCGACCATGGGACTGCCCGAGCAGATCGGCGGCGAGCGCAACTGGGACTACCGCTACACGTGGGTCCGTGACTCCTCCCTGGCCGTCAGGGCGCTGTCCGACCTCGGGTTCACCGACGAGGCCGCAGCCTTCCGCCGGTGGCTGCGCGATCGCCTGGAGGCCGGCGGCACCGCCTCGGGCGAGCCCCTCCAGATCATGTACCGCATCGACGGGGACCCCCACCTGACCGAGGAAGTCCTGGACCACCTGGAGGGCTACGAGGGCTCGGCCCCCGTACGGGCGGGCAACGCGGCCGCCGACCAGATCCAGCTCGACATCTACGGCGAGGCCGCCGACGCCCTGGCCCAGGCCGGCGAGATGGGAGGAATCCGGGGCTGGAAGACCTTCGCCGACGTGCTGGACTGGCTCGCCGACCACTGGGACCGGCCCGATGAGGGCATCTGGGAGACCCGTGGCGGCCAGCAGGAATTCACCTACAGCCGCCTCATGACCTGGGTCGCCTTCGACCGCGGCATCAGACTCGCGACCCTCCACTCCCGGCCCGCCGACACCGCCCGCTGGGCGCAGGTGCGCGACACCGTGTTCCGGCAGATCGTCGAACGCGGCTGGAACGAGCAGCGGCAGGCCTTCGTCCAGCACTACGCCACGGACGTCCTGGACGCCTCCCTGCTGCTGATGCCCCGCGTCGGATTCCTCTCTCCCACGGACCCGGCCTGGCTCAGCACCCTGGACGCCATGGAGCAGGAGCTCGTCAGCGACAGCCTCGTCTACCGGTACGACCCCGAGGCGTCCCCGGACGGACTGCGTGGCTCCGAGGGCACCTTCAACCTCTGCAGCTTCCTCTACGTCGAGGCGCTGGCCCGCTCGGGCCGCCTCCACCAGGCCCGCTACGCCTTCGATAAAATGCTGACCTACGCCAACCACGTCGGCCTGTTCGCCGAGGAGATCGGTCCGTCCGGCGAACAGATCGGCAACTTCCCCCAGGCGTTCACGCACCTCGCTCTGGTGGCTGCGGCCATCGCCCTCGACGAGCAGCTCGACCGGGCGGAACGCGGCGGCACCGATGGCTGACCCCGCCCCGGCCCCGAACACACCTGCCGCCCTGCGGCGGGTCATCGCCCCCCTTGCCCTCGCCCAGTTCATCTGCAGCTTCGCCGGCTCCAACATGAACGTGATGATCAACGACATCAGCGAGGACCTCGACACCACCGTGCAGGGCGTCCAGGTTGCCATCACGGTCTTCCTGCTGGTGATGGCCGCCCTGATGATCCCCGGCGGCAAACTGACCGACCGCTACGGCCGCAAACGCTGCCTGCTCGCCGGCCTCGTCATCTACGGCGTCGGCGCGCTGCTCAGCGCCGCCGCACCGGGCCTGGGCGTCCTCATCCTGGGCAACTCCATCCTCGAAGGCGTCGGCACGGCCCTGCTCATCCCACCCGTCTACATCCTCACCACGCTGCTCTTCACCGACACGACCTCACGCGCCCGGGCATTCGGAATCATCATGGCGCTCGGCGGCATCGGCGCCGCGGCCGGCCCGCTGATCGGCGGACTCATCACCTCGGCACTCAGCTGGCGCGCCGCTTTCGCCTTCCAGGCCCTCGTGATCGTCGTGATCATCGTCCTCAGCCGCCGCATCGAGGACCCCCTCCCGCCGGACCCGACCCGCCCCTTCGACACCGTCGGCACCGTCCTGTCCGCCGTCGGCCTCATCCTGGTCGTCACCGGCATCCTCGCCGCCGACGACAACGCCTGGCTGATGCTCGCCCTCCTCGCCCTCGGCGCGCTCTTCCTGTTCGCCTTCTTCCGCTGGGTCCGAGCCAGAGAAAGCGCAGGCAAGGAACCACTGCTCTCCACCAGGCTGTTCCACGTCCGCACCTCCAACCTCGGCCTCGTCACCCAGAACACCCAGTGGCTGCTCCTGATGGGAGTGTCCTTCTCCGTGGCCTCCTACCTGCAGGTCGTCCGCGGCTACGACGCGATCCAGACCGGCGTGATCTTCACCGCGGCCACCCTCGGGATCCTCGTGTCCTCCCTCGCAGCCGAACGCCTCGCCAAGCGCCACGCCCAGCGCACCCTCATCCTCACAGGATTCGCCGCCACCACCGCCGGCATCATCGTCCTGGTCGTCGTGGTGGGCGGTTCCCCCAGCCCCTGGGCCTTCACGCCCGGACTCCTCCTCATCGGCCTCGGACTCGGCGTGATGCTCACCCCCTCGGTCAACATCGTCCAGTCGAGCTTCGCCGAGGACCAGCAGGGCGAGATCTCCGGCCTCTCCCGCAGCGTCTCCAACCTCGGCTCCTCACTCGGCACCGCCATCGCCGGCACCATCCTGGTCGCCGGCCTCACCAGCCACGCCTACGCCGCCGCCATGATCACCCTCGCAGTCGTCGGACTCATCGGCCTCACCGCCGCCGCGCTTCTCCCGCGCCGCCCGCCACACACCCCCACCCCCACCGGCCGACAAGCCAACGCCGAATGAGGCAGAGGTCGCCTGCCTCGAGACTGCGGATCGGTCTCCCTACCGGCCGGCCGGGCATACCTCGGTCCGGTCTCCGGTGACGCCGGTCGGCCGGTGTACGTCCTACGCTGGACGTCGGTTCCCGGCCTACCCGGCCGAGTAGGGCCGCTGGCGCTTGTCACTCCTCGTCGCCGATGCCCGGAGCACGCAATGGCCGCAGGCCGCCGGGCAGGGCCCGGCAGGTCCGGCAGGGAGAGCGAGTATCGGCCCAGCACGTTGATGTGATGCCGCACGAAGGGTGAGAGAGTCGGGGCACGTCCTCGTCACGGACGTCAAACCCGTCCGCGCGCGCACTTGGCCTGCTGTTCGGCAGCGGTTCCTTCCGCGCCCGTCGGATGTGGCCCGGTCCGTGGTCCCTTCCCCGAGCCGGCGCCGTCGTCACGAACCGGGTCGGCCCTGCCCGCGTCGGCGTTGTAGAGGTCCAGCTGGCTACTGCCAACCCCGGCAACCACTTAGTGGACCTGCGCAGCGCAGCCGACGCGCCGACGGCCGTACAGGCATGGCTCAACGGCCGGCACGGCATACGAAGCTTCGGCGCCATGGTGCCGCGCTGGACCTACCGCTTCAAGCTGAGCCCGAACTCCTTGGGCGATGAATACGACGGGCTGGCCTACATCGCGGTCTCGTCCGACTCCCGGCCTCTCCCGGCCCCATAAACAACCTCTTGCCAGAGCAACATCAAGAAAGGTCGGCGGGAGCGGCCCAGTCGACCGCCCCTCGACCCTTGTCATGTGAGCCTCGGGAACAGGTACTTCGCTTGTCGTTTGACGTCCGCCCTCGAACAGGCGGGCGCTGGGGTGGCAGGCCGTGGCCGTGAGAATCGCAAGGAGCGACCAGCTGAGGCCGCTGTCGACGTGCTGGCTCCACTGGATAGCTGTACCGACCGGGGCAAGCAGGCGTCATTGCTTCTCTGGGTCTCACCCGGCCCAGGCCGGTGGCATTCGCCGAGGCCGAGGCAGGCGGCCAGCGGCAGACACCACGGCCAGCCACCGCCCGGACCGTAGCCGCCCCGCCCCTTCACCGCTTTCACCAGCTTCGCGAATCGGTCGATCCGCAAGCCCGTGAACGTCTCCACCCACACCGGCTCAGCCCGCAACACCCCACCCGCACAGGAGAAATTCCCGTAGGCGATCCTTCTGCAACAACCTTTAGCCGGAATTTCACCCGGGTCAGCGCTCCCCCGTCAGCAGGCGTTCCACGTCGCGCGCGCTGGGCATGGTGGACCCCCTTTAGCGGCAATACGGAAGCCCTGCTGAGGTTCGCCGAAGGAACATGATCTACCGGGCGTCGTTCAGCCAATCGCCCGGGAGCAGGTCGCGTATTTCGTTGAGGGCTGCTTCGGTGCGGCCACGGGCCAAGAGAGCCATGCCGTCGTCGTCACGCAGAAGCACGTCACGGCCGAGGAACCAACGGATGCTGTGCTCCTCCTCGCCCATCGGATAGGCCGGGAAAGGCAGTCGAGCGCAGTTCTGCTCCAGCACCTCCATTGCGTCGTCGTCGAAGTCGCACAGGAAGTCGCAGAGCTCGCCCTCGGACTGCACGGATTCCGACAGCACGATCTCAACGAAGCAAAGGGACAGCCGCTCCAGCCAGCTATCCCAGCGTTCGGCGGCCTTGTCGGCCAAGTCCGCCCTGATGAAGACGGCAGGGTCTTCGTCTACCAGTTCGTCGAGAAGGATCCCCCAGGAAGCGGCCCCCTGGTTCTCGTGCCGGAAGACCAGCGCTTCCTTGGCCTCATCCACATACAGCTCGGGCGGGCTGAGCAGGACGTCGTGGTTGCTGGTCAGGTCCCGACGGCGGCCGAACAGCAGATACGCCTCTCGAAGCGCCAACGGCAGCCGGATACCGAGCCTCTCCTCCGCGGCCACGAGATCCGCCTCGCCCCAGCCGTCGTCATCACCGAGAGCCTCCGACCAGTTCGCAACGAACCCACGGATGAACTCCCATGCACCCCCGCGGCCTTCAACACCCGCGGTGAGCGACCGCACCATATCGAACTCACGTGTCATGCCAGAATGATATCGGCCCCCCTGGCACCTGCACCGAGCGGTCGACACGCCGATGCTGGTGCTCTCAGAACTGGGTTCTGGCACAGATCTTGGGGAGCTGTCGCGGAGCGTCACCTCGATGTTCGATTGCGAGAGGACGGTTCGCGTGAGACCGCGTACGCCTTGTCGTCTGATCGTCGGAAGTGACGCTCCCTCAGGTGCTTGCCGGCCGCTGCTGTGGTCGGCTGTGAACGGTGATGGTGCTGGTCATGCAGACCGATGTACCGTTTTGGGACTCGCTGGTGTTCGACGGGATCGACGAGGTGGATGTCGATGCGGTGACGGCCGCGTTCGGCAGAGTCGAGGTGGTGGCGAGAGGCCGCGCGGCCAGCTCCGCATGTCCGGACTGCGGCTGCTTCTCTGACCGAGTCCACGACCGATACCTGCGCAGGCTGAAGGACCTCCCGCTCGCTGAGCAGGGCTTTGTCATCCTGCTGACGGTTCGGCGCTTCATCTGCGGAGCCGCGGACTGTCCGCGCCGGACGTTCGCCGAGCCGTTCTCCCAGCTGGCCGCTCCGCACGCGCGGTTCACCACTCGGCTCAACCACGCCCTGGAGCGAGTGGCGCTGGCGCTGGCCGGGCGGGCCGGAGCCCGGCTGGCGGCCCAGCTGGGGTTTGGAGCGGGACGGATGACCTTGTTACGCAGGGTCATGGCCTTGCCCGATCCGCAGTTCAGCACTCCGCGGGTGCTGGGCGTGGACGACTTCGCGATCCGTCGCGGCCAGACCTACTCCGCGGTCTTGACCAGTGTCGAGGACCATCGTGTGGTCGATGTCCTCCCGACCCGCGAGGCCGGGCCACTGGCCGCCTGGCTGATCCGCCACTCTGGCGTGGAGATCATCTGCCGGGACCGGGCGGGCGCCTACGCCGAGGGTGCCCGGCGCGGTGCCCCCGATGCTCTGCAGGTCGCTGACCGGTTCCATCTGTGGCAGGGCCTCGGCCGGGCCGTGGAGACCTGCGTCGCCGCCCACCGCGACTGCCTGCGTAACCCATCGCCCAGCGGCACGCTGCCGGAGACCACGCCACTGGCTGGCGGTCGGCCGCAGGGCGACTCGGATCCCGTCGGGCCGGCGGGCCGACCGGAAGAAGGCAGCACACGCCTTGGTCCACGAATTGCTGGCCCAGGGACACTCACGCCGGGCGATCGCCCGGCACCTGGGCTGGGGTCTCAACACCGTGCTCCGGTACGCGAACGCCGCACGCTGGCAGGACACCTTCCGCGAGAACCGCCCCCGGCCCAGCAGACTGGACCCCTATAAGCCCTACCTGGAGCGCCGGTTCGCCGCCGGATTCACCAGCGTCACCCACCTCCACAGTGAACTCGTAGCCGACAACGCGCCCGTCACCTACCAGATGGTCCGCGCCCACATCGCCACCCTCCGCGGGGCTCCGACCGGCACGCCGGTGCGGCCGCCGACAGTGCGGCAGGTGACCGGCTGGATCACCCGGCACCCCACGACGCTGAACGAGGAAGACCGAGCCGGCCTGAAGGAGGTCCTGGCCCGCTGCCCCGAGCTGGACAAGGCCGCCGCACATGTCCGCGACTTCGGCGAGATACTCACCAACCGCCTCGGCTCCACACTCCCCACCTGGATCGACGCAGTCGACGCCAGCCAGCTACCGGGCCTCACCGGCTTCGCACTCCACCTGCTCCGAGACCTCGACGCCGTGACAGCGGGGCTCACTCTCGACTGGAGCTCCGGCAGCATCGAGGGCGCCGTCAACCGGATCAAGAAGATCAAGAGGCAGCTCTACGGCCGAGCCGGATTCGAACTACTCCGCAAGATGATCCTCCTCCAGTAACACTCCGCAATTCCTCAAGATCTTTTGCCTAGACCATCCATTCCAAGGTGTTCAACGGTTGTCTGAAGGCAGGAAAGCGAGCGCCTCTTCGAGGTTGTGCTCAGCGATGCCCATCATGAAGTCGCGGTCGGGGAAGTCGCCGTCGAGGAGCCGCAGTGGCCCCGCAACGAGAGACAGGCGCATCGCCAGCGTGTAGAACGTCAGGCGCTGTTCGTCGAGATCGCTACGGTCCAACGACTGGTAGTGCTCACCGAAGCGCAGTCGTAGGAACGCATGCTCCCACTCGACGTCGAAGAACATCAGCCCTTCGATGTCGATGAGGACCGGCTGCCCGTCCGGATCCACCAGCACGTGGTCCGGACCGAGTTCCCCGTGGACGAGCCCGAGTTGCGAGCGTGGGCGCACGGCGGCGGCCAGTGCCCGGACTGCGTCCTCCAAGTGGTCGCGGGAGCGTGTGATCCGCGGGTCGCGTGAAGCGGCTTCGGAGAGGTCATCGAGCGCGCGTTCTAGGACGGTTTGCTCGCATGAGCTGCCCTCGGAAGTGCCGCCTTTATCGATCAGGGCGACTTTCCCGAAGTGTGGGCCTTGGTGTCGTTGCATCGAATCGAGTGTCTTGGCGAGTCGAGCCATGGTCGTTTCCACGCTGTGCGGGTCCTGGCGGAGCAGTGTCTCCAGGTTCTCGCCTGGCACGTCCTCGACCACCGCCACGTCTGCCGGATAGTGGCTCCTGCTTCGGTCGGCCAGACGGATTCGGGGGGTGCGGATCCCCAGGGTGTCCAGGTGCCGGTGGGCGGCTTCGAAGAGCTCGATGCCGGAGGCGGGCGAGAACGGGTCAGCATGGTTGTCGGCCTGGTCGGCCGACGTGGTGGGCCAGTAGTTCTCGGCGTCGTCCCAGATGTAGACGATGGCGGTGGAGTCATTGTCGAGGGTGAGGCGGTACACGCCCTTCTTGCTTCCACCTCGGAGCCGCGCGATGTTCACAAGGCGATGCTCGGTGCCCAGGGCCGCGCGTGCGACGCCTGCCAGATGATCCCGTGTGACAACCCTGCGTACCGCGTCCATGGCCTGCCTCCCCCAGTATCGGCTATATGACCCCCGCTCGGAGCAGAACGCTGCCGCGTGGGTCTGCCACCGCACAGGCGAGCGATCTTAGGCGATGCCTGCTCACATGGAAGGTGAGAGCCCAACCTTGCTGCATGAAGACAGACTTGGACTCCCGCACAATCGAACGCTGGGGTGACGCTCCGCGACCGCTCCCCAAGATCTTTGCCGGAACCCAGAACTGAGGGATATTTCCACCCGGCAAGATCAACATCCGCTGCTGGAACTCGGCATCAAACGGTCTTCGCCATCGCCTGCGAAGCCACCCTGGCCGTTCCCGGCTCTGCCTTCGCCGCGACCGGCGAATTCAGCTACACCTTCACCGACGACCGGGGCAAGCTGCGCACCACCGCCCTACACGGGGCTGGCCGTCGACCAGGTCGCCATCGAGGGCGAGACCGGGGACGGGACCCGGGTGCGGGTCCTGGTCGAACTGCGTGGCACGAACCACGACGGCGTCCGGGTGCCGCTCTCTTACGCGCTCACGCTCACCGGCCGGGCGGGGCGCCGGGAGATCTCCTCCCTGGACGCTGCCCCGCCCGTCCTGGAGCCGAGCCGGCGGGTGGGGCTGGGGGCGGGTGGGTCTCGGTGCGCGAGCTGGTGTGCCCGACCGGCGACGCGCCAACCGCTACGACGTCGGACGCGTCCTCGCCATCGGCGAGTCCCACACCCGACCCGCACACCACGAGGTCGGCACCAAGCCCCGGCGAACTGGGTGAGCGTCAAAGTGATGGCTCTTCGACGGTGCGGCCACGGTGTGGCGGCGGGTGGGGACGAGATGCCGTCCCCGATGAGCACGGTGGCCCTGGCGAACCGGCCCGGGTGATCAGGAACGCACGCGGCGGAGCTCAGACGTACGGGTTGGGTGGCTGGGGGAGGTCATGGGACTCCTTGGGGGTGACCGTGACACATCAGGGAGATGGAGCCTGCTGCGGCGCCCCAACCGGCTGGAGGTGGGGGGATTGGGTGATTCGCCCGTGTGTCCGCGAGCCTGGCCGCCAAGACCGTCGTCTACGCGGCATCGAGCGGTAGCGTGCGGCCGGTGGGCTTGCAGGGGGCGCACGGGCTGGGTCGCATTGCGTTGCCCGCGGAACTCAGCCGAGCAGTGAACGGGAAGCCATGGTGGCCCGCCTTGCGGGTAGCGCTGTCGTCTTAGGTGAGGGGCAATGATCGTATCGGTGGTGTCGATGCCGGAGGGTATCGTCGCTCGGACAGCGTTGTCCGAGGTCAGGGAGCGTCTAGCGACCTCCGACTTCGTGGTCGTGGACATCGACGAAGGAGAAGACCCCCCGTCTGACGAACAACCACTCGCCCGCCTGCTGGGACTGGATGACAAAACGTGGGATTGGCTCGGCAGACCGTATGAACCCGTACGGGCCGTGTACCACGCAGGAGTTGTCGGATGTGTTGTGCCGGTGGTCGACGGCAGCCACATCAAGCACATCCACGTCTTCGCCAGCGAACGGCACCTCGTCACCATCCACCACGGGCCGGTGAGACTGATCGAAAACTTCATCGGACGGTTGCCGGAGGACATGCCCTCCGACGGAACGACGGCGGCCTTCCTCTTTCTGCACGGTGTGTTGGAGGCCTTTCGCAGGGCCACCGCCGATGCGCTCCTGGACGTAGGGGAGGTTGAGGAGGCGATGTTCGAGGGGCGGGCGTCGCAGTACGTCCATCAGCTGGCCCACCTGCGACGGCGCGCCGCCCAGCTGCACCGTGCGTTCCTTCCCTACGCCGCAGTCGCGCAGGAGTTTCTCACTCATCGCAGGATGGCCAACCCCGGTATCTCGGAGGAGCGGCGAGTGCTGAACCATACGCACGAGAGCACCGTGCAACTGGTGGTGATGGAGATCAACTCCCTGCGAGATGAAACCAGACGGGCCGCCGACACCTACGCCTCCCTCGTCGCCGACCAGCAGAACCTTGTGATCAACAAACTCGCGATCGCCTCCGTCATCTTCTTGCCGCTGTCATTCCTGACCGGCTTCTTCGGAATGAACTTCAGCTATCTCAGCAACCACTTGTCGAGCGAGAAGACCTTCCTGTGGCTGGGCATCGGCATGCAACTGTGCGCTCTGTTCGTTGCCATGTACGTCGTGCTGTACCGGACGCACTGGCGCCAGCTCCGGGACGGCGGGCCCCGCGATGTCGCCGCCGGCGGCCGCGGCGAACGATCGGACCGATCCTGAACTCGATTGGCCACGCGATCAGACTGCAGAGCGAGTCGCAGCCTGGAGGTGCAGTTCGGGAAGTTGGTGAACGACCGACGCTTCGGCGCCGATGGGTGTCCATCGACCGCACCTAAAAGGCCATGAACGATCCGGGCTGCCAGCCGTACCCTCGTCCGCTGCCGCTGTCAGGTTGTTTGACCGAGAAGTCGCTCGCCACCTGGGGCTGCGGGGCCCGGACCGGGCAGTGCCTGTTCAGCTGGTTCTGCCCGGGGCCTGCAGTGCACATCAGCCCGGCTCAGCGCCCGTCGTCCGTGGGCGGGTCGGCTGCCGTGGTCTGCATGTGCTCCCGGCCGCGGTGGGCCGCACCCATAATGGCCTTGATGACCAGGCCGAAGACGATCAAGTCCATCAGCATCTGCATGGTGACCGCCAGCTGGGCCGCCTCGGACTTGGCGGTAATGTCGCCGAACCCAACGGTGGTGAACACGGTCACGGCGAAGTAGAGCCCGTTGGTGTGTGACAGGTGCCTGCCGAAGCTGCCGGGAGACTGCGCGGCCATCGTGACGTAGCCTCCTGCGATCAGCAACAGGAAGAACGGAATGCTGACCGCCAGCGCCTCGATGGCCCGTAGCGCCGGGTACCGGGAGAGGAGGATGGAACGGACCTGGAACGCGACCAGGACGACGAACCCCACAAGACCTGTGAGCAGGATCAGGATGACGATCGAGGTACTCATCGAGACCTTGTCCAGGGGCCCGGCGTAATACAGGGTCACCAGCGTGGCGACTGAGGCCAGCACACGCAGCGCGCTCCATACGAGCCGGCCGAACAGACGCCGTGCTCCGTGGTGTGTTTGGAGAACCCCACCCGTGCCAGCGTTCATGAAGCCCACCCCGGCCCGATGGCTGCGGATCGCATGGACACGTCGCAGTGATCCCGCCTCGTGCCGGGCGCCATACTCAGGATGATCACCAGCCCGATCACAACGAAGAACGACGGCAGAGACGACAACGGCGCGCATCGGCCCGTGGTCGTAACCGGAGCCGATAGCCCTTCGCGTGGGACGGACGATGACGGCCGAGAGGGGCAAGCCGCGGCCCGCGCCGAGGCCGGGTGTGGAAGGCAGCCCACGTGTCAATCCGGACGCGCCGACTGCCACGGCTCATAGAAGCAGCTTCTGGCGACCGAACCGTCCGACCAACAGGAACAACATGGTGAACCAGAAGAAGCCGATGGACGCGCAGGCAGGACCGCGTTCACCCGGATGCCACGCCTACTGAACGCCCTGCTGAACCCTGGAGGCAGCCTTCGGGCGGGACGACCAGGACGGCCGGTCTCACTGCCACGAACAGGAGGCTGCGGAGCTCTGCGAACAACAGCAGGACCCGCGATCGGAGCCAGGCCCTCTTCTTCGCGTGCGCCGGCATCTTGTTGGGCCCTGCCTCCTGTGACATGCAGGACTCGCCGCCGCGCAGGGTGGGCCGCTGACCGTATCCGGCCGCTCTGCTCAACCGAGGACTCGGCGCTTCTGCTCGGCGAATTCCTCCTCGGTCAGGACTCCTTGCTCCTTGAGGGAGCTGAGCTGCTTGAGCTGGTCGATCTTGCTGCTCATGTCGTCGGCCGGGGCGGCGGGCGGCGGCGCCGGAGCCGGAGCCTCGTTTTGAGCCGGTGCCTGCTGCGGTCCGGCATCCTGTTGTGCCCAGCGGCCTGCTTGCCGCCGGGACACCCGATTGGACACCGCCGTGGCGGTTCCGGCGACGACGGCGGTGCGGGCGACGCCGCGAAGAAGTCCGGGCATGGCACTCATCTCCAGATGGCGGGAACGCCGTATCTGCACACGTTCCCCGTATGTCGTTGACGCGGGCGGAAGCGACCGTCACCCCGGGGGGGCCTCCATGGTCTCCAGCGAAGCGAGCAGCGCCTGTACGGGAATCCGCCCGTACGCCACGAGCTGTGCTCCGCCGCGCCGCAGGGCGCGGGCGAACGGGGCCGCCCACGTGTTCTCGTACACGAGGACGCCGGCCGAGGAGCCGGGCTCCAGCGCCGTTCCGGCTTCGTCCAGGTCGCTCTGGTCGAGCAGTCCGGACGAGGCTCCCTCGAAGACGCTGAGATCGACCTCGTCGCCGAAGTCACGGATCTCCAGCCCTGTGACAGAACCGTCCTCGTCCTTGCGGACGAAGGCGAGGTCGAGGACGCGGATGATGCCCCGCTCGACGAGATCGACCAGCAGGGGCCAGCCCTCACCCGTCATGCGGTTGCCCGGAAATTCGATCACCAGGTAGTCGACGGGGCCCATGTCCTCGATGTCATTGAACTCTGTGCGTTCCTCGGCCTCGCTGCTCATGCCAACTCCTGTCAGGCGAAGGGAGGTGATCGGCGCGCCCGGTCGACCACGGTGCGCTGCCGGTGTTCCCGGCGCACACGGGGTGCTGGATCGGACGTCACCTCCCCCCATTGCAGCACCGCGCCCGCCCCTGCGCATGTGCGGGCGGCCGCCCCGGTCACCGGTGCGGTGTCACCCGGTCAACTGGTAGATGCTCTTGGCGGTCAGCCACAGGCCGAGAACCAGGCAGATGACCACGATCGCCTGCTCCTTGTGGCCCTCCAGCCACCCCCGCAACCGCAGCAGCCGGACCTGGGCGCTCTGCGGTGCGAGCACGATGTAGAGCTCGGCGCCGATCAGGCCGGCGCTGGCGAGCAGGCAGAAACCGAACAGGGCGAGAGTGGAGCTCAGATGCGACGTGTCCGCCTCAAGCACAGTCACCGCACCCGCCGCCACCATGCCCCACGGCTGGAGCACCACGGCCAGGCCCGCCGCCGCCCAGACCGAGCTGTTGTCCATCGTGGCGGTCATTTCGGAGGCCGTGTCGCCTGAAGGGGGGCTGGGCGGCCCGGGGCCGCCGGCCGGGGCCGAGCTCTGGTCGGCGGCCGTCCGCACGCGGTGGCGGCGACGCAATCCGTAGCTCACCAGCGCGATACCGATGGCCAGCTTGGCCACCAGGCCCGCCAAGCCGGGCGGGGATCGGGGTGCCGGGGGCTCCCCGCCAGTGACCCCGAGGACGATCGCGATGACCACCACGAGGCAAGCGAGCCAGGCCAGGATGAAGACCAGCCCCTTCCACGCGCCCCTGGCGGACGACACGACCAGGACGAACGCCATGATGGGCAGCGGGTCGAGGACGATGGCCAGTGCGATGAGCATGAGGTCGAGGGCCACGACGCCCCAATCCTGTGACGACATCGGACGCGAAGACACGACGACATTACGCACCGTACGGCTTCGCGACATCTTCTGCGTCTTGCGCCCCGCCGCCGTCCGAGATGCCCCACCCGGCCGGGTCCTCCAATCTGGACGCACACGAAGGAGGCCTCATGACGACGACCGCTCCGCCGGCTCTGAACCTGGCGTCCGGCCGTCGGTCTCCCGGCTCCGCATGCCCCCGGCTCCGACCGGTGTGCTGCTGATGCCCGTCGGCCGGCGGGTGCGCGGCGTACTGCGGTCCTCCTGGTGGCGGACCCGCTCGCGGCAGACGGTGGCAGCCGTGCGGCGCCTCCAGCTCGACGTCGAGATCCGGTTCCCGGTGATCACCCAGATGGCGGAGCGCATGGTGTCGGTGAACATCTTCGACTCCGCGACGCGGGTGGCCGCGCAGGTCTTCCTGACCGCGGTGCCCCTGCTCTTCGTCATCGCGTCGTTCGCTCCGCCGGGTCTGCAGGACCAGCTGGCCGCCTCGCTGCGCGCGGTATTCGGGCTCACCGGGGCGGCGAACGACCAGCTGAACGACCTCTTCGGCGGATCCCACGACGAGGGTGTGCAGAGCACGGTGGGGGTGGTGGGCTCCCTGATGGTGCTGCTGTCGGCGACGGCCGTGAGCCGTGCCGTGCAGCGGTTGTGCAAGCGGGCCTGGGAAATACCCCGGAGGGGGGCCCGGATCGCCGTCTGGCGCTGGGGGGTGTGGATCGCTGTCTGGATGTGTCTGCTCGTCGTACAGGGCCCGGTGCGCGACGGGTTCGGCGTCGGCCTGTGGCTGGGCGTCCCCCTCACGCTCGTCTTCCAGACGGCGGCGTGGTGGTGGACCCAGCACCTGTTGCTGGGCGGGACCGTCGGGTGGCTTCCTCTGCTCCCCGGTGCGCTGATCACCGCCGGTGCCGTCACCGCGCTGTCGCTGACGGCGCGCTTCTACATGCCCGTCGCCCTCAACCGGGCGCTGGCCGAATACGGGGCGGCCGGCTCGGTCTTCGTCCTGCTGTCGTGGCTGATCGTGTTGTGTGTGGCCGTCGCGATCGGCATCAGCGTGGGCGCCGTCCTGGCGCAGGATCCGTGGCTCGCCCGCCGGCTGAACAGCCCGGCCCCGAACTGGCGGCGACCGGAGCGGGCGAAGCCGTGAGCACCACCCGAGAACGTCCGGCCGGTCGGCTGACCTGACCGGCGCGGCGACCGGGTGCCCTTCACCGCGGTGGCAAACTGCCTTCATGTCAGCCATGGCGCGCACGGGCGAGAAAGCGGGAGCCGCGAAGCTCGTCCTGCTGACACTGTCGGCGGGGCAGTTCCTGATGGCTCTGGACAGCTCGGTGATGAACGTCTCGATCGCGACGGTCGCGGAGGACGTCGGAACCACCGTGACCGGAATCCAGGGCGCGATCACGGCCTACACGCTGGTGATGGCCATGCTCATGGTCTGTGGCGGCAAGGTCGGCGCGCTCATCGGCCGCAGACGGGCCTTCATGATCGGCTGCGTCATCTACGGATGCGGGTCCTTGACGACGGCACTCGCACCGAGCCTGCCGGTCCTCATGTTCGGCTGGTCGTTCCTCGAAGGTGTGGGAGCGGCGCTGATCCTGCCCGCGATCGTGGCGTTGGTGGCCTCGAACTTCGGTGTGGAGCGGCGCCCGGCCGCCTACGGCCTGGTCGCGGCTGCGGGAGCGGTGGCGATCGCGCTCGGACCGCTCATCGGCGGGCTGGCGACCACCTTCTTCTCCTGGCGCTGGGTGTTCGCCGGCGAGGTCCTGGTGGTGGCGGCCATCCTCATGCTCGCCCGCCGCGTCAACGACGCGCTCCCCGAGCAGCGCACGCGCATCGACGTCCTGGGCGCGATCCTGTCCGCCGTGGGTATCGGCCTGTTCGTGTTCGGCGTGCTGCGCACGAGCACGTGGGGCTGGTTCCAGCCCAAGGCCACCGGGCCCTCCTGGGCCGGACTTTCCCCCGTCATCTGGCTGATGCTGGCCGGCCTCCTGCTGATCTGGCTCTTCTTCCGCTGGGAGGAACGCCGGGTCGCCCGGGGCACCGAACCGCTCATCGACCCCGCGCTGCTGCGCAACCGTCAGCTCACCGGTGGCCTGACCATGTTCTTCTTCCAGTACCTCGTCCAGATGGGCGTGTTCTTTGTCGTTCCGCTGTACCTCTCCGTCTCCCTCGGTCTGACCGCCCTCCACACCGGTGTGCTGATCCTCCCGCTTTCCCTGTCCCTGCTCGCCGCCGCGATCGGGATCCCCAAACTCCTCCCGGACGCCTCACCGCGGCGCGTCGTGAAACTCGGAATCCTGGCGATGTTCGCCGGGGCCGTCATCCTGCTGGCTGCCCTGGACGTGAATTCCGGCCCGTCCGTCGTCATCGTCCCGCTCCTGCTGATCGGGCTGGGGATGGGGGCGCTCGCCTCCCAGCTCGGATCGGTGACCGTCTCGGCCGTCCCGGACGAGCAGAGCGCCGAGGTCGGCGGCGTCCAGAACACCGTCACCAACCTCGGCGCGTCGATCGGCACCGCCCTCGCCGGATCGATGCTCATCGCGGTGCTGACCTCGTCGTTCCTGGCCACCATCGAACAGAGCCCGGCGATCCCCGCGGACGTCAAACAGCAGGCCGGAATCAGCCTCAGCGGTGGCGCCCCGTTCCTGTCGGACGAGCAGCTCACCGCCGCCCTCGAAAAGGCGGGCGCCGACACGGCCGAAACCCAGGCAGCGGTCGACGCGAACGCCACCGCCCGGATCGCCGGCCTGCGCGCCGCGCTCGCCATCCTCGGCGTGGCCGCACTGACCGCGCTCTTCTTCACACAGCGCATCCCCGCGAGCCAGCCCGCCGCGACGCGTCGGTGATCCGGAACCCCTAGAGCTATGCGGGGGGCCGCTGACTTCCCGCACCCGTGCCGGCCGGACCCGCCGCGCCGGCCGGCTCCGTGTCCTCGGCGAGGAAGTCCGCCACCGCGAGGACGAAGAGCAGAGCGAGGGCGAATCCGACGACGACCCAGCCGGTGGGGTGGGGCCACAGGACGTACCCCACGACGGCGGCCGCCACCAGCATCCACGTGATCCAGCCGCGGTAGCGGTGGACGAACGGACCGACCGGACCGGTGCGAAGCCCCATACGATCGGCCGTGGCGCGGGTGGCGCCGATGCCGGAGCGCCACATCTGGCGGACCGCCGTGGCCCACCGGCCCGGGCCGGATAGCCAGGCGCCGAGGGCGAGTACCACGCCGAGGACCGCCACCGTGCGGACCGAGGTGCGCAGGAGGCGGATCAGGGCGTCGTAGACGGAGCCGGCGGCCGCCTGGGAGACGCTGTCCGGGAGGGCGTTGAGGTACACCGTGCGGAAGACCGTCAGCACGACGCCGAGGACCAGGGCCCCAGCGGCGAAGCCGAGGGCGGCGGCGATGAGGGCACGGCGCCGGTGCGCGGAGAGCAGGACGCCGGCGACGGCGAGGAGCACGGCGAGGATGGGCAGCCACACGCCCGCGAGCTCCAGGAGCCGGAATCCGGTCTTGACCCGGCCGATGTCCTTCGACTGGACGACGGTGAAGTCGGTGTGGATCTCCGGGATCTTGCCCGCCACCTTCAGCCCCGACTTCACGAGCCGGTCCTTGACCTGCTCGATCACGGGGGCGAGGTCGAGGGTCACCGAGTCGTTCTTGATCTGTACGGCGCCGTCGTCGTTGCCGGTCAGGGCGCGGACGAACGAGGTGTGGACCGTGCGGTTGGCGTTGGTCCAGATCGTCTCGAAGGCATCCGAGGCGACGACGTCCTGTGCCTTGTCCCGGACGAAGCTGGTCAGCGCACCTTCGAGGGAGCCGCCGAGCCGGCCCAGTGCCTTTTCGAGCAGGGGACGCTGGTCGGGGGCCGTGTCCGCGAGGAGCGCGGGGAGATCGATGTGTTCCATGACCGCGCCCGTGACCCGGTTCGCCACGGCCGCCTGGACGTCCGGGTCGGAGGCGAGCGGCGCGACGGTCGTGACGTAACGGTTGGTGTCCCCGGCGATGTCGGACGTCCAGGCCGCCACGATCCCGATGGGCGCCAGGACACAGCCGATGACGATCAGTACGGCGGCCAGGAGTGAACGCATCCGGTGCCGCCGCGGTGGCCGCTGCGCGGCCGCCGCCTCCAGCGCCACAATCCGCGCCCGCAGTACGGCCAGCTCCGTCTGGTCGTTGTCCTGGGACATCACCAGCCTCCTACCGTTCGGACCTCAGACAAACATCGGGCGGTGTGACCGCGCGAGGCGGGGAGGTCCGATCAGGTGAGGCGGGCGGTCGCCCGCGTGGGCAGCAACGTCCACGGGCGGTTCGGGGTCGATACAGGTCGGCTCCGGCTCCGGCTCCGGACCGCCCGCCACCGCCGTGCGCGTCCAGGCGGCGTCTGCGCTCCCGGTACGGCAGCGCGAGCAGCACGTCACCGTCGGCCTGGAGGGCGTCGAAAGCGACGTAGAACGTGGGCAGGCCGCCGTTCAGGGCCGGATCGGGCCGGGCGCGGGCGTCGGCCCTCCGTTGCAGGCCCCCAACAGGCCCCCGACAGGCTCCCGACCGACAGCGCGTCCAGTCCCCTGGATCGGGATCGTCGCCTTCGCCGTCCACGGCATCGCCCTGCCGATCGCGGCCCGCCCGTACTGGCTCCGGATCCTTCAGCCGAAATCGTGGGAGGCGAAATGATGACGGCAGGTGTCGCGAGCACAAAGGTTCCCCGAGTGAGGTTCCTTGTAGGAAGGGCAGACGGGATCGAAGCACCTCAAGCAGCGAGTGCCCCCGTCTTCGTTCCCCCACAGCGCACGAGCCTTTCGGTGCACCTCTCGAAGTCGAGCCTCGGCGTCGTCCAGCTCAGCGAGAACCTCGTCGAAGGCCCCTCCCTGCGGGTCGTTCACCTCGGATTCGTCAGGCATGCCGTCACGTCCTTCTCGTCAGGCGTCTTGGACCGCGGGCAACGCGGTGATTTCGGCATCAGGGACTTGGAATAACGTACCTGACCTCGAACCTTCCTTCGTGGCCCGGGACTTTGCTCCGGAAGACGGTCTGATTGTCCCCGCTGTCGAAAGCGGTGACTGTCCAGACCGCCTCCTCGACGGGAGGCGGATTTTCCACCAAGTGCACGAAGCCGAGGAAGTCACTTGGGTGGCCCAGGGCATCTACTCCCCTGGTCCCCATCTCGACGTGCAAGGTGGTGATGGGCATTTTCACGTCGACGTCGACGGTCTCCCCTTGGGCGATGGCCCCCTCCCAGACGTCCTCGCCCTCCACACGCAAGATGATCAACTGTGCATGGTCGCCACTCGCCATGGCGGAAGCGAAAACGCTCTTGAATTTGACGTTCGTCATCTCGATCTCGCTCTCCGGGTTCGTCCTCGCACACCTCGAAATGAGGCGCGGCATGTCCCGGCATCGATCGCAGTCGTTTCTCACACCTCTTTTCACATTCCCCCTGGAACCCCCTACCCGCAACTGGCTGCCTTCTCGACATCGCCCAGGAAGCCTGGCGGCCTGCCCGGCGGGCTGCCGGTTGCCGGTTGCCACTTGCCCCATTCCCGCCGCCCCCGTCACGCCCTAGACTGCGACCGCTCCAAGACCTGGCGATCATCAGGAGGGTGCGGAAGATGAACCGAGCACTGATCAGCGGACTTGCGGCCGTGGCGTTAGTCGTGTCCGGGGGAAGTGCCGCCACCGCTTCCGACGGCGGCGCTCCGCCGCGCACCACGCACGGCCCGTGCCAGTACGCACAGACCCCGGACGAACCGCCCGCGCGCCCCGTTCCGCTGCCGCCCGACCCCCGGCGCACCCCGCACCGCGGCGTGGTCGACGTGACCGTTGCGACCAGCCAGGGCCCGCTCCCGCTGCACTTGGACCAGGCCAAGGCGCCGTGCACGGTCCAGAGCTTCCTGCACCTGGCGCGGCACGGTTTCTACGACCGCACGGTGTGCCACCGTCTGACGGCGTATCCGACGCTGAAGGTCCTGCAGTGCGGCGACCCGACCGGCAGCGGTGAGGGCGGGCCCGGGTACAAGTACAAGGACGAGCTGCCGCTGGATCTGCCTCCCGCCCCCACCGACCCGACCGGCGCGCGCCGCCTCTACGGACGCGGCCTGCTGGCGATGGCCAACGCCGGTCCGAACACGAACGGTTCACAGTTCTTCGTCGTCTACGGCGACTCCGCGCTGCGACCGAACTACACGGTGTTCGGCACGGTCGGCCCCGACGGCCTGGCGACACTCGACAAGGTCGCCGCCGGCGGAATCCAGCCGACCACGGAGAACCCCGCGCCGGTCGACGGCACCCCCGTGCTGCGGACCGAGCTGCTGTGCGTCCGGCCGTCCAACCGGCACTGACCGGTCGGGCGGCCAGCCGGTCGCCGTCGGAGTCGCAGGGCGGGTCGGCGGCCGTAGCGATCCGATCCCGGTCCGACAGCGTCCACCAGGCCGCCCGTACACGGTCCGCCAACGCCCGCAAGCCCCGCCGTCCGGTGACGGGAGCCGCCCCGTCACCGGGTACGCCCCGCGCCTTTGGCAGGTGCGGCCTGCTGCCGGTGCCTGGTGTACGCCTCGCCGGTTGCGAGGACCCGTCGAACCGAGTGGGCGGCCGGGGCCAGGTCGGGAGGGTGTGGGCGCACGCGCCGGCCTCGGGGTCCGGGCGTGGAGGTTCCTGAACCCGGTTCGGAGCCCGTACCCGCCCCGGCTCGACGTCCGCTCGCCCCGGCGGCCTCACCGTCTCAGACCCGCACCGCCATACCTGAGCGCTACCGCCACGGGTTGCGCCACGTCCGGGACCAGCTCACCCCCTAGCCCCACCGCCCGATGTGCCGGCGCCTCCACCTGGACCGTGGTTGTGGCCGTCCCGGCTCCCGCCTCGGATACCGTGTTCCTCTACGGGGTGCCATAACGGATGTGACGCCCCCCACCGGAGGTAGTCAGCGTATGAGCTCAAAGCGCAGCAAGAATCCAGCCCTGCCCGTACTCGACGACGCATTCCGACTCGAGTCGGTCAGGGTCGCCGAAGAGTCCGCCCGTGACGTGGCCGCTCGGCTGGCCACCACCGAGCTGCGCCGCGCTTCCCACCCGGGCCGGGTCACCTGGGATCCCACCGATCAGGCCGAGCCCGTACCGGTCCCGCCGACTGTGGTCGACGGTGACGGGGACCTGTGGCTGCGGGACCGGGGCACTGGCACCTGGACCATGCCCGAGTTCAACCCGAAGGAGTTCCCGGCCCGCTGTGGCGAGGTTCTGTCGTGGACTGAGCTTGCCCGCGAGTTCGGCCCGCTGACCGCACTGGCCGACGACCGCCGCATCGGCGGCGGCCGGCGCTGACCGCGCAGCCTTCTGACGACCGCGCCCCTGAAGCGCCCGTTACGGGTAGCCGGGAACTCCAGCTACCCGCCGAGCTCGACGATGGCGGCGAGCAGATGAGCGTGGTGGTCGGTCACGATGCCTCCATGTCGCAGCCGGATACGTCGTCGCTTTCCATGGGGTGTCGCGGAGTGGGAGCGACGCGGGGGTGACGGCTTCGGAGACGGCGCCTCCGTGATGGGGTGGGTCCGTCCTCCGCACCCGCCTCGGTCACGGCCGCGCGCGGCGTGGCCGGTGCGGCCGTATCCCGACAGCTGGCACGGCGACTTCTCCGTCTGTCCCACGGCGCGAAGCGGGCGTGGAGGTACAGGCGGCCCCGAGGACGCCCACGGACGGCTGGTCCGTGGGCGTCTGGAGGCGTCGCTCAGGTCTGCTGCACGGCCTTGAGGTCGCCCAGACTCAGCTCGTTCGTGCCTCGCTTGGCCGCGCCGCCCTGGGCCCAGGCGCGGATGGCGGGGTGCGCTTCCTCGTACGAGGCGCCGGCGGCCGTGTTCTCCCGCAGCGCGAGGGCCGCGGTTACAACGTCGGCTACAGCGGTGGAGGCCCGAGCGCCCTGGCTGCCTACCTCGCCCAGCTCGCCGACAGCGACGGTCAGGGCGCGGGACGGCCACGCCTTCGTCCTGGTGGATGGAGGCGAGGAGGATCCTGCGGCTGGCGGGGTCAGCCATGCTCCGACGGGCTGCTTCAACCGTGTGCTCGACGCAGCCGGTGGTGCCGTCTCCGGCGATGTCCCTTCGGGTGTGACCGTCCCGGACGTTGAGCGCATCCCCTCACCGGCTGCGGCCGGGTCCGTTGCCCTGGCCGGGCCGGCGGTGTGGTGCTGCTGCTGATCGGCGGGACGGACCGCGTCCGGCTGCCAGGTCTGGCTGGAGATGGAGGGCGCTGGTACGGCGGCGCGCACGCCTGGTCGTGGCGGTCGGCACGCGCGGGGGGCCGACGCTGCCCTGGCCCGGCCCTACGTCCTGTGCCGGGGGCGGCCCGGTCTGTGTAGTGCGTGGGCAGGAGGTGTCCATGTCCGGGCGCCTGGCACCGGAGGTGGAGGTGGAGCGGCTGTCGGGTCCGCTCCGGGAACGGCCGCGGACAGCCAGGCCGCTGCGGCGCCGGGGATCGCGCACGTCGTCGGCCAGGTACTCGCCGACGCGCCGACGGACGTCGTCCCGACTCTGCAAGCGGGTGGAACGGGCCCGTGGGTGGCGGAGAACGTGGTGGCTCGGTACCGGTGACCTCGCCCCCGTGCGGGTGGGTGCGCACCGGTGAGGTTGTGCATCCGCCCGGTACACACCGGATGCGCGGCACCGCCCACTCGGGGGCGGTGGTGCGGCTGCCGCGCGGGAGTGGCGCGCGCATCGGGTGGGGTCGACGCGGCGGCGGCGTCCCCGGCGATGTCGTCCACTCCCGCACTATGCCGTCCACTGAGGCTCAGTGGAGATCCGGCTGGACCTCGGTCACTCGATGCCTTCGACGATGCGGAAGTCGCGCTCGACGCCGTCGGAGAGGGCGACCAGCGCCTCCTGGTAGGCCGCGCTCTCGCGTGCCGCGACGGCCTGTTCGAAGCTGTCGAACTCGATCAGGACGGTGCGCTCGGCGATTCCGGCGTCGTATGCGGCGACCCGTCCGCCACGGACGAGGGGGCGCCCGCCTCCGAGCTGGACGGCCGGACCGGCCAGCTTGTTGTAGGCAGCCAGCTTCTCAGGGTCCGAAATGGTGCGGTAAACGCTGACCCAGTAGCCCTTGGGCATGGAACCTCCAGTGTTGGTTGGGATGAGTGCATCTGACTTACAGGTGGGTATCGGCGGGCGACAGCGAGGCTGGTCAGCGTCGTGATCGCCATGGCGCCGATGCCGACCAGCGCCGCGGCGGTGTAGGCGCTGTCGTCGGGGAAGAGGTGGCCGGGGCCGGTGCCCGCGGCGAGGATGAGGCCGCCGATGGCGCTGCCCAGGGAGTACCCGACGCTGCGGACGACGTAGTTGAAGCTCATGGCGCTCGACGTCTCGCTCTTGGGGGTGACGGCCAGGATGACGCCGGGCATCGCGGCCGAGAAGCCGCCGACGCCGAAGCCGAGCACGCCCATCGCCGCGAACAGTTCGGCCAGGTCCGAGCGGGCCGCCGCGAACAGGACGAACCCGCCGCCGACCACGACGGCGCTGCCGGCCAGGAGCAGGGGGTCGGCGATCCGCGTCCGGAGCCGCGGCGTGAGCTTGCCGGCGACGAACCCCAGCACCGAGAAGGGGATGAGGACCAGCCCGGCGGCGAAGGTCGTCAGCCCGAAGCCGTAGTCAGCGCCGGCGCCGTGGGGCGTCTGCGCGTACCGGGTGATGAGCGTGAGCAGGAGGTACATGCCGATCCCGCCGACGAACATGGCGAGGTTCGCCCCGGCGACCGCCGGGTGCCGCACCGCCCGCACATCGACCAGGGGCGTCGTGCCGCGCAGTTCGATGACAACCCAGACGCAGAGCAGAACCACCGCGACGACGGCGAGGCCCGCCGCCACGGCGAGGTGCCGGCTCCACAGGTTCCGTTCGCCGGCGAGGAACAGCATCAGGAGCAGCGCAGCGGCCAGGACGACCGCGCCCGTCACGTCCACGTCGGCGGAGCGGCCTTCGGGGGCTTCGGGCATGGAGCGCCACGCGGCCAGGAGGGCGGCGGCGGTGACGACCAGGCCGAGGCCGTAGGCGGCCCGTACCCCGCCGAGCTCGGCGAGCAGTGCGGCCAGCGGGTAGCCGACGCCGGCCCCGATGATCGAGACCACCGAGATCAGGGCGATCACGGCCGCGCTGCGCTCCTCGGGGAGGTGGTCCCGGGCCACGCCCATCATCAGCGCCGTCAGCCCGAGCCCGACGCCCTGGGCCGCCCTGCCGGCCAGCAGCCACGCGAACGGCAGCGGGAGCACGGTGAGCGCGCTGCCCGCGACGACGACCGCCAGCGTGGCGAGGATCGTGGCCCGCCGGTGCGGGCCGGCTCCGAGCCGGCCCAGGACCGGCGTGGCGACTGCGCCGCTGAGCAGTGCGACGGTCAGCGTCCATTGCGCGGTGTCGAGCGAGACGTGGAACGAGGTCGCCACGCTGGTGATGAGCGGCGTCCCGAGGCTGGCGACCGCCGCCACGACCAGAGCGATGAACATCAGGGCGGGGACCAGCAGCCGCGCCTCGGAACGCGCCACCGGGAACGCCTTCACCGCGCCCCGCCGACCGGCTGGCCGGTCACTGCCTCGGCCGTTCGCGGTCCTGGTTTTCGAGTTCTGCCAGATGCTTCAGCGCCGGAAGGGCCGCCACCAGTGCGTCGACCTCGGCGCCGGTCAGCTCGCCGATCAGCCGCTCGAACGCGTGGACGCCCGCCTGGCGCCGCGTCCGGACATAGGCGGCGCCGGCCTCGGTCAGGCACACGAGTGTGACCCGCTTGTCGGACGCGTCGCCCCGCCGCTCGACCATGCCGGACTCCTCCATCACACGGACCAGGGCGGTCATCGCGGGCTGGGTGACGCCCTCGACCGCGGCCAGATCGGTGATCCGCCGCGGGCCGGTCCGGTCCAGGGTGGCCAGGGTGGCGGCGGACGTCAGGCTCATGTCCCGGGGCAGGCGCCTCGCGGCCCTGGTGGCCAGACCGTAGAGAGCAGCCCCGATGGCGGCGGCGGGCGCGCCAGGAGCGGCGTCTTGACGACTCATGCTCGAAGCATAGCACTTTTATATTCATGGCTTATGGAAAATGGCCGACTCGACTGGCGCGGCGGTGATCGCCGAACAGGCGACCGACCTCCTGAAGAAGTTCGGCCCGGCGCGTGCCGGATCTCCGGCAGGAGACTTTGGGGTGATCGACGTCAAGGACGTCGAGGGATGGGTCGTGACGGGGCAGCACAACGACGTCCTCACCTATGTCGGCCTCGATGAGCCTCAGGATCAGTCGCAGATCTCTGTCGGGCTGTTCGGACGTTCCAAGCGCCACCGGGACGGCACCGAGCTTCACGTCGTCCACGTTGAGGACAAGCGGGAGTCAGCGGCCCCAGCGTAGGTAGCCGCGCTTCAGCGCTGGGGGACGCCTGGGGCGTGTCGGCTCCGGGTTTCGCCGGTTTTTGTGGCCCGGTGTTGCGGGCTTCTCGTGATCGCCAAGTGCTTTCGCGGTGGCAAGGGACGCCGATCTCATGCGGGTGGACTTGGAGGCCGGCCGGGTTCACGGGCTGTCCCGCCTGGCGGCTGAGCCCGGCGTCCCGGCTTGCGCCCCGCCCCGGCGGAGTCGGGGCTGCCCCCTGAACAGCGGTGATGTACTGACCGCTTGAGCCCGCCTTGGTTTCTTGGCGGCGGGAGGCTGGTCTAGGCTGCCGCAGTTGTCAGCCATCCAGGCCGACGCGGCAAGGAGAGGCAGACGATGCCGCAAGCGGGACATGCAACCGGCCCGGCAGGCATGCGGGGCCGGCAGACGCTCAGTGCGGCAGAGGAAGCGGCCCGTATGGGCGCGGTGCGCCGATACGACATCCTCGACACCCCGCCGGACGGCGCCTTCGACCGCGTCGCGGCGATGGCGGCGCGGCTGTTCAAGGTGCCGGTGGCGAGCGTGACGATCGTGGACGAGGACCGGATCTGGTTCAAGGCCGCGCACGGGCTGGACGGCGTGAGCGAGATCAGCCGGGAGCCGGGCCTGTGTGGCTCGGCGATCCTCGCCGACGAAACACTGGTGATCCCGGACACGCTCAGTGACCCCGTTGCTTCCCATAACGGCCTGGTCACCGGGGCGATGGCGGTCCGTTTCTATGCGGCCGCGCCGATCATCACGAGCGACGGGCACCGGCTGGGCACCGTCAACATCCTCGACACCAAGCCGCGCCTGATCACCGAGGACGACACCGCCACCCTCGCCGACCTGGCCGCGATCGTGCTCGACGAGCTGGAGTTGCGCCTGTCGGCCCTGAACGCCCTGCGCGCAGAGCAGGAGCGGCGCATCGAGCAGGAGGAGGCCCGCGAGCGGGCGGAGCGCGACACGGCCGCCATCCAGGCATTCGCCTCCGCCCTCCAGCGCACCCTGCTGCCGCCGGCACTGCCGGTGGTGCCGGGGCTGGAGCTGGCATGCCACTACGCCACCGCCTCCCCGCGGGACGTGGGTGGCGACTTCTACGACGTCTTCCCCCTCGACGGCACACGGTGGGCCTTCTTCCTCGGCGACGTGTGCGGCAAGGGCCCCGAAGCGGCCGCCGTCACCTCCCTGACCCGCTACACCCTGCGCGCCGCCGCGCAGATCGACCCGGACCCCGACCGAGTCCTCACCTCCCTGAACACGGCGCTGCTCCTCGACCCGGCCGTCGGTACCCGGTTCTGCACTGCCGTCTTCGGCATCCTGGAACCGCACGAGAAGGCCGGGTTCACCGTTGTGGTAGCCACCGGCGGGCACCCGCCGGTCTACCACCTGCGCGCGGAGGGGGCAGTGGAAGCGGTGCGCCTCAAGGGCGGCATGCTCATCGGAGCCCTCCCCGAGGCGCGCTTCGCCTCCCACACCTTCCACCTCGCACCCGGCGAAGGACTGCTCCTCTACACCGACGGACTGACCGAGGCCCGCACGCTGGGCGGAGGAATGATCGGCGAAGACGGCCTGACCCGTTTCCTCCGCACCCGCACCGGTCCCGTCGGCGCCACGGCGGTGATAGGGGACACCATCGACCTCATCGACGCCACTCCCCACGGGGCCGCAGACGACGTGGCCCTGCTGGCCTTGTCCGTCCCCCTTGACGACGCCGCAGCCGGCCTCGTCGCAACCGCAGCCGCCCATACCGTCGCCACCGCCGGCGAGACGCCGGAGAACCGAACGTGACCGACTTCCGCCTCACCGCACGGCACACCGACGGCGATCTCGCCCTGACCCGCATCACCGGGGAACTCGACATAGCCACCGCCCCCCACCTGCGCACCCAGGCACTGGCCCTGATCGAACAAGGCCACCGGCACCTGATCCTGGACCTCGGGGCCGTCACCTTCTGCGACTCCTCCGGCTTCAACGCCCTCGTGGGCATCCTCCGCTGCGCCAAGACCGTCGGCGGCAGCCTGGTCCTCGCCGCCGTCCCCGACCGCCTTGCGCGGCTGCTTGACCTCACCGGCCTGAGCACCCTGCTGCCCACTCACCCCACCGCCACCCACGCCCTCGCCGCGCACACCCGCACGCACGACACGGCCACCACGTAACCCCGTCCGACTGGCTCCGCGACCGTCACGGCGTACCGTGACTCGACACGGAGGGTGGGGGCTGCAAAAGGGCGGGCCCTGCCGCCTGGGCCTCACGAACAGGCGGTGGGGCTTCATCCCACGAGGTCGTGCCAGAAGGGGACGGTCGCCTGGTGGGCGCAGGCCTCCCCCTGACGATCCGGCCTGGGCCCGCCGAACTCCTGGTGGACGTAGTCGATCAGGTCGGCGCCGTAGTAGATGATGTCGGTCTGATACATGGACAAGACGGGGTGGCCATAGGTACCACGACCCGCAGGCAGGTACCGGTGCGAGCAGATGGGCACCATTTTCGGCACCTCAGCCAGACGTTCACGGGCCAGCGCCAGGGCCTCTGCCGGCACTCCGGGCTTGGCTCCCCAGTCTTCCGGCCAGAAGCCGTTCTCTTCTACGTCGAAGAGCACACCGTCAACCGGCCAGGCAAGCCGGTCACGGAGCTCGTCGGCATCACCGTTGCGCCAGTCGGGCCACGTGGGCGAGACGCGCCCCTGCCCGGACGGACGACCGATGGGCAAGCCTGCCGCCAAGAACGCGCGATGGTCGTCACTGAACTCGAAACCGAATTCCTCTTCGATGCGCCCGAATTCTGCCTCTGACAGGCCTGGCGAAATATCGAAACGCCCGAGGTGGGACAATCGGCGGGCGGCTTCCGCCCCCAACAGGGCACCTTCACTCTTGATCATGCCGCGATGGTAACGACGGCTGGACGCGGCCCTCCAAGGAATTTGCGTCGCAACTTCCGCGCAGGCGTTTCCCACCTTTCGTGCGCGCTCCGCGCCTCATGTCATGCGTGGAGCACGAACACGCACTGAGCTTGTTCTTCAACCTCCGTCGCGTCCCGATCGCGCGGAGCGGGGGAGTTGCTCGCGCACCCAGGCAGGATCGGGATTGGTGTGCGGCTGACCCGCCACGACGACGGTCGGCACTGTCTCGTTGCCGTTGTTCGCTGCCCTCACCGCTGCGGCTCCAGCGGGGTCGCGCCAGATGTCGACCCAGTGCAGCCGGCGGGCGCTGCGGCCCAACCGGATGCGCAGCCGCATGCAGTACTTGCAGCCGGGTCGCCAGAAGACGACCGGTCGGCCGTCGACCGCGCTGCGGTGTTGTGCCTCCACCGCGCTGATCGACCTCGGGAAAATCAGAGGCGAGTTCATGCCTGCGAGCAGCACAAAGACCAGCAGGAGGGCGGTGGCTGCACCGGGGGTCCCGCTGATGATCCGCCCAGCTGCAAGGACCAAGCCGCAGAGCACCAGCAGCATCGGCAGGATCCATGCGCGCATCATGAGGATGAAGACTACCGATGAGCCTAAATGGACCTCGAACTGGGCCGACAGCCTTGCGGGCAACACCACTTACGTGTCGGGATGCTTCGGCAAGGCGAGCCAGTCCGACCAGGAGATCTCACGGCCGAGGAAGCGTGGCTGTTCGAACGGCCAGTCGGCGGCGATCCACTGCGGCACCAGCGCGTCGAGGGCCTGCTCGACCTTGCTGCCCACCAGCTCGTCCACCACCCACCAGGAGATCTCGCCGTCCGCGCCGGCCTTCTCCGGCGGGTCGATGTAGACACAGCCGAGCAGAACCGTCTCCGCCGCGTCGAACAGTGCGTAGTTGAAGGACTGGTGCGCGGCTATTTCCTTCTCGTGCCGCAAGAGGTCGGCCTGGTCGGCCTCGTAGGTCATCGTGGCCGCGGGCCAGCCCCACGCCGGGCCGAAGATGGTCCACAGGCGCTCGCGCGAACCCATCACGGCCGGATAGTCGAGCGGGGTGTCCGCCTCCCGGATCGGCCGCAGGTGATGGCCCCCGCCGGGCAGCGGTACCAGGACGGGGTGGACGAAGTGATCGGGAAGCCAGCTCATGGCGTCCGACCGTAGCAGCGCGCCGCCGTCCGCTCCCCTGGATTTTCCCCGCATACCGCCAGGCTCTCTTCTTATGCCGAGCAGGGCCCGCGATCAGCCGGTCGGAGGTCCCGTTCGATCGACAGACTTCATGATCGGTAGGGCAACGGCTTCTCGGAGTCGGCGTTCGCTGCTTGATCATGCGCTTTCCTGCTTCAGCAGCCCCTGACGAGGAGCTTGGCTCTGGTCTGGGGCCATGTGGTGTGCAGGTAGTGGTCCTCGGCGGCGCGCCAACGTTCGATCCATTCCTCGGGATTCTCACCCCGTGCTCGCACGCGCTGCAGGCAGACGCTGCGCGGGGTGTCGACGTACGTGGTGAAGTGGTAGTAGTGGGCCAGCTCCGGGCGGGTGGAGTAGACCCCTTCGACGATTACCACCGTTCCAGGGGCGAGCTCTCGCCAGGCTCCGAGTTGTCCGGTGGTCCAGTCGTAAACCTGGTAGCGGGTGGCTCGGCCGTCCCGCAGCGGTATCAGGACCTGGTCCCGGAGTCGTTCCCAGTCGAAGTAGCGGTGGTAGCCCTGTTCCGCGTCGAGTTGCTCTCGCTCCCCGTCGGGCATGGGACGGTAGAAGTCGTCGACGTGGACGATGACGGCGCCGTCGAGGTGTCCGGCCACCGCGGCAGCCAGCGTCGACTTGCCTGATCCTCCGGTGCCGTCGATCGCGACGATCCTGGTGGTGGCCCCCTGGGTCCGGGGCAGCTGCCTGAGGCCGTCGGCAACGTCCTTCGCCTGCGCCGCCACGTCCACGAGTTGCTGATGCGCCGGCAGCTCGGTGATCCGCGCGGCGCTCGACAGGACCGTCTCCTTCGCTTCCCGGAGGTCCCCAGAGCCGGCTCCCAGCAGTTCCCGGGTGACGACGATCGAGTCGAGGAGCCCGGCCCCGAGGTCCCGCAGCCGCCGCTGGACATGCTCCATGCCCTCGCCTTGATCCAGCAACGGCTCGCACTGCTCGACCAGGTAGGCAAGTCGCGCGGCACGCTCTGGAGCAAGGCTCCGGATGCTTTCGAACACGGGAACTCCTCGTGGGCGGCGTGCAGGGCGGCCCGGGCACCCTGTACACGAGCAGCATCCCGCACGGAGCTTCCCCGCCGTCCTACCCGTGGTCCGCGGTATGGCGCTGAGGTTCCGGACTGATGGCGCGGTGGTTCAAGTGCCTGCTGGGTCGGCCTTTTTAGGATTCGAAGGCAGAGGGGAGGCCGCGGGGGTGCGGCCCCTCCCGTACATGAACGCAATCAGCTCTTTGATCATCGTGGAGCTGCTTTTCTGAAATCGGTGGCCGGACCGTGCTGCCGTGGGAAGTGAGACATGATCGCCAAGAGTCCCTATGACTATGTCGTGGTGGGAGCGGGGACAGCGGGGTGCGTGATCGCCTCGCGGCTTTCGGAACGCCCCGGCGTGCGGGTGCTGTTGCTGGAGGCGGGAGCCGCGGACGCGACCGAGGCCATGGCATCTCCGTGGGGGTTCCTGGGGTTCGACCCGTCATCCCTCTGGCTGGGGACCTCGACCGTGCAGGCCGGGACGGGCAGGGCTGCCGACGTGCTGCGCGGCAGGGCGCTCGGCGGGTCGTCGAGCATCAACGGCCTCTACCACCTGCGGGGGCACCGCTCCGGTTACGACGAATGGCCCGGACTCGGGGCTCCGGGCTGGGGTTTCGACGACCTGCTGCCCTTCTTCCGCCGCACCGAGAGCACTCGCGGGCGGGACGCCTCCGTACGGGGCACGGACGGTCCGGTCGTGGTCGCCCCCGTCCCCGAACCCCATCCCCTGGCCACGGCGGCCGTCGACGCCGCGGTGCGGGCCGGGTTCACGCGAGCCGAGGACATCGGCGGCGGGCTGGAGACCGGGTTCGGGTGGAGTGACATGAATCTGCCCGGCGGTGCCCGCCAGAGCGCGGCCGACGCCTACATCCGTCCGTTCCTCGACCGGCCGAACCTGGACGTCGTCACGGACGCGACCGTGCAGCGGCTGCGCACCGCTGCGGGGCGCTGCACGGGCGTCGAGTACACCGTGGGCGGCGTGCGCGTGTCCGTCGAGAGCGCCGAGGTGGTGCTGACCGCGGGAGCCATCGGTTCCGCGCACCTCCTGATGCTGTCAGGGCTCGGCCCGGCAGGGCATCTTGGCGAACACGGCATCGATGTCGTCGCCGATCTGCCGGGAGTGGGCTCCCATCTGCAGGACCATCCGCTGGCGGGCGTGGTGTACGAGGCGCTCCGGCCCGTACCGTTCGTTCCTGCCAACCCCCCGGCCGAAATGATGGGCCTGCTGTACAGCGACCCCGCCGCGGCCCGGCCGGACCTTCAGATCTACGTGGTCGCCGCGCCGCTCCCCTCGGCATGGGGCCGGCCGCCGGCCCACGGCTACTCCATCGCCTTCTCCGCGATGGCCCCGCACAGCAGCGGCACGGTGCGCCTGGCGGACGCCGATCCGGCCAGCGCCCCCGTTGTCGACCCCGGCTACCTGAGCGACGACCGTGACCTGGAGGTCATGCGCAAGGGCCTGGCCCTGGCACGCCGTATCGGGGAGGCCGACGCGTTCGCCGACTGGCGCAAGCGGGAAGCGGTACCGGGCTCCGGGACGAGCGGGGCAGGCGTGGACGAGTTCATTCGCCAGGCCACCGGCCCCTACTTCCACTTCACCGGCACCTGCCGCATGGGAACCGACGCCGGTGCCGTCGTCGACCCCGCGAACCTGCGCGTGTACGGGATGGAGGGACTGCGGGTCGCCGATGCCTCGGTGATGCCGTCCATTCCCTCGGCCAACACCAACGCGACCGTCTACGCCATCGCCGAACGGGCCGCCGGCCTGATCGGCTGAGCATCCGCGCCGCGAGCAGTCAGTTGCATGTGAGTAATCCCAGACGTGCTTGACATGCATTTGAAGTTAACCATGGGGGTGGATACCTTCGAGACGAAAGCGCAAGCGGCAACGCGCAGTTCGGCCCCGGCCGGCCTCCCCACCCCTCCTCAGACAGGAGCACCACCATGTCCGAAACCCTTCCGACCACAGACGTCGCCGCCTCCGACGCCGACCTGCTCGCCGGGACCGAGATCGCCGTGCGCGAGGCCGGGTCGGCACTGCGCGAGCGCTTCGGCGAGGTGGTTCGCTACCGGACGCGCGAAGAGCTGATGAGCGCGCTCGCCGGCAACGACGACGCGGCCCTCGACATCCTGCGGCCGCGCTTGACGAGCCTGCGCCCGAACGCCGGCTGGGTGGAGGACGAGCTGGACGGCGGGGCGCTGCCGCCCGGCGAGTGGTGGGTCGTGGACCCGGCCGAAGGCAACGTCAACCACCTGCACGCCCTGCCCGAGTGGGCGGTCACCGCCACCCTCGTGCGCGACAACCAGCCGGTCCTCACCGTGGTCCATCTGCCGCTGACCGGCGAGACCTACACCGCGCGCACCGGCGCGGGCGCCCACCTCGACGGACGGCCGCTGCACGTCTCCCCCACCGCGGACCTCGGCCTGAGCATCGTGGCCACCAGCCAGGCCCGGCCGGACGAGGACGAGAAGGTCGTGCGGCGCGTCGGCTCCTCTATCACCGCGATGCTCTTCGACGCGCTCGTCGTCCGCACCGCCGTGCCCGCGACCCTGCACCTGACGAACGTGGCCGCCGGCCGGATCGACGCCTTCTGGCAGTTCGCCGGTGCCCGCGCGGACCTGCTCCCCGGGGCGCTGCTCGTCACCGAAGCCGGCGGACGGATCTCCGACGCCGAGGGCCGGCCCTGGACCCCGCAGAGCGAGAGCTTCCTGGCCGCCGCGCCCGGCGTCCACGCCGAAGCCGTCGCCACGCTCTCGCGCTGACCCCCACACACCCGCGCACCCGCGCACCCGCGCACCCGCGCACCCGCGCACCACAACCCGTACGTACGGAAAGGACCAGATCACCATGAGCAAGATCGCAGTTCTCGGGAACGGCCGCGTCGGCGGCAGCCTCGCCACCGCCCTCACCCGGGCCGGGCACGAGGTGACCGTGGCGGACCGCGCTCCGGGCGCCGCCGCCGACGCCGCCCGGACGGCCCGGATCGTCATCAACGCCACCCCGGGCGACGGCTCGCTGGACCGGCTCGTCGCCCTGCGCGCCGAACTGTCCGGCAAGATCCTCGTCGACGTCTCCAACGCCACCCTCGACGGACCGGACGGACTTCCCGCCGATCTCCTCTACCCCGGCTCCAGCCTCGCCGAGCAACTCCAGGAGGCGCTGCCCGAAACGCATGTCGTCAAGACGCTCAACACCATGCTCTTCCCGGTGATGACCGCGCCCGCGAGCCTCACCCAGGCACCCGAGGCCTTCCTCTCCGGCGAGGATCCGCAGGCCAAGCAGACCGTCCGCGCACTCCTCACCGACCTCGGCTGGCGCGAGGAGTGGATCACCGATCTCGGCGGGATCCGGACCGCCCGCGCCACGGAGGCCGCGATCCTGTTCGTGCCGCACGTGATCCGGTCCAGCGGATTCACGCCCTTCGCGATCTCGATAGCCCGCTGATCCGCCTACGCCGCACCGCCGCCGGGGTCACACGCCTTCGGCCGGTCCCCGGCCGGGCGGGTGCCGGTCGGGCGGGAGCGGGACCGCTCCGGCCGAACGGGCGTACTCGGTGGGAGTCTGACCGTAGTGCTTCTTGAAGGCCCGGGTGAAGTGGCTGCCGTCCGCGAACTGCCAGTGCGCGGCGAGTTCCGAGATGCTCAGGCGCCCTGACGGTGCGACAAGGGCGAGCCGGGCCTCGTGCAGTCGCCGGTGGCGGATGTAGGTGGTCACCTGCTCACCCACCGCGGCGAACGCCCGGTGCAGCGTACGGACGGAGACGTTGAGTTCACGCGCGAGCATCGCCGGAGAAAGGCCGGGATCCGTGAGCCGACGGTCCGCGACGTCCTTGGCGGCCTGGGTGAGGGCGGGAGCCAGCCGGGGTTCCACGTCGTCGAACCGGCCCTTCGCCACCGCCTTGGCCAGCTCGATCAGGGTGCCGTGGGCCGCTTCCACACCGGCCGGTCCGAGGTCGGCCACGGTGGTGTGGATCATGTCCGTGAGGGCTGTCAGCAGGCGTATCTCGGCCGAGTCCGCCGCCCCGGTGATGGCCCGGCTCCCGACCAGGGGTTTGAGCTCGTCGGGGGGCAGGACGAGGAACTTCGCCGTGAGGTGCGCGCTCGTCTCGAAGGCCGTCAGGCGCCCGAGGTGCCGGACGAGGAACTGCCCGGCCGACACGGTCTGGTCGCCGTAGCCGGGCGGGCCGCCCAGGGTCCACGCGCCGCGCCGCACCACGTACATGGCGACCAGATCCTGATCGCCTCCCGGGACGTCCGCGGTCCGGGTCGCCGACGCGGCGTGCAGATCGGCGATCGCCGCGCCGTGCACCTTGGTCACGTTGCCCTTGACCCGGAAGTCGCCGATCGTGTCCGGGCTGAAGGCCGGAAGCTGAAAGACGTTGTCGCCGATCTGCGTCTCCCATCCACGCCGGAAGACGTCGAGCCCCCGCGGTGCCGCGCCCGGTGCGGTCGAGTCCACCGCGAACACTCCGCGCGCGCGGTCGACCTCCGCTCCAGTGCCGTGCATCCCTCTCCGATCCCCTCGTGTTCATGGCTTCGACGCCATCCTGCGGTGATCGTAATCCGTAGGAGGTGCAGGGGCGTTGCGCCGATCCCGATCCCCTCCGGTGGCGGGCGGGGGCGGGTTCCGGACAACTCGTGCTGTGGAAAGCCCTGTTACGGGTACCGGCCGGCGCGGCCCGAAGAGGTACCGTGCAGCAGCGCCGCCGCGAGGAAGGGACCCGTCCATGCGCACCCCCCACGTCGCGTCCGCACGGTGACCGCACCCTCGCCGATCCGGCCGGGCGATCCGGCGGCGCTCGGACCCTGGCGACTGCACGGCGTGCTCGGTGAGGGCGGCATGGGGACCGTCTACCTGGGTCGGGACGGCCGACGCGTCGCCGCGGTCAAGACGCTCCGGCGCGAGCTGCTCGGCGACCCGCACCTCGCCGTCCGCTTCCGCCGGGAGCGGGAGGCCGCCGAGGCCGTGCACAGCCGGTACGTGCCCGGGCACCTCGGGGCCGATCTCGGCGCCCCCGTGCCGTGGATCGCCACCGCGTACGTGCCGGGGCCGACCCTGGAGCGGTGCGTCGAGGAGTACGGACCCCTGGGCGCCGACACCGTCCGGGCGCTGGGAGCCATGCTCGCCACCGCCCTGGCCACCCTCCACACGGCCGGAGTCGTGCACCGGGACCTCAAGCCGTCCAACGTGCTGCTCGCCGCCGACGGGCCCCGCCTGCTCGACTTCGGCATCGCCCGCATGCCCGCGGCGACGAAGGTCACGCTCACGGGACAGCGCCCCGGCTCGGCCGGATACATGTCCCCGGAGCAGGTCTTCGGCCTGGAACTCGGGCCGCCCAGCGACGTGTTCACCCTCGGCGCCCTGCTGGCGTACGCGTGCACGGGGCACCACCTCTTCGCCGGTGACGGCCTCGCCTTCGCCGACTACGGCATCGCGCACGAGGAGCCGGACCTCTCCCGGGTGCCCCCGTCCCTGCGGCCCGCGCTCGCCGGCTGCCTGGTCAAGGCGGCCCGACAGCGTCCCCGGGCGGCTGAGTTGGCAGCCCTGTGGGAGGAGTCCGGCCGGGGCGCGCCCGCGGGCTGGCTGCCCGCCCACGTCCTCGGGGAGATCGAGCGGCAGGGCCTGCGCGCGCGGGAGCTGGCGGGTCCGCCCGGGCCGTCCCGGCGGCGGGTGTTCGGGATCGGGGCGGCCGCGGCCGTCCTGCTCGGGGCCGGCGCGGGGGCCGCCGGGTGGCGGTGGTACGGAACCGGCGGGGAGAGCAGCGGCGAGGTCCCGCTGTGGCACGGGGCACCGGGCGAGCGGCCCGCTCCGGTGTGGTCCGTGGCGGACCTGGACCCGCGCATGCCCTTCGGTCCCGTGCGGGCGGGCGACGTCCTGCTGGTCGCTGATCCCGGGAGGGTGTCCGCGCTCGACCAGCGCACCGGCCGCCGGCTCTGGTCGTACGAGGGCGGCCGCCCGCCCGTCCCCGGGGCGGCCGCTGCGGTCCTCGTCGGTCCGGACGGCATCCTGCGCGCCCTCGACCCCCGTACGGGGAAACCGGCGTGGACCGGCCCGGGCGGGCTCTCCGGGCTGCTCGCCGCGGATTCCGACACCCTGTACGCGAGGGACCCGGCCGGCCGCGTCGTCGCCGTCCGGCGCGGTGCGGCCACGCCGCTGTGGCGGTCGCGGGAGGCGGTGGCCTCTGACGGGGCCGTGGCCGTGGCGCAGGAGGGGCGGCTGGTCGTCACCGCGGCCGACGGGGCGGTACACGTCCTCGACCCGGCCTCGGGAGGGGCGGCTTGGGACACGGCCGACGCCGCGCGGGGCCTGCCCGGAGCCGTCGGCGAGGGGCTCGTGGTGCTCGGCGGGGCCACACTGCGCGGGTTCGACGCGAAGGACGGGGCCCGGCGGTGGGAGGCGAGGCCGACGACGCAGACCGGCTCGTTCGGCGCGCCCCTGGTACGGGCCGGGTCGGTGTACGTGGCCGAGGGCGGCCGGCTGCGCTGCCTGCGGCTCGCGGACGGCAGCGACGTACGGGAGATGACGGGCGAGGGCGGCCAGTACGCGCCGGCGCAGCCCGTCGTGGCGGCGGACGGGCTGTACGTCCCGCTGTCGGCCGGGGCCGGCGGCGTGGCGGCGTTCCCGCTCGCCGGGGACACCGAGCGCTACCGGTTCTCCCCGGGAGCCGAACGGGACGAACCGTGGGCGGTGGCGGCGGCCGGCCAGGTGGTGGCGGCCCAGAACGGCGGACGGCTCTACGCGCTGCCCCGGTTCTGACCGCGCCACCTCCGCGTGGCCGGAACTGATCAGCTCCCGCGGCTGCTCCGTGCCCGGCGGATAAGGTGCCCGCAGCGTTCGACGGGGAGCGGAACGACAGCTGGTGGGCGGGGGTTGAACCGGCATGGCAGAGCGCGCGGACGGTCCGGATTCCCTGGCGGAGGGCGACCCCGCCGGGATCGGGGAGTACACCCTGCTGGCCCGGTTGCGGGAGAGCGCCGGCGCGGTGGAGTACCTGGCCGTGGACCGCGAGGGAGCCAAGGTCAGCGTCCTCGTACCGCGTCCCCGGCCGGCCGGCGACCCGGCGCTGCGCCGCAGGTTCGCGGCGGAGGCGCGGCTCGCGGTGGCGGCGGCCGGCCCGTGGGTGCCCGCGGTGCGGGAGTCGGCCGACGGGCACCTCGTCACCGCGTACCGTCCCGCGCTCGCCCTCGGCCCGGCCGTCGCCCGGTACGGCCCGCTGCCGGAGCACGCCCTGCGCGTCCTCGGCGCCGCGCTGGCGGAGGTACTCGTACGGTTGCACCCGCTCGTCGAGGCCCACCAGGGCCTCGCCCCGCACACGGTGCTGCTCGGCGCCGACGGACCGCGCCTGACCGGGTTCGGTCCCCTGGCCGCCGCCACCGGGATCGATCCCGCGGCGGACGGCGCCGCCGCGCGCCTCACGCTCGGCTTCCTCACGCCCGAGCAGGTCGCCGGGCGGGTGCCCGGTCCGGCCTCCGACGTCTTCGTGCTCGGGCTGCTCCTGGTGTACGCGGCCACCGGGGCGGGCCCGTTCGCCGTGGCCACCCCGGACGCCGTCGCCACGGCCGACCCCGACCTCGACGGTGTGCCGGAGGGCCTGCGTCCGCTCCTCTCCCGCTGCCTTGACAAGGACCCCGCCCGCCGCCCCGCGCCCGCCGCCGTGGCCGCCGGACTCGCCCCGGGCGGCGCCGCCGCGCTCCTCGCGGCGCAATGGCTGCCGGGAGCGCTGGTGACGGAGCTGTCCGCACAGGCTTCGGCCGTGATGGCGCTGGAGGCGGCGGGACATGACGGCCCGTCTGCGACGGCGGTCGCCACGCAGGTGGACGCGTCCACTCCGGGGGACGCGTCCGCTCCGGGGGACGCGTCCGCTCCGGACGCGCCGGAGCCCCCGCGCCGCGGCCTCCCCGCCCGCCGGGCCCTGATCCTGGGCGCCGTAGGCACCGCGGCCGGGCTGGCCGGCGGCTTCGCCCTCGGCCGGAACGCCCCTCGCGCGCCGGCACCCGCCGTGGCGACCGCCGCAGCGAGCGGGCCGCCCGCCCGCGTGCAGGGCGCGCCGCCCGCGGTCCTGTGGCACTACCGGGCCGCGACCACCGGCAAGCAGGCGCTGGTCTGGAACGACCAGGTGCTGGTGGTCCCCCTGATCGGCGCCACCGTCGGTCTGGACCTGCGGACCGGAAAGACGCTCTGGACCAAGGACATATGGTGCAATGCCACACCCGTCCCCGTCTCCGGAGACCTCCTCTTCGTCCCGACCTTCAACCGGGGACTCGTCCGCTTCTCCGCCACGACGGGGACCGCGCGCGACACCGACCCCGACTACGCCATGGAGACCGACGGGTTCGCGGGGCAGAACGGGACGCGGGTGTGGTTCCGCGCGCCGGACAAGGACGGCGTGCCCCACCTGGTCTGCTACGACATCGCGCAGCGCAGCACGGTGTGGCGTACCCCGATGGGGCGCACCCCGCCGGGGCGCGGCGGAGCGCTACGGGTGACGCCGGGCCGCGAGTCGGTGTACGTACAGCGGCTGCGCGATCCTGCGGACGCGAAGGAGAAGGACCTCGGCACGGCCGTCTTCAGTGCCCTGGACACGGAAACCGGGGCGCGGCGGTGGGAGCGGTGGGAGAAGGAGGCCTGGGCCGACCTGCCCGAGGAACCCCGCTCCTGGATGACCGCCGACGGCACCCTCTACACGGACGAGGGCCACTCCCTCCACGCGCGGGACGTGAAGACCGGCGGCGAACGGTGGGGAGGAGACGCCCGCACGAGCCTCGACCGGGTCAGCTCCCCGCGCGGGGTGCTGCTGCGGGACGACGTCTCGTTGTTCGTCGTGGACGCGAACGGGTGGACGCATCTGGTCGATCCGCGCGACGGCACGATCAAGCGGACCACGTTTCCGGCGGTCCCCACCGGGGCTGTCGCCAGGGGCGATACGGCCCTCGTTCCGGGTCCGTCCGGCAGCCCCCTGTACCGGGTCGACTGGGGGGCGGTCACCGCGATCGACCCGGAGGACGGGCGCACCCTGTGGGCGTTCCAGGGGGTGACCGAGCAGCAGCAGGAGCAGGAAGGGCTGCTCTGGCAGGTGGCGAGCGGTACGCGGACCGCCGTGTTCGCCCGCAGGTTCGGCCGCGACTACTTCGCCCTGCCCGTCGGGTGAGCGCCGTGCAGCCGGACGCCGGCCCCACCACACCGCTGCTGCCGGGCGACCCCGAGCGGATCGGCGGCTACACGCTGCTCGGCCGGCTGGGCGGCGGGGGCATGGGGACGGTCTTCCTCGGCCGGTCCGCCGGCGGGCGGGTGGTCGCGCTGAAGACGGTGCACGCACACCTGGCCCGGGAACCGGAGTTCAGGCTCAGGTTCCGGCTGGAGGCGGAGGCGGCCCGGACGATCGGCGCGCGGCACGGGGCGACGGTCGTCGCCGCCGACACCCAGGGGGCGCTGCCCTGGCTGGCGACGGAGTACCTGCTCGGCCCCTCGCTCGCGGAGGCCGTCGCGGGGTACGGGCCGCTGTCCGGGAGCGTGGTGCGGGCCCTGGGTTCCCGGCTCGCCGTGGCGCTGGCCGACATCCACGGCTCGGGCCTGGTGCACCGGGACCTCAAGCCCTCGAACGTCCTGGTCACCGCCGAGGGCCCGCGCGTGATCGACTTCGGCATCGCCCGTGCGCTCGGCGCCCGTCGTCTGACCCGCACCGGGCAGGCGGTGGGCACCCCCGCCTACATGTCCCCCGAGCAGGCCGGCGGCCGGGACCACGAGCCACCGGGCGACGTGTTCGCCCTCGCCGGGGTGCTCGTGTTCGCGGCGACCGGCCACGGCCCGTTCGCCGGCGTGGCCGCCGCCGACCTGCTGTACGAGGTGCGGTACGGCACGCCGGACCTCTCAGGGGTGCCGGCGGGACTGGTCCCGGTCCTGCTGCGATGCCTGGCCAAGGAGCCCGGAGACCGCCCGGCCGGCGAGGAGCTAGCGGCCGAACTGGGTTACGGGGAGGGGAACTTCGCCGACCTGCTGCCCGGCCCGCTCCTCGCCGACCTCGGCCGGCGGGCGGTCGGCCTGTGGGACCTGCGCCCGGCCCGGCTGCCCGGGCCGCCGCCGCCCGCCGAAGAACCGCCGTCCAGGGGGTGGGCGTCCCGCCGGCGTCTCCTGGTGGCTGGCACCGGCGGGCTGCTCGCCCTCGGCGGGGGCGCCGCGCTCTGGGCGGCACGCGGCGGTTCCGGTACGCCCCCGGCGGACCGGAAGGCCGCTTCCCCGTCACCCCGCCCGCCGGGGCTGGCGCCCGAGCCGCTGTGGACGTACGACGCGGAGTCGCTGTGCCAGGTCGAGGCGGTCCGGGACGGGATCGTCGTCGTGTCGGTCGGAGACACCCGCTTCAGCCGGACCGTGGTCGGCCTCGACGCGGCCACCGGCAAGGTGGCGTGGCGGAGCCCGAAGACCGTGGTCTTCGAGGAGACCGGGGAGGGGCTGGTCGTCCGCGAGAACTCCACGGTCCTCCACGCCCCGGATCCTCTGCTCGCCCTCTCCGCGGCCGACGGGCGGCTGACCGAGTATCCCGGCGAACTGGGGCGGCCCCGCATCGACAGCCCCCGTCTGATCGCAAGGACCGACGACCGGCTGTACCTCTCCGGCTATGACGGCGACCAACAGCTCATCGCCGCGTACGCCACCGCCGGGGGTGCGCTGCTCTGGACGCAGAAGACGGGACACGAGCCCTACGCGCCGAACCCCGGCGTCGTCGCCGCGGGGGACGTCCTGATCTACTCCGCGTCAGGAGACGTCGTGGGCCTCGGACGGGACGACGGGCGCGAACGCTGGCGCACCGATCTCTACGCCCCGGGCAACCTCGTCGTCGCACCCGTCCATCCCTCCTCCCTGGCCGACGGCCGCCTTTACCTGGGGGGCGGCGAGGTCCGCGCCCTGGAGGCTGCCACCGGGAAGGTGGTCTGGCGCTTCGGCGCGGACCGGGTGCCGTACCCGGGCGGCCAGACCGCCTACGGGAGCGCGAAGGCGGTGGACGGCATGGTGTACGTCATTGGGCTGCGTCCCGCGGACCCGAAGAGCCCCGGTGCCCACGACGAGCTGCTGGCGCTGCGGGCCTCGGACGGAGCGCTGCAGTGGACGTACGCCGTCCCGGACGGCGCCCGCTTCGAACCGCCGCCCCTCCTGCACGGGGGCACGCTCTACCTGGACACGGGGCAGCTGGCCCAGCCCCTCCTCGCGGTCGACCTCGCGGCCAGGCGCCCGCCCTGGACGTTCCGCAGCGGATTCACCGAGGACGGTCACCTCCCGCTGACGACCTCCGGTTACACCGAACTCCGCATCGCCGGCGACCGCCTCCACCTGTCCTGCGGGACGCACGTCCTCGCGCTCCCCGCGCGGGGGTAGCGGGGCAGCGGGGTACTCGCCCCGCCCGCGCCGGGGGGGGAGGGACACCTACGCCGGGCGGCGGGGTCCGTCCCGTAGGCCATGTACCGGGCAAGCGAGGGGTGGGATGATGCGCGAGGGCCAGGACGGTCCGCGCGAGGGGTGCGGCTTGCGGCGCGTCGGCAGCCGCTCGGGGGTGGGGTCGTTGGCGTCGTTACGTGTGCTCGCCGGCCGGTACGAGCTGGTGCGCTTCGTCGGCAAGGGCGGGATGGGCGAGGTCTGGGCGGGGCACGACCGCACGCTGCAACGCCGGGTGGCCGTCAAGCTGCTGCCGCACCAGCGCGGCGACGCGGCCGGAGCGGCCCTGTTCTTCCGGGAGGCCCGTACGGCCGGCGCGCTGCGCCATCCGGGGGTGGTGACGGTCCACGACCTGGGCCAGGACCCCACGGACGGGACGCTGTTCCTGGTCATGGAGCTCCTCCCCGGGCGGGACCTGGGCGCGGTGCTGCGCGAGGACGGGGTACCCGCGGTGGCGACGGCGCTGTCGTGGACCGAGCAGACCGCGGCGGCCCTGGCCGCCGCCCACGACGCGGGCATCGTGCACCGCGACCTCAAGCCGGCCAATCTCATGCTGACCCCCCACGACCGTGTGGTCATCCTGGACTTCGGGATCGCGCGGTTCGTCGGAGCCACCCGCACCTCCACCCAGGTCATGGGAACCCTCGCCTACATGGCGCCGGAACGGTTCCGCCAGCAGCCGGGCGACGCGCGGTCCGACCTGTACGCGCTCGGCTGTGTGCTGAACGAACTGCTCACCGGCCGGGTTCCGTTCGAGGCCGACGCGCCGGCCATGATGATGAACGCCCATCTGCGCACCCCCGCGACACCCCCCTCGGCCAGGCGCCCGGGCATCTCCGCGGCGCTGGACCGCCTGGTCCTGACGCTGCTCGCCAAGGAACCCGGCGACCGGCCCGCCGACGCCCGGGAGGCCCTGCGACGGCTGCGCGAACCGGCGCTGCGGGGCGGCGCCGGGAGCGGGCCGGACCGGGACGGCGGACGCCGCCGCCCGCACATCGCCCGGCGGCGGGTCATCCAGTTCGCCGCCGCGGGTGTCGCCGCCACCGCGGCCGGCCTCGCCGTCCCCGTCGTGCCCGCCCTGCTGTCCGGCCGGGTCCGATGGCCGGTCCACGGCGACGGGGTCTACACCGCCGCCCCGGTGGAAGCGCGGGGCGTGGTCTACACGGGGCGCGGCGACGGGGTCCTGCTGGCCCTCGACGCGGCCACGGGCAAGGAGAAGTGGTCGCTGAAGCTCGGCCGGACCCCGTACGGCCTCGCGGTGGCCGATGCGGCGGTGTACGCCGCCAACGAGGACGGCAGCCTCTACGCCGTGGACACCGCCACGGGCTCGACGCGGTGGAACCACGTCTCGGGTCTCTCGTCGCCCTCACCGCCCGTGGCCGGGGGCGGCGCCGTCTTCCTCGCCGGCCGGAACGGCCTCCAGGCCGTGGACGCGGCCACCGGCACCCAGCGGTGGGCCTACGACGCGGGCAGCGAATGCCCGCCGGCCTTCGGGGACGGTGTGGTCCACCTCGCCAGTTGCGTCCTGACGACCGACTCGACCCTCCACGCGGTCGACGCCGCCACCGGCGCCAAGAAGTGGTCGCTCCCCATCGACGCGATCACCCAGGCCGCGCCCGCCGTCTCCGAGGGAGTGGTCTACGTCGGCGACTGGCACGGCCGCCTGTTCGCCGTCGAGGCCGCCACCGGCGCCCGGAAATGGACATCCACCGTCGACAACGAGTTCTTCGGCTCCGCGACCGTTGCCCACGGGCTGGTCTTCGTGGGGGGCACGCACGCCCTCTACGCGTTCGACGCCTCGACCGGAGCACGGAAGTGGGCCTACCCCATGAGCGCCCCGTACGGAGCCTCGACGCCCGTGGAATCCGACGGCAGCGTCCTCATCGGCCTGGGCAACACCCTCCACGCCGTCGACGCCCTCACCGGGGTGAAGCGATGGGTGGCCGCCCTCGGCGAGGAGGCGTCCTTCTCCCAGCCCGCTGTCGCCCGCTCGCTGGTCTGGGCCGGCGGCGGAGCCGACAGGACCCTGTACGCCTTCCACCTCGCCGGGGGTGAGCGCCTGTGACCCGCTCCCCGGTCCGGGCCCGGATGCGGGCCCGTCGCCGCGGGGCGCGGACGCCGGGCCGCGCATGCCCGCGGTGTCGGCGGGTGGATAAAATGGGGCTGATCCTCAGGCTGCGGTCGGCCCGAGCCCGGATGTCCGCCTGTGCGGGTCGGCAGTCCGCCATGGACGGGCCGCACCCGGTGCAGCGGGAGAGGGGAGCCCTTTGAACCGGTTCACTCGGCTGGCCGCGCGCCTGCTGGCAGCTCCGCAGGGGATCGTCTGGCTGCTGCCGCCCGGCACCTCCGGCGGCGCGGAGGTGGAGAGCTGGCCGGCCGGGTCGCCCGTGGCGGATCACACCCTGGCGGCCTGCCGGCGTGTGGCCGAACTCGCCGAGCCCCTGTTCCTCTCGCGCGCGCAGGGTGATTCCGGCGGTGCGTTCGCGGGCGTTCCGCTGGTGGGCGGTACCGGGGAGCTGTTGGGCGTCCTGGCCGTGGTGGACCGTGGAGCCCGCTCCTGGGACGAGGACGCCGTCCGGGACCTGTCGGATCTCGCCGCCGCCTGTAGCGCTCAGATCCGGCTGCGGGTACGCGCGGAGACGGTGCGTCAGGCCGGTGAGGAGGCCGCGGACGCGGCGCAGGGAGCGGCGGCCCGCATGCACGCCCTGCTGAGCCGTTCCCAGCTGCTGCTGCGGGCCTCCGAGGACCTGGCCGACACCAGCGGACTGGATGAGGTCCGCCGCCGGGTCGCGGACCTGGTCAGCGGAGACCTCAAGCCGTCCTACATCGGCCTGGTCCTGCTGCGCGGCGGAACGCTGCACCGCATCGCGGACCCGGTGGGCGGGGACCAGCCCTTCGAGAGGGTCCCCGAGTCCTACGCCCTCGGCTCCCACTGGCCGAGCGCCCGGGCCGTGCGCGAGAACCGCATGATCGTGGTGGACGACCGGTCCGAGATCGCCTCCCGGTACGGGCCGGAGGCGGCCGCCGGATTCGACGCTCTGGGCCTGGGTACCGCGGTCTGTCTTCCGCTGCGCGGCCTGCGCGGCGTCCTCGGCACCCTCATCCTGGGGTGGGCCGCCCCGTACGTGATCGACACGCCCGAGAAGCTGGTCCTGACCACGCTCGCCGGCTACACCGCGCAGGCCGTCGAGCGGGCCCTGCACCTGGACGACCGGATCACGGTCGCCCGCCAGCTCCAGCAGGCCATGCTCACCGAGCTCCCCGCCGTGGCGGGCCTGGAACTGGCCGCCCTGTACCGGCCTGCCGCCCGGGAGGACATGGTCGGAGGCGACTGGTACGACGCCTACCCCCTGCCCGGCGGCAAGGGGTCCGGCGACGACGGGTCCACGCTTGCCGTCACCGTCGGCGACATCACCGGCCATGACATGCAGGCGGCCGCGCTGATGGGCCAGGCCCGCAGCATGCTGCGGCAAGCCGACCTCGACCACCCCGGCCGGGGACCGCAGGAGGCCCTCAGCGCCCTCGAAGGTGCCTGCCGCCGCCTGCGGCTGCCCGCGAGCGGCACGGCCGTACACGTCCACCTCTCCCCCGCCGCCGACGGACGGTGGCTGCTGAAGTGGAGCAACGCCGGACACCCGCCCCCGCTCCTGGCCGCCCCCGACGGGACGGTCGAGCACCTGACACGGCACGACATCCTGCTGCACCCCGCGCTGCCGCCGGGGCCCCGCACCCAGCACAGCCGTCTCCTCGCCCCCGGGGCCACCCTGCTGCTGTACACCGACGGGCTCGTCGAACAGCGGGGCACCGACATCGAGGAGGAGACCGGCCGCCTGGCCCGGCTCCTGGCCTCCGCCGCGCAGCAGGGCCTTCCCTTGGAGATCCTGCTGCGCTCCCTCCTGGACACGGCGGGGGCGGCCGAGCCCGAAGACGACGCGGTGCTGCTCGCCGTCCGCGTGCCCTCGTCGGTCTGAGACGGGTCGCCGCTATCGCGACTGGACGGCGAACAGCTCCACGGCGTACTCGCCGCTCGTCCCGATCCCGGTCTCCTTGTACGTGCAGTTCAAGATGGCGGCGCGGTGGCCTCGGCTGCTGGCCATCCAGCCGTCGACGTGGGACTTCGAGGAGTGGTGTCCCGGCCCGGACACGTTCTCGGAGGAGGGTCCGGCGGGCGAGTAGCCTGCCCGCTCCATCCGCATCAGGTCGCTGGAACCGTCGGAGCCGGTGTGCTCGGTGAGGTGGTTCGCGGCCATGTCGTCGGCGTGGGCCTGGGCGGCCTGCATGAGGCGCGGGTCTTCCTTGAGCGGCTCACAACCGGCCTTGGCGCGTTCGGCGTTGACCAGGGAAAGGATCTCGCTCGCGGAGGACTGCTGCACGGCGCGGGTGATGGCGGCCGAAGTCCCCACCTGACCGGCGCAACGTATGAACCCTCCCATGTTCGGGGTGGCGCGCTTGCCGGTTAACGGAGTTGTACGAGGCGGACAGGGTTGCGATGATCTTGGGGCCACCGATCACCGGATGGCATCCGACCATGGGGGAACCATGAAACTGACCCGAGCCACACTGGCCCTGACCGCCGTCGCCCTGGCTCCGGCCCTCCTGCTCGCCACCCCGTCACTCGCCGCCGCCGCGCCCGTCACCGCATCGGCGTCCGCGAGCGCGGTGACGGGCTCCGACACGGAGAACGCGGCCGCCATCGCCAAGATCCTCGCCGATCCGGCCAGCGGGAAGGGCGTCAAGCGCGAGGCCAACAAGGCCCTCGACGGCACGCCCGCCGACCGGATCGCCTTCTTGGAGACCGGCCTCGCGAAGGCCCAGGACGAGGACAACCGTTTCGCGATAGTCAAGATCCTCGCCGACCCGACCATCGGCAGGGGCGTCACGCGCGAAGCCAACAAGGCCCTCGACGGCACCCCCGCCGACCGGACCGCCTTCCTGGCGACCGGCCTCGCGAAGGCCCAGGATGAGGACAACCGCTTCGCCATCGCCAAGATCCTCGCCGACCCGACCATCGGCAGGGGCGTCACGCGCGAAGCCAACAAGGCCCTCGACGGCACCCCCGCCGACCGGACCGCCTTCCTCAAGACCGGGCTGCGCCTTGCCCGGGCCGAGGACGACCGTGTCGAGGTCGCTCGGATCCTGGGCCGTCCGGGCATCAGCGTCGGACTGCGCGCCGCGGCCGAGAAGGCGTTGAGCGGCACGCCGGAGGAGCTGCGGTACTTCATCACCGTCGGCCAGTACCAGTACTGACCCCCTCGTGGCAGCCCCCGCCGGGGGGGGGCTGCCACGGCCCGGGGCTTCAGGGGCGGGTGGTGAGGCGGGCGACTGCCGCGTCGTAGCGGGCCTGGAGTTCCGCGTCCGCCGATACGCGCAGCAGTGCGCCGAGGGCCCGTACCGCGCCGTCCTCGTAGCCGGAGGCCTCCGCCTCCCGGGCCGCCAGGTCGAGTTGGCCGATGCCCTCGGCCTCGTTCCCGAGGCCGAGCAGGGCCTCCCCCTTCACCATCAGCAGCAGGACGCGAGGGATGTCGGCCGTGTCCGACCGGTCGTCGAACGCCAGGGCCCCGGTCGCCGTGTCGAGGGCCTGGCGCCATTTCCCGGCGTCGGCCCAATGGCGGGCGAGGTGCTGCATGGCCAGTCTTTCCATGGTCCGGTCGCCGGCCCGGCGCGCCAGCTCCACCGCCCGCTCACACCCCTCCGCCGCCTGGTCCAGGCCGCCGAGCGCCGCTTGTGCCTGGGCCAGGACGATCAGGGCGTTGGCCTCGGCCACCGCGTCACCCGCCCGGGAGGCGAGCTCGGAGGCGGCTCCCAGGTGGGTCAGCGCCTCCGGGATGCGCCCCTCCTCGATCAGCACCCAGCCGAGCACGTTCAGCACCCGTGACTCGCCGTGCTGGTCGGCGTCGGCCCGTGCCGCCTCCAGCGCGGTCTCCAGGAGCGGGACCCAGCCGTCCCGTACCCGCCACACGATCAGGGGCCACAGCGTCAGGACGATCCGCCAGGTCCTGCCGTGCAGTCCGGCGGCGTGCGCCGCGGCCACCGCCAGCGTGAGGTCGTCCCTCTCGGCCGCGTACCAGGCGACGGCGGCGGACCGGTCGGCGATGTCGCGTACCGCGGCGGGCGGCAGGTAGTCCGCCGGCAGCGGGAAGCAGTCCTCGTTGCCGGGCTCGGCCGCCGCCACGGCCGCGAGGGCCGTGGCGATGTGGTGGTCGAGCACGCGCTTGAGTGCGTCGGGGCCGACGTCCAGGCTGCGTGCGTAGAGCCGCACGAGATCGTGCATCGTCCAGCGGCCCGGCGCCGTCTCCGTGACGAGGTGCGCGACGGCCAGCCGTTCCAGGGCGCTCTCGGCGGCCGCCGGGTCCGTGCCCGCCAGGGCCGCCGCCGCATACCGGTCGACGTGCGTACCGGGATGGCGGCCGAGATGGGCGAACTGACGTGAGACCTCAGACGGGAGCTGTTGCAGCGTGACGCGCAGCGCCGCTCGCACGCCGGTGTCCTCCACGTCGAGCAGACCCAGCCGGCGCGTCTCGTCGGACAGCTCGGCGGCCATGGCACCCAGTGACCAGTCCGGCCGCTGCGCCAGCCGGGCAGCTGCCACCCGCAGCGCCAGGGGCAGCCCGCCGCACAGCTCGGCCAGGCGGCGCGCGGCGTCCGGCTCCGCGCGCACCCGTTCCGTGCCGAGTACCCCGGCGAGGAGCGTCGTGCCGTCCTGCGGGCCGAGCACGTCCACGGCAACGGGCAGGGCGTTGTCGGTGACGATCAGCCCCGGCAGCCGGTGTCTGCTCGTGACGACGGTGACACAGCGGCGACCGCCCGGCAGGAGGGGCCTGACCTGCTCGGAGTCCCGCGCGTTGTCGAGCACCACGAGGAGCCGCCGGTCGGCGGCGAGCGACCGGAACAGGGCGGCCGCCGCGTTCGCCGATTCCGGCATGCGGTCGTGCGGCACACCGAGGGCCGGGAGGAACTCGCGCAGCACCTCCATGAGGGCCGGCTCGCCCGTGTCGCCGAAGCCGCGCAGGTCGGCGTAGAGCCGCCCGTCGGGGAAGCCGGCCCGGCCGTGGTGGGCCCAATGCAGCACGAGGGCCGTCTTGCCGACCCCGGCGGGCCCGATGACCAGACAGACGGGCGCCTCTCCCTCGGCGGCCCGGGACAGAGCGGCGAGCTCCGCCGCCCGCCCGTGGAAGCCGCGCGGCGCGCGCGGCAGCAGATCGGGCGCGTCCGTCTGCGCGACGGCGTCCGGTGCGGCGGCGGGGCGCGGAGCATCGGTGGTGGTGGCCCGGCGGGAGCGCCCCAGGCTCGCGGTGTGCTCCAGCTCCCCGGCGGCGGCCGCGTCCAGGCCCAGGGCCGCGGCCAACGCCTGCACGGTGCGGCGCTGCGGCCCCCGGGAGTGTCCGCGCTCCATGTACGACAGCGCCCGGACGCTCACTCCCGCGGCATGCGCCAGCTCCTCCTGGCTCAGCCCGGCCCCCGTCCGCAGAACGTGCAGAAGCGCGCCGAAGCCGCCGGTGGCCGGTGTACCGGTGCCCATGTCTCGATTTCCCCTGGTCAGTGCGGCCCAGCCGGAACGCCGTACCTCGCCCGCAAAAGTATGCACGAGATTACTTTTGCGGGTGGAGGGGGTGGAGGGGTGAAGGAGGGCGGCCCTGGCCGGGCGGGCGGGGCTTGTCGACGGACCGGTCGAGGGTGTTCCGCGCAAGGGAAAGACCCGGTCCGGCACCGCCGTGAGCGGTGCCGGACCGGGTCCGTGGGTCGTGCTTCTGCCGGTCGTCAGTGCGAGGGGCAGGAGGCCTGGGTGACCTTGCCGGCCTTCGCGGTCGACGTCGAGGGGTCCAGCGTCAGGCACTTGCCGGTCCACTGGTTGACGAAGTAGTAGCCGCGGTCCTGTCCGCCGGCGCCGAGCTTGACCGGGATGACGTTCCACAGCTGGCTGCCGGAGGACCACTTGGTCTCGCAGGGCCACCAGAAGAGCTGCGTGCCGTCGCCGGGCGGCGTGCCGTTGTTGTACGGGACGGTGAGGCAGTTGCCGTTGGCCGCCTTGATCCAGTAGTAGCCCTTGCCGTCGTAGTCCGGCTTGGTGGCCGTCCACTGGTGGCTGCTGGGCACCGGGTCGGCGCAGGCGCGCTGCGTCACCATGCCGCCGCTGCCGTCCGCGAACTCGTCCCCGCGCACCATGCACCGGTTCGAACCGTAGGTGCTGCGGTACTGCTTCCCGTTGACCAGCCACACCGCCGGGTCCGGCGGGTAGACGTAAGCATCCTTGTTGAGCCCTTCGACCACCGACACGGGGGTGACTCCAGGGGTGTCGCTCTCCTGGTAGAAGTTGACCGCCACGAAGTTCGGGGCCCGGTCGGTGACGCCCCGGCATGTCTCGATGCGCTTCTTGAGGTCCTTGCCGTTGTCGCCCGCCGCGAGGTCCTGCGGGTTGATGGCGTCCGAATTGAACTGGTTCATCGTGAACAGCGCGGTCATCTTCGTGCCCGGCATCGTCTTGGTGGTCAGCGGCAGGCTGTGGTCCCGGACCTCGCAGCCCCACGGGGCGTTGCCCGTGCCGTAGCCGTACTTGTTCTCCACCGTGTGCGACCACGTGTTCATCAAGGTGCCGGAGCCGACGGCCACGTCGTCCCAGCTGTCCTGGAAGATCAGCAGACGCTGGTTGTCGGCGACCATGTCGCGCAGCTGCGGCCAGTTGTTGCTGAAGATGCCGTACTTGTTCTGGTTGAACAGCAGTTTGCCGGCGCCCTTGGCGTCGAGCATCGTGGTGATGTCCCTGCTGAGCGTCGGCTGGCTTGCGTAGTTCTCCAGGAAGATCGTCACCACTTCCTGCGGGTTCTTCTGCAGGAAGTTGACGATGGTCAGCAGCGCGGCCTTGAAGTCGTCGTAGCAGGCGAAGCGGCTGGTGTGGCACAACCGGACGGGCCCGGAGCCGTTGGGGTCGTAGGTGTCGAGCATCAGCGCGCGCACCCCGCCGTCGAGCTGGTCCTTGATGCTCTGGGACTGGTTCGGCGGGAGGGGTGCCTGCATCCAGCTGGTGGCGAACGCGTTGTGCGAGGTCACCCAGGACCACTGGTCGTAGCGGGCGTAGCCGTATTTGCCGGTGTCCGCCGCGACCGCGGCCGTCGGCGCCGTCAGCATCGAGGCGAGGACGAGGAGCGGGAGCACGGGCAGGGCGAACAGGCGCAGCAGACGGGCACGGCGGCCGGAGCCCGGGCGGAGCACGGCACCACTGGTTCTCATTGTGAATTTCCCCTGGTGGAAAGCGGTCGCCGACGCCCATGGGGCGCGGTGCGCCGGGGACCTGAAGTCTGGACGTTCGCCCCGGTCCGTCGCGCAGCCGCCCACGGGGGGTGGCGCTGAGCGACGGACCGGCCCGGTTGGGGCTGGTCGGCCCCCGTCCGGGTTGCCACCAGCCAACCGGGCGGGGAGGGGGTGGACCAGGCAATTCCACCGGCAGAAGTACGGTCCGGATACTTCTGCCGGTGCGGGTCCGGAGGCCGGGCGATGCGGTCCGGGGAACGGGCGGGGTGGAGGGCCGCTGGGGGCTCGGCGGTGGGTGCGGTTGCGGGTGCCCGGGATCAGGCGGGCAGGGTCATCAGCATCAGGGGGGCGGTGGTGGGCTGGGGGGATCCTCCGGCGGGTTCGAGGGTGAGGCCGACCGCGCCCGCGTCGGCGGGGCTGCCGGTGAGGACGACGGCGCCGTCGTGGTCGATGAATCCGGCCGGCCGCATGGTCCCGCCGTGGTCGAGCCACAGCTGGTAGGTCTTCCCCGCCCCGGGTGCGGGCAGGTTCCCGGCGGTGAAGACGGCCTTGTTCTGCCGCTCGGAGGCGACGACGGTGGTCACGGCTCCGTTGGCGGCCCGTCCGTGGACGGTACGGGCGTCGGGTGCCGCCAGGACGCTGCTGACCGCGTCCAGCTGCCGCTGGACCTGACGGGCCTGCTGCTGGAGGTCCCGTCCGTTCTGCTCCTGCCATACGGCGACGCCGCCGAGCGCGGCGGCCACCACGCAGGCGGCCAGCGCCAGCGGCAGGGTCCTGCGGCGCAGCATGCCGCCGAGCGCGGGTACGGACGCGGATGCGGTGGTGGGGATGCGGGGCGGCAGCTGGCGGACGCCGTCGATGGCGGCCATGACCTGTGCCTTGACCGCCGCAGGCGGGGGTTGGGCGACCGCTGCCGCCAGACGTGCCGTGGTCTCCTCGAATTCCGCGGCCTCCTGACGGCAGGCCTCGCACGCCTCCATGTGGGCGTCGAAGGCCTTGCGTTCACCGTCCTCGAGCGCACCCAGGGCGTAGGCGGCGGCAAGGGTGTGGGCGTCGGATGCGTGGTGTTTCATGTGGTCACCCCCATGCAGTCGCGGAGCCGGATCAGGCCGTCGCGCATGCGTGTCTTGATGGTAGGAAGCGGTGTGCGCAGGGTTTCGGCGACTTCGCGGTAGGTCAGCCCCCGGTAGTAGGCCAGGGTCACTGCCTGGCGCTGGAGCTCGGTCAGGCCGCGGAGGCAGCGGCGGACCTGTTCGCTGTCCAGTCGGGTCTCGACCTGTTCGGCGACCTCGTCGAACGCGGTGGTGTGCTCCCGTGCGGCCTGAGCCTGCTCACGGTCGGCGGCCGCCTGGGCGGAGCGGACCCGGTCCACCGCCCGACGGTGGGCGATCGTCGCGGCCCAGCTGGCGACGCTGCCGGCGTCCGGGCGGTAGCGGGCGGCCTGCCGCCACAGGTCGATCATGGCCTCCTGGGCGACCTCCTCGGACTGGGCGCGGTCGCGTACGACCTTGATCACGATGCCGAAGACCATGGGGGCGAGGGCGTCGTAGAGGGCGGAGAAGGCCTGCTTGTCGCCTTGGGCGACCGCTTCCATGGCCTCGGTCAGGTCACCCGGTCCCGGGCTGGAGCTCGTGCTGAAGGAAAGCGGTTGGTTCACCGGCCGGGCACCGGCTGGGGCGAGGAGGCGTAGGGGCGGCCGCGGGGGGCCGTCGGGGGGCGGGGCGTCCATCGCATGCCGGTCCTTTTGTCCTGGTTGCCTGAACGGGGCCGGGCCGCCCGTGAAAGGGCGGCCCGGCCACCGGAACGTGGGGGTGTGTCAGTGGTTCTTCGTAGCGGGCGGCCGTGCGGATGGGTGTGCGGGTGGGCGTTCGGGTGAGAGTTCGGCTGGGCCTTCGGGCGGGCCTTCGGGTGGGCCTTCGGGCGGGCGGATTTCGTCACCCGCACGACCTCGGTGACTCCGTACGGGGGAACCGGGGCCCGCCGGCCCAGCCGGCGGGTGAGCGGCGGCGAATGCGTGGGTGAGGGCGCCGGAGGTGTGCGGCGGTTTCCTCGCCGGCCACGCGGGACTTCCACGGGGCCGGGCAGCCCCATGGAGGTGGTTCGCAGGTGGTCCACATGGTTGGTGTGCGACGCGGCCTGGCGGTGGCAGTGGCCGCCGGGGCTGTGGCCGGCGGCAGCAGCAGCGCCTTCGGGCTGCTCAACCCGTCCTGCGTCAGCGCCTGACGGCCACCCCAGACTCCGGGCCGACGCCGAGGACGGGGTGGCTTCGGACCGGTGACCTGCCCGGCATCGGGCGAAGGCCGTCCTCAGGGATGCCTTGGCCCTTGGGCGGTCGGGCAGGTCGGCTGCGGGCGGCTGTCGGCACAGCCGCCCGCAGCACTCCGGGGTGAGCCGGGCTACCAGGTGAGGACGGCGATGACCTGCTTGCCGGTGCCCGACGGGCTGACGAAGAGGTCCGCCCCCAGACCCTGAATGATCTGCAGTCCGCGCCCACCCGGCCCGGCCCCCGCGTGCCCGGCGCGGCGGCGCGGCAGTTCGGACGAGGCGTCGCTGACGGCCACGCCGACGCGCCTGTGGTCGACGCTCAGCGTCAGCGCGTAGGGCCCGTCGGCGTGTCGGACGGCATTGGTGACCAGCTCGGAGGCGATGAGTACGATGTCCTCGGCGATGCCGCGGGGGCATCCGGCGGCGTCGGTGGCGAGCATCAGCGCGACCCTCTGGCGAGCCAGCCGTGCCGCTTCAGCTGCCGGTGGCAGGTCAAGGTGCACCGTCACCGGACATCGGCCCGGGGCGATGGTGGCGTTCATGGCGGTTCCTCCCTGTTGCACGCGGCCGTCACGGGGCTCCGAGGGGTGGGCCTTGGAATCCCGGCCCGGGACAACCGGCGCTGCCCCATGTCGTGACAGTTCCAGTGGCCCGGAACCCGGTGACCGGTCTGATGGCCGGTCTGATGGCCGGCGACCCAGTGCCGCTCCCCGTGGCCCTTGTCCCACCTCTTTCTGTCCGGCTGCCTCTCATCGGGAGCCTCGCGAAGGATTCGTGACCAATGGGGTGATGGATTGCAAACCCGCTCGTTTCCTTCCCCGGCCCGTACGGCTACGGCTGCGGATCCCGGCGGCTCACTCCTTCCGGTGCCGGACCAATCCATCGGGCGGGCGCCGCCGAATCCGGAGTGTGAGCAGCTCCCGCACTACCCTCTCCCGCACCACCCTGGCCCGCGCCGCCCTCGGCGCCCTGGCCGGGCTTCTGGCCGGCTTCACGGCGCTCGCCGTGGCCGAACTCGTCGCCGGTCTCGTCCGGCCCGCCGCCGGACCGGTCACGGTCGTGGGCGGCGCGGTGATCGACCGGACCCCCGCCGCGGTGAAGGACTTCGCGATCCGCACCTTCGGGGAGAACGACAAGACCGTTCTCCAGCTGGGCATCCTCGGTGTCCTCGTGCTCATCGCCCTCGCCCTGGGCGTCCTGGCCCTGAGATATCGGCGTACCGGTGCCGCCGGGGTGCTGCTGTTCGGGATCGTCGGCACGGCCGCGGCCCTCAGCAGGCCCGACTCCGCCGGGATCGCGGACTCACTGCCCTCCTGCGCCGGCGCCGCCGCAGGCGCGCTCACGCTCTACGTCCTCGCCGGCAGGGCGGCCCGCCCCGCCACCGCACCGGGGGTGCAGGCGACGGGCGTCTGGAACCGGCGCGGGTTCCTCGTCGCGGCAGCCGTCACGACCGCCGGCGCCGCGTCAGCCGGGGTACTGGGCCGCTACCTCACGGGCCGGCGCGGCCAGGGCGCCGTCGCCTCCCGCGGCGGTCTCACCCTGCCCCGGCCGGCCTCCCCGGCTCCTGCCGTCCCCGCGGGAGCCCAGCTGAAGGTGGCCGGCGTCAGCCCGTTCACCACGCCCAACCGGGACTTCTACCGGGTCGACACCGCTCTCGTCGTCCCCAAGATCGACGCCGGCACCTGGCGGCTGCGGGTCCACGGCAAGGGCGTCGCCCGCCCCCGCACCTACACCCTGGCCGACCTCCTCGCCCGGCCCCTCATCGAGCGCGACATCACCCTGACCTGCGTGTCCAACGAGGTCGGCGGCCCCTACACGGGCACCGCCCGCTGGCTCGGAGTCCCCCTGGCCGCGCTCCTGCGCGAAGCCGGGGTCCGGCCCCCCTCCAAGGGCGGCGGGGCCGACCAGCTGGTGGCCCGGTCCGTGGATGGCATGACCCTCGGCTCCCCCGTCGAGGACGTGATGGACGGACGGGACGCGATGCTGGCCGTCGGCATGAACGGCGCGCCCCTCCCCTTCGAGCACGGCTTCCCCGTCCGCATGCTCGTCCCGGGCCTGTACGGCTACGTCTCGGCCTGCAAGTGGATCACCGACATCGAACTGACCACCTTCGACGCCTACGACCCGTACTGGGTGAAGCGGAAGTGGGCCCGCCGCGCGCCGATCAAGACCCAGACCCGCATCGACACGCCCAAGCCGTTCGGCCGCCCCGATTCCGGCACCGTCACGGTCGCCGGTGTCGCCTGGGCCCAGCGGCGCGGCATCACCCGCGTCGAGGTCCGTATCGACGAGGGCCCCTGGCAGGACGCCGACCTCGCCGCACAGGACAGCGTCGACACCTGGCGCCAGTGGTCCTACCGCTGGAACGCGGCCCCCGGCGGACACAACATCACCGTCCGCGCGACGGACGGCAGTGGAGCCGTGCAGACCGAGGAACGCGCTCGCACCATCCCGGACGGTGCGAGCGGCTGGCACAGCGTCTTCGTCACCGTCCCCTAGAGCTCCGGCCCGCCCTGCCGCGAGACGCGGGCGGGTTCACGGCAGTTTGGCAGCCAGGACGTCGACCTTCTGGATGTCGGGAGCGCCGGCGAGCAGGGTGGGCGTGATCTCCGTCAGGGCAGCCGCGATCTTGCCGTTCAGGTGGGCTTGGCGTCCGGCTTCGTCGTCGAACGTGTCGAAGACCCCGAAGCTCGTGGGGCCGAGCCTGAAGGAGTACCAGGTCACGGTCTGGGTTTCCTGACGGGCCAGTTCCAGGGCGTTCTCCAGGAGTTCCTGGACCTGCGCCGCGTGCTCGGGCTTGGCCTCGATACGGGCCAGAAGACCGGTCTGGGTCATGAGCTTCTCTCCGTGGTGTCTCGGTGTGCGCGTGAGGACCGGCGCGGCTTCCCCGAAAAGCCGTGGCCGGAACGGGTCGCGGGGCGTCCGGGGCCGCGGTGGCGCGCACCGCCGCCGGGACGGACGATCCGCGACCGACGGTACGTGCCTGCGCGGGGGTGCGCCGGGCCGGTCCGCCGAACGGCCCAGCGCGCGGACCGCCGTGGCTCCGCTCCGGTTCAGCCCTCGCTGGCCTCCCGCCGCCGGACTCCTGCTCGTCCGCCTGCGCGAGCGCATCGAAATCCACCACCGGATCCGCGCGCTGCGCGCCAACGCGCTGTTGCGCGCCGTGGCCCGCACCGGACCCGCCGCCACCGCCCTCCTGGTCATCCTCGGCCTCACCCTGCGCGCCGCGTCAGGCACGGGGTGACCCGCGGTGCACGTGAACCTCCGGGTGCGCCCGGATCGATCAGGAATCGAGAAGCGTATTCTCTGAGCCGCCCCTAGCCTGCTCCCCATGGACATCACCATTCACACGACGTCTCTTCCGCACGACGACCCGGACGCGTCGCTCGCCTTCTACCGCGACGTCCTCGGCTTCGAGGTCCGCAGCGACGTCGGGCAGGGCAGGATGCGCTGGATCACGGTCGGACCGGCCGGGCAGCCGGGCACGTCGATCCTTCTGGCGCCGCCCGCCGCCGATCCCGGCGTCACCGAGGAAGAGCGCCGCACGATCACCGAGATGATGGCCAAGGGGACCTACGGCTGGATCCTGCTGGCCACCCCTGACCTCGACGCCACGTTCGAGAAGGTGCAGGCCGGTGATACCGAGGTCGTCCAGGAGCCGACCGAGCAGCCGTACGGCATCCGCGACTGCGCGTTCCGCGACCCCGCGGGCAACCTGGTCCGCATCCAGGAGCTGCGCTGAGCCGTGCGGGGATCGAAGTGCCCGACTGTCCGTCGCCCGCCCGCCCGGGGGGCGTCCGGGTCCTCGATGGAAGACGCAGGGGAGGGTTCTCGTGTGTAAGCCCGAATGGCGGCGCGCACGCGTCGAGGCGCAGCGCCTGGCCGATCTGGCGCGGCTTCGCCGCGTCCGCGACCGGATCGACAGGGAATACGCGCAGCCGCTGAACGTGGAGGCGCTCGCCCAGGACGTGCACATGTCCGCGGGGCACCTGAGTCGGCAATTCCGGGCCGCCTACGGTGAGTCGCCGTACTCGTACCTGATGACGCGTCGCATCGAGCGGGCGGCGGCGCTGCTGCGGCGGGGCGATCTCAGCGTCACCGAGGTCTGTTTCGCGGTCGGCTGCGCGTCGCTGGGAACGTTCACCACTCGTTTCACCGAGCTGGTCGGCATGCCGCCGGGGGCCTTCCGGCGGCATGAGGCGGACGGGGAGGACGGGGCGGGTACGGCCCGCGCCGCGGGGTCGGCGATCAGGGTGGAGGGGATGCCCGCCTGCGTGGCGAAGCAAGTCTCCAGACCGGTCAGGAATCGAGAAGCCCCGGCCGGCGGACAGCCCCTAGCGTGAGTGTCATGGCAACCACCCCTTCCACCACAGCCCGCGCCTCCCTCGCGTCCGTCACCCTTGAGGTGGCCGACCCCGAGGCCGCAGCCCGCTTCTACGGCGCCTTCGGCGTGGACACGTACATCCGCCTACGGGCCTCCGAGGCGCACTCCACCGGGTTCCGCGGGTTCACCCTGGGGCTGACGGTGTCCGGGCCGGCCACCGTCGACGGCTTCTTCGGCGCCGCCGTGGAGGCCGGCGCCACGGTCCTGAAGCCCGCCGCGAAGTCGCTGTGGGGCTACGGCGGCGTCGTCCGGGCCCCGGACGGGACGATCTGGAAGATCGCGACCTCGGCGAAGAAGGACACCGGCCCCGACACCCGCGAGATCGACGACGTCGTCCTGCTGCTCGGCGTCGAGGCCGTGAAGGCAACGAAGAAGTTCTACGCCGACCGGGGCCTGACCGTGGCCAAGAGCTTCGGCGGCAAGTACGTCGAGTTCGCCGCCGGTCAGCACAGCCCCCTCAAGCTGGCGCTGTACAAGCGCCGCGCCCTGGCCAAGGACCTCGGCGTCCCCGCCGACGGCGCCGGCTCGCACCGCGTCGTCCTCGGCGGCGCAGAGGACGACGCCTTCACCGATCCGGACGGGTTCGTCTGGGAGGCCGCCGCACCGCTCGCCCCCACGCCGTCCTGACGCGCGGCCCGGCCCGCCGCGGGTTGCCGGTAATCGTCTCCATCATGACAGGTCAGCGGCGTTTTCCGTAGGGCGGAAAGCACAGTTCGCGAGCCTTGTCCGATCCACTCCCCCACGCCCAGAATCTCCTTCTCGAGTCAGCCGGCGACAGGGGGAACATGGGGAAGAACGATCACGACGCGGTACTGCGGGCCCGCCTACTGCTGTTGGGTTCGCGGCAGCCGAGCCTGCCCGAAGCGCTCCAGGCGTACCGGGTTCTGGCGGAGGTGAGCCCGAGGGCGTATCTGCCGAAGCTGGTCGACGCGCTCCTCGCGATGAGCCACCGCAGCCGGGCCCCGGGGGTGGGCGAGCTTCTCGACGAGACCCGGCGCAAGACCGCCGAGCAGCGGACGGCGCTGTCCATCCTCGGCTGGGAACTGGTCCACCACTCCCGGATGCGCGAGGCCGCCGGGCACGGAAGGGAGGCTGCGGCCGGCCGGCGGGAGGCCCTGACCGTCCTGGAGGAGCTGGCGACGACGGGCGAGCCGAAGAACTGGAGCTGCATCCTCTCGTGGTGGGTCGCCCTGTACGTCCTGTCTGGGCGGGGCGACGAACCGGCTGCGACGCCCGAGTCCCCGATGCCGCCGTTCGGCAGCGACCTCGGGTGGTCGGGCGACACGCGGGAAGCCTTCCTCGGCACCCTGCCGGGGCTCGAAGCGGAGGCGTCGGATCTGCGCGAGGCCGGCCGGCTGGCCGAACTGGTCGACGTCCAGCGCAGGATCAGCGTCCGCGTCGCGCTCCGCGAGGGCGGCCACCCCCATCGGTTCGCGGAGCGGCTCGCACCGTACTTCGACGAGGGCCTGGCGCTCGCCCGCCGCCAGCCCGACGACCCCGCACGCCTCGCCCGCGCCCTGACCGACCGCTCGATGTTCTTCCTCGCCGCACGGACCTTCGAGCCCGCGCACACCGATCTCGCCGAGGCCGTGGCCCTGCTCGACCTGCGGTAGTCCCGCTCGGGGCGCCGTCCCACGGCGTCGCCGCGTCGTCTACGGTCGCACCATGAGCAGGAGTGGCGTAGTGGTGGACGGGGCGATCCGGGCGGCCTGGGACTCGTACCGGGTCCTGGAGAAGCGGACGTCCGCCGAGGACCGTGAGGTGGCTCGGCAGCGGGTCGAGGCCGCGGTGGAGGCGTACGGGCGTGCGGAGGTGTCGCGGGGCACCGTCTTCCTCGTGGGTGTGCTGACCGGATATCTGATCGCCGAGCGGGCCGGTGGTGCGGACCGCCTCGATCCGCTCGGCGATCTGATCCCCTCGGTGATCCGCAGGCTCCCCACTTTCGAGACGGCCGATCCGGCTCAGGTGCCGATGGTCACCGGGGTCCTGATGGCCGCCGCGATGGGCATGGACACCGTGGCGTGGCGCGACCGGTTCGGAGCGGTCCCGGCTGAAGAGGCGCTGGTGCACGGTTTCGTGCTGTGCTTGCTCGCCGACCTCTTCGACTCCCTGGCCGGCCGGCCCGGGGTCATCGACCGGATGATGCGGGAGACGTTCGACTCCATGGCGGACGGGCACGGCTGACGGCGGGCGGGCTGGGCCCGGCGGTGGCCATCCGGGCCGGCGGCGGCGCGGGGGCGGGCGGCGCCGCGGGGGCCGGCGGCGGCGCGGGCTTGGGTTCGGGATGGGCGCTCCGGCGTCGGAACGCCGTTGTCAGTGGGGCCTCGTAACGTCCCTTGCATGACGCGAACCGCACACACTTTCGCCTATGCGGGCTCCTCCGCGCTGGCGGGCTCCGGCACCGGCCGCAGCCTCGGCCTGGAGACCTCCGGCGGCCTGACCCCGACCGGCGTCGAGGCCCACCCGCACTTCTTCTCAGGGTTCCTGAGCGCCCCTCAGGCCGCCGCGCGCGGCCTGCTGGCCGTCGCCGACGTGGCCGGGGCCCGCTATTTCCGGCGGACCCAGGGGGCGTCCCTCGACCCCGTGGTCACCGCCAACGGCGACCGGCTGCGCTTCGAGTCCTTCTCCGGATGCTGTGGGGTCTACGCCCGCCTGGACGTCCTGCCCGAAGGCCTCCGCGGGGCCGACACCGGCCACGGCACCACCAATGTCGACGTCAACAACCCGCTGCGCGGGGCACTTTCGCGGCTCACCGACGACGACCCGCTGCATCTGCGGGTCGGACCCGAGGAGCTCGCGGTGACCACCCTGGACGGGCCGGTCGTCGAGAAGAAGGTGCCGCTGCCCGACCGCTGGCTGCGCGGGTTCGCCGAATCCCAGGCCATCACCGCCGGTTTCGACCTCCGTGCGGAACTGACCGCCGCCGAAGCCGTCCGGTTCCTGCGCTCCCTGCCCCGCAGCCCCGGCGTCGGCGGCGCGGCCGGCGGCCCGATGTGGGTGGTCCCCGCGGGCCGGACCCTGCGCCCCACCACCCGACCGGTGCCCGGGGCCGTGTGCCTGCCCGGCCCCGAACGGCTCGCCGCTTTCCAGCGCGTGCTGCGCCAGGCCACGGCCCTGCGCGTGTACGGGCCCGTACCGGACGGCGCCGCTCCCACCGCCTCGGCGTGGGAGATCGCGCTGCCCGGCATGCGGCTGACGCTCACCCTCTCCCCCGAGGCCGACCGCGGGTTCTCCGGCGAAGGCAGCGTGCTGGAGGCCCTCGCCACGGACACGGCGGCCGATGACGCCGATCTGGTCTCCGTCCTGCTCGCCTGGGAGCCGCGCATCGACCCCGGCGACCTCGCCGAGCAGTCGGGCCTCCCCGTCCAGCGGGTGCGCGCCGCCCTCACCCGCCTGGGCACGGCCGGCAAGGTCGGCTACGACCTGTCGGAGGCCGCCTACTTCCACCGCGAGCTGCCTTACGACGCCCGGAGCGCCGAGCGGCACAACCCCCGGCTGACAGCCGCCCGCGCCCTCCTGGCCGAAGGCGCCGTCACCTTCGACGGCCCGGCCACCGCGTACGTGGCCTCCGGCGAACGGCGCTACCGGGTCCGGGAGTCGGGCGGCGCGTTCAGCTGCACCTGCCAGTGGTGGGCCGACTACCGCGGGCGGCGCGGCCCCTGCAAACACGCCCTCGCCACCCGCATGGCCCGCGGCGCCGCTCCGGTCCCGGCCCCCGCCCCTGCTCACGCCACCGCCACCGCCACCGCCACCGGAGACGCACGATGACCAGCCCGCTCGACGTCCTCACCGCCGTCCGCGCCGGACACACCCGCCGGCTGCCCGCCCTGCTGGCTCCGCTGGACCGCGCGCAGCGGAGCGAGCTGCTGGCCGGACTGAAGGAACTGCGCGCCGGACTGCGGGCCTCCGGCTGGGAACGCTGGCAGGAGCGCGAGATGGTGAGCCCGGCCCTGCTCGTCGCCGGCGCCGCCTGTCAGACCGGCGCCGCCGCCGCGGCCTCCTGGATCGGCGGCCGTGACATGCGCCGCCGGCGGGCCGCCCTCGACAGCGACCTCGTCGAGGTGCTCGCGCACCGCGAACCCCGGTGGCTCGGCGACCTCGCCCACCGGCTCGCGGCCCGCCCCGCCACCGCCCAGGAGGACTACCCGCTCATCGAGGAACTCGTCCGCCGGGCCGGCTGCCCGATGCCCACCAGCGACGGCTGTGTCGAGGGCTGGGCCACGGCCGTATGGTCCGAACGTGGCACGCTCACCGACGCGCTGCGCCGCGACCCCCACCTCGCCGTGTTCGTGCCCCGCCTGTTCGAGACGCCGGAACCGGTGACCACCTTCGCCTGGCACAGCGAGCCGCAGGCGCAGCACCACTGGCCCTCCACACTGGCCCGTCTCGCGGCCGACGGGCTGCTCGAGCGCACCGCGCTCCTCGACGCCTGCACGGCCCGCCTCGTGCGCGGCGGCACGGCCCTCCACCTGAAGCCGTACCGTTCCGTGCTGGAAGCCCTGCGCCCGACCCTGGAGGAGGAGCGGGAGCGGACCGCCGACTGGATCGCGCTCACCGCCGACGCGGCGTCCCCGGTCGCCGGGCACGCACAGGAGGTGCTGGCCCGCCTCGCCACGGCCGGTCACCTCACCCCCGCGCTGCTGGCGGAGATGTCCGCCGCGGTGTTCTTCCGCCCCGAGAAGAAGCTCGTACGGGCCCAGCTGGCGCTCCTCGGCAAGGTGCTCGCCCGCGATCCGGACGCCGCGCCGGAGCTGCTGCCGGTGCTCGGGGAGGCCTTCGGGCATCCGGACACCGATATCCAGGAGCGGGCCTTGAAACTGGCTGCCGCCCACCTCGGCGACGACCGGGCCCTGCGCGCCGAACTCGCCGACCGCGCCCATCTGCTCAGCCCCGTACACCGCGCGCGGGCCGTGGCCCTGCTCGGTGCGGACGCCGCCCCCGAGGAAGACACCGGCCCGTACCGGGAGATGCTGCCGCCGCCCCCGCCGTCCACGCCGCTCGGCCCGTCCCCGGAGTCGGTCGAGGAGACCGTCGAGCTCGTCGCGGCCGCCGTCAACTCCCGTACCGAGTCCGTCGAGGACTTCGAACGGGCCCTCGACGGGCTGGTCCGCCACGCCCACCGGGACCGCGCCACGCTGGCCGCGGCCCTGCGCCCCGCCCTGGCGGACCGCTACTGGCTCGACCCGGCCCGCAGCCACCTCCACCACGACGACCTGCCGGGCCTGGAGCACGTCGCCGCCGCCGTCCTGGACGTCCGGCCGTCCGGGCCGAAGCCGCAGGCGCTGGTGAGCTGGCGCAGCGACTGCCACCACAGCGACGCCGCCGCCGCCCGCCACGCCCGCGTGGCCGAAGCGGCCCGCGGCATCACGGCCGGCCCGCCGCCCTTCCTGCTCGCCACCCCCACGCTGACCGACGGCTCCCTGGACCCGCACGTCCTCGTCAGCCGGCTCGGCGCGTACGCCCGCCTGGGTGTCACCCCCGGCCCGGTGGACTTCGCTCAGGCCCTGCTCCGGGTCCACCGCGATCCGTCCGTCCTGCCCGGGGCGGCCGCCCTGGGCACCCGGGAGGGCGATCGGCTGGTGGCGTGGATCGGCGGGGCCGGCCGGCCCGCGGCCGTCACCCGCCGCACCGCCCCGGCCGAGCACCACCGTTACGGCGGCCACCCCGACCGCCCCGTCCTGGACACCGGCGAGCGGCCCGTACTCCTGGCGGAGTTCCCCGCCGCCTTCCGCGAGCTCGGGCAGGCCCGGAAGGCTGTCGGCCGCTGCTGGGACGCGGGGGCACCCGAGACCCTGATCGCGCTGCTGCCCCAGGACCGCGACGCCCTCGCCGCCTGGTCACTGCCGGCCGTCATCGCCTGCGCCCTCGACGACGAGCGCGGCGGGACCGACATCCTGCCCGGACTCGCCGCCGCAGGCCCCGGCGGACCCGCCCTGCACCTCGCCATCGCCACCGGCCTCGGTGCCCGGCACGCCCAGGACCGGCTCCGGTCGGTCGACGCGCTGCTCACCCTGGCGGGGCGCGGCGAGCTGGACACCGTACGTCTCGGAGCGGACCTCGCCGAGCTGCTGGAGCTGGGCACGCTCAAGCCCAGCCGGCTCGCCGACGCGCTGCGTACGGCGGCCGCGACCGGAGCCCACGCCACGACCTGGGCCGTCCTCGCCCAGGTCCTGCCCGCCCTGCTCACCGGCTCCGCGGACCCACGCGGTACGGGGGAACTGCTGGAGACCGCCGCCGTGTGCGCCGAGCACTCCCGGGCGGTGACACAGGAGCCGCCCGCCGGACTCGACGCCGCCGCCTCCCGCCCCGGCCGCTCCCGGCTCATCACCCAGGCGGCCCGGCTGCGCGACGCCCTGCACCGCAACCGGGAGGCGATGGCCGCGGCCGCGCGGTGAGAGCCGCAGCTCCCGGCGCTGTCCCGGCCCGGGGCCGCCGGCCGTGGCGGCGGCCGCTGCGCTGGGCGGCGACAATGGGGTGCGGGCGCCGTGGCGGCGCCCCGTGGGGCGTCGGGGGCGGGCAGTGGTCGAGGTGAAGTGTGACGGCGCTTTCAGCGTCAACAGCGTCGGTCTGGAGGGCCGGCCGTTCCCGTTGAGCTTCAGCGTCGGCGAAGCCGAGGGCGTCTTCAGCGTGACCGGCGGCGCGGCTCAGGCCGCCGAACTGACAGACCTCCTCGTGGCGGTGGCGAACGACGCTGTCGCGGTGGTGTCGTTGGAGTCGAACTCCTTCCTCACCGAGGACTGGCAGACGCTGCGGCCGTCGCTGATCGCGGCCGAGCTCGGCGTGCCGTGCGGCATCCACCCCCTCGGCTCCTGGGTGTCCGGCACCCACGGCCTCGGGGAGGAGCTGATCGTGGTCGACCGCGACCGCTTGTCCGATCTGCTCGACGGCACCTGGACGCCCTACGAACTGGCACTGATCGATGTGCCCGCCGACACGGGCCCGGAGCAGCTCGACGAGCTCGCGCTCACCATCGGAACGAGCATGAGCACGAGCCACGACGAGCCGCTCCTCGGCCGCCTGGGGGGCTCGTCCCGGATCTGGTTCTCCGGCCACGACGACTGCTATCTGTGGCTGGAAACCCGAGACCCCTCCCTGCCGGGCGCGGTCCTGGCCCGCCTGCTGGCCCTGTTGGCCGGTTCGGCCTTGACCGAACGCGGTGACGGAGCTGACTCCGTGGAGGTCCCCGAGCCCGGTGGATGGCTGACCGAGCGACTGATCTCTGCTTCGCCCCACTGGATGGGAGCCCTGGGCACGGTCACCGAGGAGCTGGTGACGATCGAGCTGGCCGCCCTCCCCGAGCGGTGGCGGCTTGACGTGGCGTTCCCGGCGCGGCGGGACGTGACGGTGACGCTCGACGTGCGCCACGGTACGTGGCGGTGTGATTGACCGTCGGGCCGGCGCCCTGTCCCCGGGCCCTCACCCGTGGTCGTACTCCAGGCCGATGCCGAGGGTGCTCTGCGACGGAAGGAGCCCGGTGGCGACGATGTCGAGGACCGGCGGTACGAGCAGTTCGGCCAGCCGGGCCGTCTCATCGGGAGTGAGCGCGTCCCAGGGGCCGGCCGCGAGCTCGTCGGTGAGCTTCTCGACCGCGCTACGGACCCGGAGCCCTTGCGGGGTGGCCCTGCCGCCGGCTTCCACCAGGCCTCGGGCGGCGAGGCGTTCGCGGGCGGCCGTCCAGTCCTCGCCGGTCCACTGCCTGCTGCCGAAGACCTCTTCCGGTGCGGCGCCGACGGCGGCGTGCGAGACCAGGGACTCGGCGGGGCCGAGGCCATGGGCCTGGAGGGCGGCGATGTGACCGTCGCCGCGATGCTCGCGCAGGATCGTGGCGGCCTGCCAGAGCACCATGTGGGGCTCGTCGGGCCAGGGCAGGGCGGCGTTGGCAGCGGCCATGGGGCGGCCCGCGGTGTCCGCGGCTTCGGCGGTGCGACGGCTCAGCTCCGCGGCCTCGCGCAGCTCGGGCGAGCCGATCCGGTGGCCGAGGAGCCTGCGCAGTGCGCGGTCCACCGCCGTGCTCCGGGCCGTCAGGACCCGTTCGGGCGCGGCGGTCCGCCAGGCCGGCGTGGCGTGGTGCCGCACCATCTGCGGGCTGAAGCTGTAGAAGAGGGCGTTCACCACCTGCGTGCCGACCGGGCCGAGTGGCGCGGCGCGGTAGGCGAAGTAGCTCGGCCAGCGCTCGTGGGTGGCGTAGCCGAGGCTCGCGGCCTCCTCGGAAGCCTCCGTCGCGTAGTAGAGCGTGGCATGCACCGGCTCCAGCAACTGCCACATCTGCCGGACCGTGCTCAGGTCGTGCTTCACGTTGTTTCCCTCGCTGTCGCGGCGCGCGTTCCCCATGAACCTGACAGTGACAAGATTCCGTCACCCCGATCATCTTGTCAATGACTACTTGGCATTGACAAGATCCGGGGTAGCCTGCTGTTCATGGCCACCCCACGCACTTACCACCACGGAGATCTGCGCCGAGCCGTCCTCTCGGCGGCGATCGAGGTCATCCGGAGCGACGGTGTCGCCGCGATCAGCCTGCGCGACCTCGCCCGCCGCGCCGAGGTTTCGCACGCCGCCCCGGCGCACCATTTCAAGGACAAGGCAGGGCTGTTGACCGCGATCGCCACGGAGGGGTTCGACCTGCTGGCCGCCGCCGTGACCACGGTGCCGGCCGGCGACGCGCACCGACTGCGCGAAATGGGCGCGCGGTACGTGGAGTTCGCCCTGGGCCATCCGGCCCACTTCGAGGTGATGTTCCAGCCCGGGCTGCTCCACCGCGACGATCCGGAACTCGCCGCCGCCAAGGAACGCGCCTCGCGCGCGCTCCACTCGGGCGTCGACGGCCTCCCGGCCGCCAGGCGCGGCCCCGATGCCCCGCGCACCGCGCTGGCCGCCTGGTCGCTGGCCCACGGCTTCGCCACCCTCCAGCTCAGCGGCAGCCTCCCGCCGCTCGAAGCCGATCCCGTCGACACCTTCCGCGCGCTCGTCGACGACCACACCGGCGCGGGGGGCCCGTAGGCCACCTCGGGCTCAGGAGTACGGGCTCCACCGGCCGAAGCGGGCCATCAGCCGGATCGCGGCCTTCTCGTCCAGGCCGAGCGCGGCCGCGGCCTGGGTGGTGGTCAGGTCGGCGCGGGTGCCCCGGGCGGCCCAGTACCCGGCCCGCTCCGCGGTGACCTCCAACCGGCGGGCCGCGCGCACCGCGGCGACCGGGGAGGTGCCGGTCAGCCTGTCGATCTCCTGCTCCAGCTGTTCGAGGAGCACCGTCACCGACTCCGGCAGCGGGACCGCGCCCGCCTCGACCCGGGCGGTGTGGCCGTCCCAGTCCCGGTCACAGGAGTCCGCCTGCTCGTCCCCGGCCTCCTCCAGGTCCTCGCCACCGATCAACGCCCAGTCGAGACGGTGCTCCGGCCCCGTCCAGCCGCAGGAGCACACGGCGCGCAGCGCGGCGGCCCGGGGGATGCGCGGGGAGCGGCCGTCGTAGACGCTCCACTGCGTCACCGAGTGGCCGGCCGAAGCCGAGCCGGTGTCGAAGTACACCGGGCCCGGGACGCTCCCGTCCTCCAGGAGCACACCGACCCAGCCCTCGTGCGAGGCGCCGAACTCTTCCGTCGTCCACGTATCCCGACCGTCCACGACACCCTCCCGCCACCCGATCGCCGGCGGGTCCCACTGGACGCGCCCGGCTCCGACCATGCCGCAGCCGCACCTGAGCGCGGGCCGAAATCCACGGAAGAGCTACCCAACTCCCCTGCCGGTTGGCTTCGACGGGCGCGGGCGTCATGACGGCCCGAGGGCCGCGACCCCGTCCAGGATCCGCTCCAGGCCGTGGTCCAGCGGATCGCGGTCCTGCGGGGGCGAAGGCGCCTGCGGCGACCGCCGCCGCGACGGCGGGAAAGCGTTCCGCGTGACGCTCCAGGATCCCGGCCGTGAGCTGCGCCCAGTCGGCGCTCGCCGCGTCGTCATGGTCGGCGTACTGCTGGGCGGTGTTGTGGATATGACCGACGAGCAGCAGGAACGTGTCGTGCTGCCGGGAGGCCGGCAGTCCCGTCCCGGCGAGCGCCGCCAGTGCCGCGTCGAGCCATCCCAGCTGATGGGGGCCCATGATCTGGCGGCGCATGCGGTGGCCGTCGGGATCCAGGGGTGGCGGCGGTACCTCGCCAGACACTGCCGTGCCCATTCCGTCAGCTGGGGGCGCCAGCCGCCGGGGATGCCGGCGATCGAGGGCGGCGGGCCGATCGCGAGGTCGACCATCGGGTCGAGGAGCTCCGTCTTGCCGGGAACGTACCGGTAGAGCGCCATCGCGGTGACGCCGAACGCCTCCCTGATGAAGATCGACAGCCCGCAGGGCGTGGACGAGCAGGGCTTCGTCCGCATCGGCGTCGAGCAGTGGATCTCGGTGCGCGGCGAGGACCTGGCCAACCCGGTCGCTCTGGAACTGCACGGCGGCCCCGGGGCCTCGACCGCGTTCTTCGGGCCGCGCACCAGATCATGGGAGAAGCACTTCACCGTCGTCCGCTGGGACATGCGCGGGACCCTCAAAACGCTCGGCCGAGCGGTGCGCAGGGGCAGGGCGCGATGACCTTCGACCGGATACACGCCGACGCCATCTAGGTCTCCGACCGCGACGACTCCGTACACCAGGCCCTGCTCACCCGGCTGCGCACGGCCGGAAAGCGCGGGGACCTGGAGGCGGTGCAGGCGCTCGGCCCCGGCAAGGAGCAGTGGACCGCCCGCGACCGCGCGACGCACACCAAGCTGCCGGAGACGACGACGAAGGTCGTCATCGGGGTCCCTGTGGTTCTCGCCGCTGCACTCGCTGCGTGAACCGAGGCGCTTCGTCGCGGGCATGACCTTCTCGGAGCAGATCACCGAGGGCGCCACCGGGTTCGACGACTGGGCGGACGGCACGCGGTTCGAGATCCCCTTCTTCCTCTTCCAGGACTGCAGCCACTTCGCGGCATTCCGACGGCCCGAGCGGTTCCTGGACTTGCTGCTGACCCAGGTGCGGCCGGCGGTCACCGCCGCGCCCGCCGGTCCGCCCTCGCGGTGATTGGTCCATACCTATTGACCGCCCCCTCCGCCCCTCATACGATCCGGACCGGCACAGCCCCACCTGTCCCCCCACCTCACCTCACCCGGAGCCGGGCGTCGCATCCCCATGCGTCCGTCATGCCCATGACGCCCAGCGGGAAGGGAGCACCACATGCTCCGTCGGCGCTCACGCACTCCACGCCCCACGGGCGATCCCCGTCCACCCGAGGTTTCCGGCCGCGGGGCCTCCGCCCTGGTGCGTTCCCTGGCCGGGGTCGGGACCGCCGCCCTCATCGCGGCCGGGATGGCGGTGTCCGGCACCGGGTCGGCCGGCGCCGCCGCCGCCGAGCCGGTGGCCAACTCCGGCTTCGAGAACGGGCTGTCCGGCTGGACGTGTTCCGGCGGCTCCGGCGCCGCCGTCGGCAGTCCGGTCCATTCCGGCGCCGGCGCGCTCAAGGCCACGCCGAGCGGCTCCGACAACGCCCAGTGTTCCCAGACCCTGAGCGTGCAGCCCAACTCCTCGTACACGCTGAGTGCTTACGTCCAGGGCAGCTACGTCTACCTCGGGGCGTCCGGTACGGGCCTCGGCGGTGCCCAGTCCACCTGGACGGCGAGCAGCCCGTCGTACAGCCGCCTGAGCGTCGGCTTCACCACCGGTCCGAGCACCACCTCGGTGACCGTCTACCTGCACGGGTGGTACGGACAGCCCGCCTACTACGCGGACGACGTGTCGCTCGCCGGGCCCGGCGGCGGCACCCCCACGCCGACCCCGACGCCCACCCAGACTCCGACGCCCACCCCGACCCCGACCCCGACTCCCACGCCGACCGCCACTCCCCCGACCACGCCACCGCCCACCACGCCGCCTCCGACCGGTGAGACCTGTCCCACGAAGCCCAGGCCGACGGGCAAGGTCCTCCAGGGCTACTGGGAGAACTGGGACGGCGCATCGAACGGCGTCCACCCCGGCATGGGCTGGATCCCCATCACGGACAGCCGGATCGCCGCACACGGGTACAACGTGATCAACGCCGCCTTCCCCGTGATCCTTTCGGACGGCACGGTCCTGTGGCAGGACGGCATGGACGCCGGCGTCAAGGTAGCCACCCCCGCCGAGATGTGCCGGGCCAAGGCGGCCGGAGCGACCGTCCTGATGTCGATCGGCGGGGCCGCCGCGGGGATCGACCTGAGCTCCAGCGCCGTCGCCGACAAGTTCGTGGCGACCGTCGTCCCGATCCTCAAGAAGTACAACTTCGACGGGATCGACATCGACATCGAGACCGGACTCTCCGGCAGCGGCAACATCAACACCCTGTCCGCGTCCCAGTCCAACCTGATCCGCATCATCGACGGAGTCCTCGCCCAGATGCCCGCGGGCTTCGGTCTCACCATGGCTCCCGAGACCGCCTACGTGACCGGCGGAAGCGTCACCTACGGATCCATCTGGGGCTCCTACCTGCCGATCATCAAGAAGTACGCCGACAACGGCAGGCTGTGGTGGCTCAACATGCAGTACTACAACGGCAGCATGTACGGCTGCTCCGGCGACTCCTACGAGGCCGGCACGGTGCAGGGCTTCACCGCGCAGACCGCCTGCCTCAACAACGGTCTGACCATCCAGGGCACCACCGTCAAGGTGCCCTACGACAAGCAGGTGCCCGGCCTGCCCGCCCAGCCCGGCGCGGGTGGCGGCTACATGGCGCCCGGCCTCATCGGCCAGTCGTGGAACGCGTTCGGCGGCTCGCTCAAGGGCCTCATGACCTGGTCGGTCAACTGGGACGGCTCGAAGGGCTGGTCCTTCGGCGACGGTGTCAGGTCCCTCCAGGGGCGCTGACGTTCCACCGGCCGGCTACCGGATCACGGCCGGCCGGCCGGTACCCGTCCGGCAGGCGCCTTGCGGGCGTGCAGGACGTGGGCTTCCAGGGGCAGGGGCGTGCGGTCGAGGAGCTCCAGTCCGGCGTCGGCGAGCAGTCGGGCGTAGTGCTCGGCGCCGCGTTCACGGCCGCCGACATTGCACCTCATGTGGAGGTCCCAGGCCGTGGCCAGGGAGGGGGAACCGTCCGTGGGCAGGAGCCGCTCGACGATCAGCAGATCGGCGTGGTCCGGCATCGCGCGGGCGCAGTACCGCAGGATCTCGCCGCACCGGTCGTCGTCCCAGTCGTGCAGGACGCGGGAGAGGAGGTAGACGTCACCGCCGTGGGGTACGTCGGCGAAATCGCCGCCGCGGTAGTCGCAGCGGGCACCACAGCCCAAGGCGTCGAGCGCGCGGCGGGCGGCCTCGATCGCGTGGGGGCGTTCCAGGAGCACCCCGCGCAGCCCGGAGTGCGCGGTGAGGATGCGTCCGAGGAGTTCCCCGTTCCCGCCCGCCACGTCGACGACGGTCCGGGTGGTGGGTGCCTGGGCCGCCGCGGTGATCACCGGGTGGGCCGGGACCGGACGGAACATGCGCGAACTCGCCGCCATGGACCGGTCGAAGAGGTCGGCGAGTGCCGGGTCGCGTGCGAAGTGGTCGAAGTGGTTCTCGCCGAAGAGGTGGTCGAAGGCCGGCTGCCCGGTCCGTACGGTGTGGTCGAGGGCGGCGAAGGAACGGTAGAAGGGGCCCGCGTACATCAGGGCCAGGGGGCGCATCGTGTCCGGGTGGTCGGCGCGGAGCAGGGCGCCGAGCGGGGTGAGGCGGAAGCCGTCCTGGCCGACGGCGGCATCATCGTCCTCGGCGACGATGCCGAGCATCGTGAGGTAGCGCAGGAGCGCGGCGAGGCCGTCGGGGTGGGTGGCGGTGCGCCGGGCCAGCTCCCGGGTGTCCGTGACGTCGGCGGTCTCCATGGCTTCGGGCACGCGCAGGTGCGCGAACGTGGCGATGGCCTGGGTGGTCCAGGCACCGGTGAGCAGGTGAAGGAGCGTTTCGGCGGGCCGGTTCACGGCCGGGCGTTCGGTGTGGGCGGCGAGGGCGTCGCGGTGGTCGCCGGGCGCGTAGAGCTCCAGGCGCCGGTAACCGCACGTCGCGTCCGCGGGGGTGGTGAAGTACAGGACGGTGCCGTCCTCGTGCGGGTTGTAGCCGCCGCCGTCGGGCCGCGCCCCGTATCGGGTGAGGACCGCGCACAGGCCGCGCAGTACCAGGGGGTCCGGGCGTTCCAGTTCGAAGGCCACATGGGCCTCGTGGCCGAGGGCGCGCTCGTGCGCCGCGACCGGCTCCAGGTCGGACCGGTCGGGCACCATGAGGGCGAACACCTCCACGGCGCGGCGCTCCCCCGCCCGTCCGTGGACGCGGGGGCGCAGGATGCGGACGTCGAGCTCGGCCGGGTCGCGGCGGTGCCGCCGGGCCAGCCGGTCCCGTACGACGACGCTGGGGTGGGAGGGGGTGTCCGCGGCCAGCGCGCAGTCGGCGAGCTGACCTCGCAGGTGCCGTGCGTCCGGCGGGAAGAGCAGGATGCCCACGTGGGCGAACCGGCAGTGCGCGGCGAGCGCCGCCAGCTCGGGGCCGCACAGGCCGGGCAGCAGGCGGGGCAGCAGGGTCGCCGTGCCGTGTTCCCGGACGAAGGCGGCGGCCGCGCGCAGGCGCACGGTGTCGTGGTCGTGGTCGTGGTCGTGGCGGGGGTTGTGGTCGTGGGCTGGGCCGGGGCCGGGGTCGTGGACGAGCGTCGTTTCGCCCGGTGGCACCGGGGCGGCGGGGCGTGTCGCTTCGTCGGGCAGGGTCGTCGTCATCGCGCAACTGTCCTTGGTGGGTGCGGGGGTGGGGGCCGGAGCGGAGGCTTGCGGGGCATCGCGTACGGGTGCGCGGGCCGGTGGGCCGTGGGCGGAGGACGCCCGGAGGCCGTGGTCAGACGCCGACGTAGTTCTCGGCGAACCAGTCCTGGTGTGCGCGCGAGGTGCGCAGGGAGTCGAGGCGGGCGTGCCGCAGGGAGGTGTGGAAGAACGATCCGCCTGACGTGTCCCGGGCGGGGGTCTCGTGCAGCAGGCCGGTCATCCACGCGGTGAACTCCTGCGCGCGCCAGATGTGCGCCAGAGCACGCGCCGCGTAGCGGTCGAGCGCCGCGTCGTCTCCCCGGACGAGGGCATCGGCCAGGGCTTCGGCCAGCAGCTCCGCTTCCAGCACGGCGAGGTTGGCCCCTTTCGCCGCGGCCGGTGCGGTCAGGCTCGCGGCGTCGCCGGCGAGCAGGAGCGTGCCGTGGCGCAGCGGTTCGACCACGTCGCAGGTCAGGTCGACGACGGCGCGCTCGACGATCGGTCCCCTGTGCAGCGGGCCGTGCTCCACCGCCCTTATCCGCAGGTCGAGTTCGTCCCAGATCCGTTCCTCGGACCAGGCATCGGCCCGGGCACCGCGCGGGCATTGGAGGTAGTAGCGCGTGACCTTGGGACTGCGGGCCATGTGACCGGCGAAGCCGCGGTCGTGGACGGCGTAGCCGACGGCGTCGAGACTGGGCGGCGCTTCTGCGAGCAGGCCGAGCCAGCTCACGCCGTGGTCGTGGTGGTGGCGGGAGGTGCCGTGCGGCAGCGAACGGCGGGCCGCGCCGCGCCGGCCGTCGCAGCCGGCGACGAAACGTGCGTCCCACCGGGCGGAACGGCCGTCCGGTTCTCGGGTGGTGACGTAGGGCCGGGGCCCGTCGGCGTCCTGGACCCGCAGGGCCTCGGTGCGGAACCGGATGCGTCCACCGGCGTCGAGGTAGTGCTCCAGGAGGTCGGTGACGAGGTGCTGCTGCGGGTAGACCGTGTGCTGTTCGCCCCGGCCGAGGGCTCCGTAGTCGAGGCGGAAAGAGCCCCGCGCCGTGCGGAACTCGCACGCACCGTGGGTCCGTCCGTCGCGGTGCAGGCCATCGGCGAGGCCGTGGCGCTCCAGGACCCGGACGGTGTTCGGCGCGAGGAACCCGGCCCGGGCCCGGGTCTGGACGTGGGAGCGGGTGGCGCGTTCGAGGACGACGCAGTCGATGCCGGCGGCGACCAGGAGATTGCCGAGCAGCAAGCCCGCGGGCCCGGCCCCGAGCACGACCACGTCGGCTGATTCACGTAACGCTGGGAGATTTCGGCTCTCTTTCATGGCGCGGGAATCATAAGCACGGAAAAACGCGCAGACGATCATGAACAATCCGGATGCAGCATTAGAATGACTTACGCAACAACCTCGCATCGGCCACACCGGGGAGCGCCACGGAGCGCCGGAGCGTGGTCGGTTCACCGGAACTCCGGCGACGTCGGTCCAGGTGAGCACGGTGGAGGGGGTCGAGGCAGTGATTTCGAAAAGCTTCCGTTCCGGGGCGCGCATTCCATGAATTCGCGCGAATGTGCGCCGGGTCATACACCGGCGCACAACGGTCGGTACGGTGGAGGCAGCGGTACGCGCGGGCTCGCTCGGGGGGCGTATGCGGCACAGGGAACGGGCCGCGCGGGCGGGTTGTCCATCCGGCTGGCACCCCTTCCGAAGTGGCGCATTCCGGATGGCCCGGAGCCTCTGCGGTTTCCTAGCCTCGGTGCATGGTCCTTCTTCGTTCATGGTCATCAACCGCGGTGCTGGCACTGGCACTGTCCGCTCTGCCGCCCGTCGCGGCCTCGGCCGCGCCCGGCCCGTCGGACATCGCCCGGTCCGTGCAGCGTGACGCCGACGCGCTACGGGACACCGGGGTCACCGGGGTGTCGGCCCGCCTGGAATCCGAGCGCGGGACGGTCTCGGTCCGCTCGGGGGTAGCAGACCTGGCAACCCGCCGCCCGGTCCCCCCGGAGGGGTACCTGCGCCTGGGCAGCACCACCAAGACGTTCGTCGCCACCGTCGTCCTGCAACTGGTGGGAGAGAAGCGGATCTCCCTCGACCAGACGGTCGAGGAGCTGCTGCCCGGGGTCGTGTCCGGTGCGGGGAACGACGGCCGGACCATCCGCCTTCGTGACCTGCTCCAGCACACCAGCGGCCTGTCCGACTACGTCTACGACGTCTTCCCCGAGCCCACGGCCCAGACCTACTTCACCAACCGGTGGCGCGCCCACACACCCGAAGAGCTGGTGGCCCTGGCCCTGCGCCACGAGCCCGCCTTCCCGGCCGGCAGCCGCTGGTCCTACTCCAACACGAACTACGTGCTCGCCGGAATGATCATCCAGAAGGTCACCGGCCACACCTGGGAACAACAGGTCCGTGACCGCATCCTGCGTCCGCTCGGCCTGCACGACACCGACACCCCCGGCACGTCGCCCTTCCTGCCCGCCCCGCACGCCTCCAACTACCAGCAGTTCGCGGTGAACGGACCGCTGGTCGACACCACGCTCCCCTACCGCCCCTTCGACAGCGGGGCCGACGGCTCCATGACCGGCACGGCCGCCGACCTCAACCGCTTCTTCCACGCGCTGGCGAGCGGACGGCTGCTGCAACCCGCCGAACTCGCCGTCATGCGGGACACCGTGGCGATGCCTCCGGACAGCGGCCACCCCGAAGGCACCCGGGACGGCCTGGGCCTGTTCTTCACCCCTCTGTCCTGCGGCGGCGGCTACCTGGGACACGGCGGAAACGGCTTCGGATACGTCACCCGGGCAGCCACGACCACCGACGGCCGGCGCACGCTCACGGTCTCCGCGCACAGCCGCTCCGCGGATCCGCAGACCGCGGCCCGGCAGGAAGAAGCGCTCAACACCCTCATCGACCACGCCCTGTGCCGCGCCACGTGAGCATGAACCCGGCGCCGAGGCTCCGCACAGGGCGGTAGGGTGCCGGCTGCTGTTCTGAGGCCCCGGACCACGCGCATCAGCACGGCGGCCGGTCCGGGGCGGGTTCAGTCGGCTTCGGTAGCCGCGTGGTCCTGCCGGCCGGGAATGGCCAGCTCGTCGTCCCGTAGCTGCCAGGTCGGGGGCTGCCCGGACGGCGGTCCGGTCAGGACCCGCAGCTGGTGCGGGCGGTATTCGTCGCGCGCGTCCTCGACGCCGAAGCCCGCGGAGGCCAGGACCGCCGACATCGCCTGCATCATCGCGATCCCGATCGCGCTGGAGTGCCGCACGACGGGATCGTCCAGGTGCCCCGTCCTGAACGCGTGGCTCGCGCGGGCCCTCAAGCGGGGGCTCGCCTGCCAGCCGACGAACACGCCGCCCGCGGCGTCCGCCCCGTCGTCGACGTCCACCTCGGCGCCACCGGACAGGACCGGGTTGAGCCCCGCGGGCAGCACGGGCAGGCCCGCCGCCGCCAACTCGTCGCGGACCTTCCGGGCGAGGGCCTCCAGGGCTGCGGACTCTTCGGCTTCCACTCGTTCGAACACCTGATCAGCCTAGCCAATCACGGCACCCGAACGCGGACGAGCGCGCGGGCCGCACGCCGTCAGAGAGCTGCCAGGCCGGTCGCGCCCGGCCGCCGGTGGCGGGTGTCGAGGTGCACGGAGGCGATGCCCGTCAGTGCGAAGACCTTCCACAGCGTGCCGGTGACGGCCTCGGTGAGCTGCACGGCCCGCTGGAAGTCATGCGCGGCCACCGCCGGAGCGACGTCCGCCAGCGCCGCCTGCCCCAGGGCCGGGTCGCCGACGACCGCGATGATCTCCAGAGCCCGGTCGAGGCCGGCGGCCGCGACCACGAGGGCGATCCCGGCCAGGGCGTTCGCACGGGAAGGCTCCTCGGCGATGCCCGCGGCGATCTCCTCGGCCCGGTCGGGCGCGAACGCGGCGACCGCCCGGGCCGTCTCACTCACGGCGTCCGCTCTCCGAGGAGGCCGGGGGCCGCGGAGGAGATAGGTGTCCAGGACGTACTCGCCGTCCTTGGGATCGCGCAGCCCGTGGTTCCGTACGATGTCGGCCGGCGCCGTGGTCCGGTAGGGCTCATGGCCGTTGATCAGCATGTTGATGCCGCGGAAGATGTCGGCGGTGGCGACGACCACCGCCGACATCCGCCAGAACGGACTGCCGCCGGTCCTCATCCGACATGGTCGCGGCGATGGCCAGGGGGGGCCTGCTCTTCGGCCACCGCCGCGACGACCGGCGCGAGGGGGGGTGGCCCGGCCCTCGGCGGCGGCGGTTCCGCCCGGCGGTTGCGGCCCGGATGCCCCGGCGGTCGCGGTCCGGCCCGTGACGGCCGCGTTCACGAGCACGGGGAGGGATTCGCGCACCAGGAACTGACGTGCTGTGAGGCCCTGTCGGTTGCGCACCAGACCCAGCTGCCCGGCGGTGTCGGTGCCCCGCTGTTGTGGCACCGGCAGGCCCTCGGCCGTCAGCTGGGCATGAAGGTGCCGGTGGGTGTCGGCCGGTGTCGGCATCTGCCCGGCCGTGGGGCTGCCGTTCTGGAACAGCCGGAGCAGCCGCTCGGTGAACGCGGTGTGCCGTTCACCGTCCAGCGCGAGCGCCACCCGGTTCGCGGTGGCGGCGGTCAGCGTGTAACTGCCCGACACCTCCAGCGCGCTGAGCAGCGACTGCGCCTCGGCGGCCAGCGGCCGGCCGATGGCGCGGCCGCTGAAACAGCTGTCGAGTATGAGGACCCGGTTGTCCGCGCGGCTGTCGAGGAAGGTCTCGCGGACCGCTTCGAACGAGAGCGCGTAGGAGGCCGGCCGGTCGGGGCGCGTCGCCGCGAGGCTCAGGTACGGCTTTCCGCGACGGTCGATCAGGCCGTGCCCGCTGTAGGAGACCAGCAGCAGGTCGCCGGCCTGTTCGGCGGCGGTCGTGAGGATGTCACCGGCCTGCGGGAGGTCCGCGGCCGCGGGCACGGTACGGCAGTGCCCCTCGGTGAATCCGCCGAGCTCCGGGTCGGTGAACGCCGCCGCGAGGTCGGCCACGTTGTGGGCGATGGCGGGTACGTCGGGCAGGCGCTCGTCGCGGTAGCGCGGGGTACCGATGACCACGAGGCGCGAGCGCGCGGGATCGACGGGGCGGAACGCGGTCCGGTTCACGCTTCCCCGGCTCGCTCCGGTTGCTGATCCAGCTCCACATCCTGCAGGTCGCAGACCGGATCCCCGCGGCCGAAAGGCGGACGTACGTCCGCCGGCGCCGGATGCGCCGACGGACGCCTCATCAGCTGTCGTATCAGTAGCTGTCGTAGGTGGGCTTGCCGTTCGGCCGGTAGACGGCGAGGACGGTGCCGCCCTTCGTCGTCGAGACGCTGACCGGCTCCAGCGAAGTGGGGACCGCTCCGTCGGCGAACAGCCGCTTGCCGGTGCCGATGATCACCGGGTGGATGCTCAGCCGGTATTCGTCGACGAGGTCGTGCCGCATGAGGGTCTGGGCCAGGTCGCCGCTGCCGACGACGTTGATGCTGCCACCGTCGGAGGCCTTCAGCCGGCGCACGGCATCGACCACGTCGCCCTCCAGCAGCGTGGAGTTCTGCCACCCCACGGACGTCAGGGTCCGCGAGGCCACGTACTTGTGCATGCCGTTCATCCGCTCGGTGAACGGGTTGGCGGGATCGGCCTCCGGCCAGTACGACGCGAAGATCTCGTACGTCTTGCGGCCGAGCAGCATCGCGTCGGAGCCCTGGTACCAGCCGGCGATGCCCGCGCCGACCTCTTCGTCGGACGCCGCCTTCTGCCAGCCGCCGTGCTCGAAGCCGCTCTCCGCGTCCTCGTCCGGACCGCCCGGCGCCTGCATGACGCCGTCGAGCGTCAGGAACGTGCAAACGATGATCTTGCGCATGGTGGGCTCCCTTGGTCGTCTTGTCGTCGGTGGGTAGACCCCGCAACCGGCGAGAAGTCATCGGTCACCGCGCGGAGAGCGCCGCCGAGACCACCGAGCGCGCCGCTTCCTGGACCTCGGCGAGGTGTTCGGGCCCGTCGAAGGATTCCGCGTAGATCTTGTACACGTCCTCGGTGCCCGAGGGGCGGGCCGCGAACCAGGCGCGGTCCGTGCTCACCTTGATCCCGCCGAACGGCGCGCCGTTGCCCGGGGCGCTCGTCAGCACTTCGGTGACCGGGTCGCCGGCCAGCGTGTCCGCGGTGACCTGGTCCGGGGAGAGCCGGGCCAGCACGGCCTTCTCCTCCCGGCTGGCCGGGGCGTCGATGCGCGCGTACGCGGGCTCGCCGGACCGGGCGGTGAGGGCCGCGTACCGGGCGGAGGGGCTCTCGCCCGTCACCGCGAGGATCTCCGAGGCGAGCAGGGCGAGCAGGATGCCGTCCTTGTCGGTCGTCCACACCGAGCCGTCGCGGCGCAGGAAGGAGGCGCCTGCGGACTCCTCGCCGCCGAACCCGAGGGCGCCGTCGGCCAGCCCGTCCACGAACCACTTGAAGCCGACGGGTACTTCCACGAGTGCGCGGCCGAGGTCGTCGGCTACCCGGTCGATCATTCCCGAGGAGACGAGCGTCTTGCCGATGCCCGCGGCGGCCGGCCAGCCCTCGCGGTGGCGGTAGAGGTAGTCGATGGCGGTGGCGAGGTAGTGGTTGGGGTTCATGAGCCCGCCGTCGGGTGTGACGATGCCGTGCCGGTCGGCGTCCGCGTCGTTGCCGGTCGTCAGGTCGAAGCGGTCCCTGCCTTCGATCAGCGAGGCCATCGCGTACGGGGAGGAGCAGTCCATGCGGATCTTCCCGTCCCAGTCCAGCGTCATGAACCGCCAGGTCGGATCGGTTTCCGGGTTGACGACGGTCAGGTCCAGGCGGTGCTCCTCGGCGATGCGTCCCCAGTAGGCGACCGAGGCACCCCCCAGCGGGTCGGCGCCGATGCGGACGCCCGCGGCGCGGACGGCGTCCAGGTCCAGTACGGAGGGAAGGTCGCGGACGTAGGTGCCGAGGAAGTCGTACCTCCCGGTGGTGGCGGCCGCGAGGGCCCGTGCGTACGGCAGTCTCCGCACGTCCTTGGAGCCGCCGGTGATGATCTCGTTGGCCCGGTCCTGGATCCAGCCGGTGGCCTCGGACCCGGCGGGTCCGCCGTGCGGCGGGTTGTACTTGAACCCGCCGTCGCCGGGCGGGTTGTGCGAGGGCGTGACGACCACTCCGTCGGCCCGGGCGCCGCTCCGGCCGCGGTTGTGGGTCAGGATGGCGTGCGAGACGGCGGGGGTGGGGGTGTACCCGTCGGCGGTGTCCAGGAGGACGCTCACGCCGTTGGCGGCGAAGACCTCGATGGCCGTGACCCGGGCGGGTTCGGACAGCGCGTGCGTGTCGGCACCCAGGAACAGCGGGCCGTCCACGCCCTGACGGGCCCGGTACTCGCAGATGGCCTGGCTCGTCGCGGCGATGTGGTCCTCGTTGAAGGCCGTGTCGAAGGACGATCCCCGGTGCCCCGAAGTCCCGAAAGCGACGCGCTGGGCCGGATCGGCGGGATCCGGGTGCAGGGCGTAGTAGGCGGTCACCAGCCGGGACACGTCGATGAGGTCCTCCGCTCGCGCCTGCTGACCCGCTCGCTCGTTCGGCATCCGTTCGCTCCTCCGTACTGATCGGGACCCCCGACGGGGTCCGCGCCGCTCCATGGTCCTGCGGGTGGCGCCCGCGGCCGGGGCCGACGCCCCGCCACCGCGCCAGGTCCCGCGCACACGGCCTACCCCGCGCGGACCGCGCCTACCGGCCGATTTCGGCGTCCGCGTCGGGCAGGACGGGCCGGGCGGATGACCGTAGCGTGTCGGCATGCGCCTGCTGCTGATCTCCGACACGCACCTGCCGAAGCGCGCGAAGGCGCTCCCCGCCGTCCTGCTGGAGGAGTGCGCCCGGGCGGACGTCGTGATCCACGCGGGTGACTGGACCGACGAGGACGCGTACGCGCTGGTCGCGGAGCACGCCCGCGAGCTGCTCGGGGTGCACGGCAACAACGACACCCCGGGGCTGTGCGCGCGGCTGCCCGAGGTGGCGAGGGCGGTACTGGAGGGGGTGCGGGTCGGCGTGGTGCACGAGACCGGGGCCGCGGCGGGGCGGGAGGCGCGTTGCGCCCGGCGGTTCCCGGACCTGGACGTCCTGGTGTTCGGCCACAGCCACATCCCCTGGGACACCACCGCGCCCGGGGGTCTGCGGCTGCTCAACCCCGGCTCGCCGACGGACCGGCGCCGCCAGCCGTTCCACACGTACATCACGGCGGTGGCGTCCGGGGGCGCGCTGACCGAGGTCCGGCTGCACCGGCTGCCGCCGCTTCGCTGACACCGCACCGGGCCCGGCCCGGCGGGGCCGGCTCACGTCCCGGGCGTTCAGTGACGCACGTCCTGTGCGGCATCGCCGCCCCCGCCCGCCTCCCGGCTCACCCACGTCTGGCGGCTGTGGGCGGGCACGGTCGTGGCGGCGGCCAGCACCACGGAGATGGTGCTGATCACCTGGCAGGTGGTGCGCGGCCGTCAGAGCCACTTCAGCCGGTCCACCCCCTTCGACGCGAGCCTGTACGACGCGATGGCGGCGACGGTCGTGGTGCTGTGGGCGGCGACCCTGGTGATCGCGGTGCTGCTGTTCCGGGCGCCCCTCGCCGACCGAGCCCTCACCTGGGCCATCCGCATATCGGCGCTCCTCGCCCTGGCCGGGGCGGGCCTGGGCTTCCTGATGACCCGTCCCACCTCCGCTCAGACGGCGGCCGCCGGGGGCGGGGAACCGCCCGTCACGGGGGCGCACGCGGTCGGCGTACCCGACGGGGGTCCGGGGATGCCGCTCACCGGCTGGTCCACCACCGGCGGGGACCTGCGGGTCCCGCACTTCTTCGGGATGCACGCCCTCCAGTTCCTGCCGCTGTTCGTCATGGGCCTGACCGCCCTCGCCGCCCGGTACGCACGGCTGCGCGAGGAGCGCGTACGGCTGCGCCTGACGCTGGTGGCGGGCGCAGCCCAGGCTGCGGTGCTGACGCTGCTCGTCACGCAGGCGCTGAGGGGCGTGCCGCCGGCCTCCCCGGACGGCCCGACGCTGCTCGCGGGCGCGCTGATCGCGGTGGCCTCGGGTATCGGCGCGGTACTCGCCCTCCGGCTGCGCGCCCCCGCCCCGGAAGCCGGTCCGGCGCCGGCCCGCGCAGGCCACCCCGGCCGGACCGTGGTGTAGCCGGACCGTCGGGTCGGCCGCGTCGCCGGAGGCCCGACCGCACCCCGCAGGACGACTCGGACGGGGCGGCCGGATCCTCCGTCAGGAACAGCCCGCCGCCGCCGGGGCGGGCAGGCGGCGTCGGTTCGCGTCAACCGCGGTCCGCCGCGTCAGTCCCCAGGGCCCGGGGAACTCCGACCTCTCGTACAACTACCGTGAGTGAAGGCCCTCTCCGCGTGTTCCGGCGGCCCGAGACCGCCTCAACGTGCCCACGGGCAGGAGCGATCGCACCCGTGGAGGCGGATCGCCACCGGAAATCCAGGTCGGCGCGATCACGGCGACTGTCACCATGTGTCACGACGAACGGGCAGTGGGGCGGAGAGCACCGTCCCCTCAGCGACGAGAGGTTGCTACGTGACACCCCAGGCGACCGGGCATCCGAATCCGCAGCTCCTCACCGGGCAGCGCAAGACGGCCGACGCGGCACCGGCCGGGAGCGGGCTTCGGGCCGTCCCCGGGCCGGGAACGGTGTCGGGGACGGACACGGAAACGGAAACGGGCACGGAAACGGGAACGGGGACCGGCGGAGCCGGCTGTTACGCGGCGCCGGGCATCGCGCCGACGCGTGCGACGGAGCCCGAACTGCTCGTCGCGGCCTCCCTGCTGCTGGCCGATGCCGCACTGGCCGCCCGGCAGGCCGGCGCGGAGCTCACCGGAGCCCTCAGCAGCTGGCGCTCCGGCATGCGGGCCCTGCGCGACCCCGCCTGGGCCCTGGGCAGCGTGCTGTCCTGCGCCCGCGCCCTGACCTCTCCGCAGGGGCTGGGTTTCGGTGCGAACGGCGGCGTCGCGGGCGAGCTGGCCCGGGTCGCCGGGAACGTCACCCGCCGGCGGCCGGCCGCGGTGGCCATGGCGGTGGACGCCTTCGCCCTGCGCATCGCGGCAGCCGCCGCCACCCACCCCAATCTGGACACCCCCTGCGCGCGGCGGCTCACCGACGCGCTGGTGCGCGGCGACCGTCTGGAGGCGCTCCGCGCCCTGTTCGCGCTGGTCGAGCGGCTGGGCGTGACCCGCGCGCTCACCACCGTCAGCCCCGTCATCATGGAACTGCTGGCGCTGACCGGCCTCCTGGACGAGAACCCCGTCAACGACGGTTTCTCCTGGGTGACCCTGGCCGGCGGAGTTCCCGCCACCGACCCCTTCCTCGGTCTGCCCAGCTCGCTGCTGGGGCTCCTCAACCCCGGTCCCGGCCGGGCGGAGCGCGCGGAGGCCGACCCGATCCTGGCGTCCGTGCTCGCGGGTTCCGCCAACGACATCGTCAGCTACGTCAACGACATCGGCGCACTCGGCAACCACGGGCTCGTGCTGCTGCGACGCGTCGCGTGCGCGGACGGCGCCGTCCGGTACGTCCTGCTGCTGCCCGGTACGAGCTTCGGACTGCTCAGCAACAGCACGCCGCAGGACGTGATCGGCGCCTTCGACGGCCTGCTGCGCACCGACACCACCTACACCAGGGCCGTCAAGGCGCTCCTGGCCCGGGCGGGGGTGCCCGCCGGAGCCGAGCTGATGCTGGTCGGACACAGCCTCGGCGGGCTGACCGCCATGAACCTGGCCTCGGACGTCACCGTCGCCTCCGAGTACCGGATCACCCATGTCGTCGCACTCGGCTCGCCCATCGACGCGAAACGGCCCGCCGACCACACGACACGGGTCATCAGCCTGGTCAACGAACACGACGTGATCCCGACCCTGGACGGCCGCGGTCCGGCCTCGCCCAACGACGTCCCCGAGCACTGGCTGGAACTCGCCTGGCTCGACGCGACGTACGACTACCCGCTCTCGCACGCCCCGCAGGCGTACTCCGACAGCCTCCGCGGACCGCAGGCCCCCCTGCGCGAGGAGGTCAACGCGCTGTTGACGGCGTACGACGGCGACATCACGGCCAACCAGCCCTACATGCTGCGCGACAAGTGACCCCCTTGAGGACGCCTCCCATGAACAGCACCCTCCCCGACTCCACGGCCACCCCGGCCGCCCCCTCCGCCGCCGGGACGGCCGGGTCCGTGTCACCGCCCGTGGCGGCGGGACGACGGCCGCGCACCGCCCGCCCCCTGGAGAACGCCCTGTTCAGCGCGGCCATGCTGGGACGCCGGCTGCCCTGGACGGATGCCCCGGCCCGCCTGCTGGGGCTCGACGCCCTCACCCAGGAAGGCGCCACCCGCCAGCTCCTCGCCCACCTCAGGCGCAGCCGCGACGGCAGGCCCGTGCTGATCAGCACCCTGTTCGGCAGCTTCCTCGTGCCGTTGACCCCCGAGGACACCGCGAGCCTGCTCGCCCGGGGTGCGGCCTGCGCCGCGCTCGGGCCCGGGACGCTGCTCACCCCCTCCGGACACCGCCGGGGCCTGTACCCGCACACCGACACCCCGGTCGAAGCGCTGCCGGCCGACGGCGACATCGGCGGCCCGCTCGCCGAGGAGTTGCGGGGCCTCCTCGACGGGCGGCCCGGCGACGGCATCCCCGGCCGCGCGGACTGGCTGGCCTGGACCGCGCGGGCCGTCCGCCGGGTGGTGGTGGGCGCTGCGGCGGCCGAGGACCGGCTGTTGAGCGAGGTACTGCGGCGCGCGGGCGAGGCGGTCGGCCCCCGGGAGCGGGACCGGTACGACGCGGCGCTGATGCGCAGGCTGGCCCCGTACCTCGACGAACCCGATCCCGCCTCGGTGGCCGGACGTATCGGCGCTGCCCGGGCCCATGACGCCGGACCGGCCGTGGCGCACCTGCTGGCGGTGGCCTCCCGGGCGGCGGGCGACACGGCCGCCCAGGCCCTGGCCCTGCTCGCGGCGGAGGTCACGGACACCCCCGCCCAAGCGGTCGCCTCGGCGCTCCACCACTACCCGCCGGTCGATGCCGTCGCGCACCCCGTCCGGGCGGACTTCGTCTGGGAGGGCCTCGCCGTCGCCTCGGGAACCGAGGTCCTGGCCATGCCCGCCCGGCTGCGCGAGACCAGCGCGGCCGTTCCCGCCGCCCGTGCGGTACCGGGCCCGCCCTCCGCCGGGGAGCCCTCGCCGCTGTGCGGTGCGCCGACGCCCTGCGCGGCCGGCGCGTTCGCCGCACGCATCGCCGAGGAGATCGTCGCGGGCATCGCCGCCCGTTCCCGGCCGGTCCTCCTCGCGCCGCGGATCCCGCGCGACCGGCTGCCCCTGCGCCTCGACCCGGACACCCTGCGCGTGGCCCTGGGTCCGGTGCCCGCAGCCCGGCCGGGGGATGCCGCCGTGGCGGCCCGGGCCGCCGTCACCGGGCGCGGCCGCGCCCCGGCCGCGTACGGCTCCCTCGCCTCGGCCAGCGCCGATCTGCTCGACCGGCACGCGCGGGACCTGGAGAACTGCGCGCTGCACAGCGGCTGGAGCTCCGACGGGGCGGGCGAACAGTTCCGCACCGTCCTGCTGGGGCACGCGGAACGCTGCGCGCAGGCCGCCTCGGACGTACGGCGCGCGGCGCGCCGGCTCTCGGACTGACTCCGCCCGGGGCCGTGCCGGCGGGTACGGCCCCGGGCGTCGGCCCGGGCGCGGCGGTGCCCGGGGGCGCCCGTACCGCTCGTCGTCGGCCGCCTCCGGTCCGCCGGAGCCCTACCCCTGGGGCGGAATCCGCCGGCCGCGTTCGCGATCGATCATCTCCTGCACCGTGTCCCGCACCTCGACGCACCACCGGCGGGCCGCTTCGGAGCGCGCCCTGATCCCCTCCGGCCGGACCGGCGGCGCCATCGGCTCACCGATGACGATCTGCCACTTCGAGGGCAACGGGAAGGGCGGGGTGAGGGGAAGGTAGGGCAGGTCCAGCATCCGGGCCAGGGCGGGCATCTCGCCCAGTTTGGGGCTGGATTCCTCCGCGCCGATGATGGCGGCGGGAATCACGGGCGCGCCCGAGCTGATCGCCGCCACCGCGAATCCCGCACTGAACGGCTGGAGCCGGTAGCGGTCCCGGTAGGGCTTCTCCAGCCCGGAGATTCCCTCGGGGAACACGGCGACCGGCTCGCCGTTGTTCAGCCGCGCCGTTCCCACCCGGGGGTCGATGGGCACGGCGCCCTTCTTCGCCGCGTACCCGCCGAGTACCGGCAGCCGGAACACCAGCGGGGCGGCGAGCACGCTCAGCGGACGCCGCAGTGCCCGGGCGAGGGCCTTCTGGAACACGAAGGCGTCCAGTCCCCAGGCTCCGGAGTGGTTGGAGACGACGACGGCCGGCCCCTCGGCCGGAATGTTCTCCAGCCCCAGCAGGTCGAGGCGGAAGTAGTCGTCGATGAACCATTCGAGCAGCCGCTCCCACGCCTCCTGGCCTGCCCCGCCCAGCAGTCCGCGGACGAAGCGGAACTCGGATCCGGCCAGATCGAACACTTCGGTCATGTTTGTCGACACCCGTCTTCCGCCGCTGTCCGGCGGCGGGTCTGCCCACGGCCGCCCGGACCTGTCAGGGAACCAACGGCCGTCGCGACGGTTGATCACGAAGATCGGGCCGATCGGGCATTCGCTGATTCGTTCGCCGTTTCCGGCGCCGGACCTGCCGCCCCCGTCATCCCCGGGCCAGGGTCCAGGTCTCGCTGCGGGTGAAGTAGGTGTCGTAGAGCTCCTGCACGTCCAGGAGCGACTCCGGCGGAACCTTCCCGTAGGCGATCCGCTCCAGGTGGCGGAAGTACTCGAACCGCTCGATGCCCGGGGTGATCACGATCAGGATGTCGGCGTTCTCGCCCGGCGCCGCGGCGAAGGCGTGGTCGGTGCCGGGCGGCACGATCACGAGGTCCCCGCGCTCGGCGGTCACCAGTTGCTCGCCCGACAGCAGCTGCGCGGTGCCGTCGAGGAGATAGAACATCTCCGCGGACCGGGAGTGGTGGTGGGGCGCGGCGCCGTTCGCGCCGTCCAGCAGGGTCACGCGCTGGGTGGACAGGGCGCCGCCCGTGGCGCTGCTGTCGGCGAGGAGGCGGATGGTGGCCGGAGCGGCGCCGGTCGTCTCGGCGTCGGCGGAGCGCACGACCACGGATTCGTCGAAGGAGGGCACGGCAAAGGACATCTCGGGATCTCGCTCTCTCGGTGGGTGACGGCGACGGGTGAGGGGGCGGCGGAGGCGGTCGGCCGCTCGCGCGGCAGCAGGGCGGCCGTGACGGCGACGGCCAGGGCGGTGGCCCCGTGCACCCGTACGCCGTACCCGCCGGTCCGCCTTCGGACAGCACGATCAGCATGTCACCGGCCGGGGCGAAGACGATGGCCGCCATGGCCCGGCCCAGTGCCCGGCGGTGGCCGGTGACCAGCAGGGCCAGGATCACCAAGCCGGTGGCGATGTCACGGACGCCCTTGACCTTGGGAAGGCGGCGCCGTCCTGCCGTGGCCAGGCCGGAATGCCGAAGTCGGGCGCCATGGACTGCGGGGCGAACAGGTAGCCGAGGCCGACGCAGAGGATGAACGCGGCGCCGACGGCGGCGAGGGCGGTGGTGACGTGCTTGCGGGCCATGGCCGGTCTCCTGGGGGCGGTGGGACGGATGACGAGGACGGCTGGCGGACGTCAGCGGGGCTGCCGGACGACGCGCACCCTGCGGAGGCAGGGCTCGCCGCACGCCCGGGGGCACCAGGCGCTCGCGACGGCCGCGTTGCCGGCGAGCCGCGGACGGGAGGGGCTCGGCAGTCACTGCCGCGGGCCCGTCGGGTGTACGCGGACTTCGGGCCGCCCGCGGGCGACATCCTCGCGGCGTCGCTCGCCGCCGCCGGGGAGGCGCGGGAGGCGCGGGAGGTCCTTGCCCTGGCGGGCCCGCTGCGCACGGACTACCTCTTCAAACTCCTCGCCACGCTCCGGGCCATGACCCTGGTGATGCCGGGGGAACGGGCGGGCGCCGGGGAACTGTACGCGGCGCTGCTGCCCTGCCGGAACGCGCCGCCGCCCACGCCCGGCTTCACCGTGGCGGTCCGCCCGCTCGCCCGCACCCTCGGCGAACTGGCCCTGCTCCTGGGCCGCGCGCAGGAGGCGGCGCCGCACTTCGCCCGCGCCGCGGAGATCGCCGCGCGGTGGCGCAGCCCCTGGTGCGCGGCCCCGGTCGAGCCCGGCGGCTGAGCCCGGCGGCTGCGCCCGGCCCGGCTGCTGGAGGTCGCTGCGTTTACGGGCGCCGGATGTGAGCAGGCGAGGAGTCACGACCGATCCGGTACGACGCGAGGAGGTCCCCATGTCGGGCACCGAGAAGAGCAAGGCCACCGCCGAGCAGGCCAAGGGCAAGGCGAAGGAAGCCATCGGCCGCATGACGGGCAACGAGCGGATGACCGCCGAAGGCCGCGCCGAGCAGACCAAGGGCGACGCACGTCAGGCCAAGGAGAAGACCAAGGACGCCTTCCGCCACTGAACCCGGCGGCAGGCCCCTTCCACGGGGAGGCCCCCGACCCACTCCCCCGGGTCGGGGGCCTCTTCGCGCCCTCAGGCGGGGGAAGGCGAGTCCGGGGCCGGGAGGGGCGCGGGGAGGGCGCTCGGGAGGCGGCGCAGGCGCAGGGTGTCGAGCATGAGGAAGGCGACGCAGGCCAGTGACACGTAGACGCCGAAGCGGGCGGCGCCGACGCCCTTGAGCTGGAGGAACACCGTGAACGACGCGGCGAAGAGGGATCCGACGGCGATGTCGGCCAGGGTGGCGCGGCGGGCGCGCAGGCTGGCGCCGCCCGCCAGGATGGCCAGCAGGGCCAGGAGGACGAAGCGGTCGCCCAGCCCCTTGGGCACGGCCGCCCGCACCCGCGCGGTGTAGAGGGCGCCGGCGCACACGGCCAGCAGGAACGCGGGGACGTAGAGGACGAGTGCGACGCGGACCCATCCCGCGCCGCCGCCCCCGAGGCACGCCTCCTGTCTGGGCGCGGACCAGGCGACGACGGCGAACAGGGCGGCGGCCGCGAGGAAGGGGACGGGTACGGGCGTGACGGTGCCCAGCCCGGCCAGCAGCCCCGCGTCCGCGTTGACGGTCTGCGGGGCCACCTCCGACACCAGTGGCCCGGCCCCCACGAGCACGGCGACGGCCGCGGCCATCGCGTACCCGAGGTCGGCCTTCACCGCGAGGAAGGCGCTGACGAGCGCGAAGGGCAGGCACAGCAGGGCGGCGAGGAGGATGCCCTGGAGAACTCCCGCGTTGCCGTGGGCGCTGTTGACGCCGATGACGGCTCCGCTCAGGCCCGCCACGCCGACCACCGCGAGCTCGATCCGGCCGGAGCGCAGCAGTACGTACTGGCTCAGGGCGATGACGCCCGGCACGGCGGCCTCCGCCAGGATGTCGGCGAAGAGCCGGGGCAGCAGCTCCGGCCAGGGCGTGCTGATGTCCGAGAGCGCGGTGAGGGGCAGGACGACCGCGGCGGTCGCGGCGAGTACGAGCCAGGCGCGTTGTCCCCGGCGGACGACGGTCGTGGCGGTGGCCATGTTCCCCCCGGTACCGGCACGGGCGCCCACACGGGCGCGGGCTCAGGACGCGCCCACCGTACGGGAACGGCCCCGCCGCTGTCCGGCGTTCGGGACGGGAAGCAGGACGAGCACCGCGCCCCGCCGCAGGGGTGAGCCACGGCGGCGGGGCCGCGGTGGGCGGCCGGCCGTCCGGGCCGGGGCCGGTGGGCCCGGTCAGCCGCGGTGCGCGTCGGCGGTGAGGGTGGCGGCGGCCGCGAACAGGCGGGCGCAGCGCTCGGTCATGGCCGCCGGGGTCTGGTCGGGATGCTTCACCCACCAGCGCACGAGGGTGGCGACGAGGTCCTGCCAGACATAGGTGAGCGCGTCGGCGTCCAGCGGATCGGCGGACCCGGCGGCGCGCAGCAGTTCGGCGGTGCCGCCGGCCGCGAGACGGTCGATGGCCGACCAGTACTCCGAAGCCCGGCGCACGGCCTCGCCGCCGGGCGGCAGCGAGGAGTCGTACAGCACGAACCAGGCCTCCCGCTGCCCCTCCAGGGCGGTGAAGAGGGCGTGCAGTACGCGCAGCGGTGTCTGCGCGGTGGTCCCGTCCGGGCCCATCGCCGTGCGGATGGTCTCCAGGAGCCGGTCGCCGACGGGGACCAGGCAGGCGATGTAGAGGTCTTCCTTGGTGCCGAAGTACTGGTGCAGGAGCGTCTTGGTGACCCCGACGCGCGCGGCCATCGCGGGGAGCGAGGCGGCAGCGTAGCCGCGGGTGCCGAACTCCCGGGTGGCGGCTGCCAGGATCTGCTGCCGCCGGTGCTCGCGCGGGACTCCCTTGGTGCCGGCTTTGGGAGGAGGGGTTGCCATGAACGGATATTATCAGTAGGTAATTTACCTCAAGGTAAGTTACTTCGAGCACCGGAGCGCCCCATGGCCGGCACCACCGCGCAGCCGACGTCCCGCATCCGCTCCTGGTGGGGTTGGGGCTGGGCGGACGCGCATCCCGACGACGCGGAGTGCACCGCGATGGGCTCCCTGCTGCCCGGCACCCTCGCCCGCCCGCTCCCCGTACCGCGCGTCGGCGACCTGCGCGTCGGCGCCCCCTCGGTGGAGCCGCCGCGCAGCCTCGCCCACCTGGTCGCCACCGATCCCGCGGACCGCGCGGCCCACGCGATGGGCAAGGCGTACCGGGACGTCGTACGGGCCCTGCGCGGCCGGCCCGGGCGGATACCCGACCTGGTGGCCCGTCCGGTGGACGACCGGGACGTGGCCGACCTGCTGGACTGGGCCGGCGGCCGGGGGGTGGCCGTCATCCCGTACGGCGGCGGTTCCTCCGTGACCGGGGGCGTGGAGTACCGCGGCGACGCGCACCGGGCGGTGCTCTCCCTCGACCTGACCGCCATGGACCGCGTACTGGAGGTCGACGCCGGGGGCCGGGCCGCGCGCATCCAGGGCGGCACCCTCGGCCCGAGCCTGGAGGCCCAGCTCCGGCCGCACGGGCTGACCCTGCGTCACTTCCCGCAGAGCTTCGAGTTCTCCTCGCTGGGCGGCTGGCTCGCCACCCGGGCGGGCGGGCACTACGCCACCGGCCGCACCCGCATCGACGAGTTCGTGCAGTCGCTGAACGTCGTCACCCCGGCCGGCACCAGCAGTTCGTGGCGGCTGCCCGCGTCCGGGGCCGGCCCCTCCCCCGACCGGCTCTTCCTGGGCTCGGAGGGCGCCCTCGGCGTCATCACCGAGGCGTGGGTGCGCCTTCAGCAGCGCCCCCGGCACAGGGAGTCCGCCTCGGTGACGTTCGCCGGCTTCCAGGACGCGCTCCGGGCCGTGCGCGCCCTGGCCCAAGGCGACCTCTCCCCCGCCAACTGCCGTCTCCTGGACGCCGGGGAGGCCGCGCTGGCCGGCGCGGGCGACGGTACGGGGGCCGTACTGGTGCTGGGATTCGAATCGGCGGACGAACCGGTGGGCGCCCGCCTCGAACAGGCCCTCGACCTGGCCCGCTCCCATGGCGGCCGGACCGGGACGCGGCCGGGCAGCGGCTCGGGACGCGGCGGCGGCGCGGACGGGGGCTCCGGGGACGCCGCCGTGGGCGCCTGGCGCGCCGCCTTCCTGCGGATGCCCTACCTCCGCGACGGCCTGGCGCGGATGGGAGCGATGGCCGAGACCTTCGAGACGGCGGCCACCTGGGACCGCGTCCCGGGGCTAATCGAGGCGGTGCGCACCGAGGTGGGCCGGGCGGCACTCAAGGCCACCGGCCATCCGGCGATGATCAACTGCCGCCTGACGCACGTCTATCCGGACGGCGCCGCGCCCTACTTCACGGTGCTCGCCGCGGGTCGTCCCGGGGACGAGGTGGGCCTGTGGGACGACCTCAAGGCCGTCGCGGTCGACGTCCTGCACCGCCACCGGGCGACCATCACCCACCACCACGCCGTCGGGCGCGACCACCGTCCGGGCTACGACCGTCAGCGCCCCGAACCCTTCGCCCTCGCCCTGCGGGCCGCGAAGGGGGCCCTGGATCCGCACGGGATCCTCAATCCGGGCGTGCTGATCGACTGAACGGCGCCCCGGCCGGGGCCGGGGACTTGGGGGACCCTGGTGACGGGTTCCGTCGCCCCGTACGGCATGCGGGTGGTCACCGGCGCGGTCACGAGCCGTCGGGCCCGTGATGAATCCGCCCGGACGGGGAAGCGGTGAAGGGAGGGGGAGACCCGACGGGCCGCGCCGCGGCAGGACAGGCAGGTACAGGCATGCTCATCGACCTTTCCGGCAGGACGGCCCTGGTGACCGGGTCCACGCAGGGGATCGGCGCGGCCATCGCGGCGGGCCTGGCCGCCGCGGGCGCCCGGGTGGCCGTCAACGGGCGCTCCGTCGCCTCCGTCGAGAAGGCGGTGGGCCGTCTGGGCCCGGCGGGCGGCGCCTTCCTCGCGGCGCCCGGGGACATCACCACGGACGAGGGGGCCAGGTCCGTCTTCGAGGCGGTCCCGCAGGTGGACATCCTCGTCAACAACCTCGGCGTCTTCGGAGCGGCGCCGGCCCTGGAGATCGACGACGCCGAATGGCGGCGGTACTTCGACACGAACGTGCTCACCGCCGTCCGGATGATCCGGCACTACCTGCCCGGCATGAAGGAGCGGTCCTGGGGCCGGATCCAGAACATCGCGAGCGACTCCGCGGTGGTCATCCCGGCCGAGATGATCCACTACGGGATGTCGAAGACCGCGCTGCTGGCGGTGACCCGGGGGTTCGCCAAGGAGGCCACCGGTACCGGTGTGACCGTGAACTCCGTCATCGCCGGCCCCACCCACACCGGCGGCGTCGAGGAGTTCGTCCGCGAGCTGGTGGGCGGGGACCTGCCCTGGGACGAGGCGCAGCGGGAGTTCATGCGGGTGCACCGGCCCCAGTCGCTGCTCCAGCGGCTGATCGAGCCGGAGGAGATCGCCCACATGGTGGTGTACCTGGCCTCACCGTTCGCCTCGGCGACCACCGGCGGGGCGCTCCGGGTGGACGGCGGGTACGTGGACTCCATCCTGCCGTAACCACCGCCGCGTCGCGTCCGCGCGCGCGGGGCTGCGGCGGCCCGGAGCCGTAGGATCTTGCCCGCCGCGCACCCGGAGTCCGGTGGTGGTGCCCGTGGCATCGGACGGTCCCCGGGTATACGTACGGGGCGGCGCGCACGGATGCGGCCGAGGAACGGCGAACTGGGGGCCAGAGCGTGGCAGACGACGAGAACCGCACCGGCAGCGCGGGGCGGTCGGCAGGGCCGGGACGGCCGGGGCGCGGTGGGGGTGCTCCGGGCCGGTGGGCGGCCCGGGCGGCCGTGCTCGCTGCGGCCGGTGTGGTGGCGGCCTTGGTGTTCGCGGGCGGCGGCGGGGGCTTCGCGGTCGTCGCCCTCACCTTCGCCGCCCTGGTGGCCTGCGCCGCCGGGGTGTGGTGGTTCCTGGCCCACCGGGGCCCCGTCCGGGCCCTCGGCGCCGTGGTCGCGGTCGCGTCGCCGAGCGGTGCGCTGGCCCTGCTGACCGTGTCCGGCATGTGGCAGTGGGCCCTCATGATGGGGGTGTGCTGGGCCGCGATGGTGGGTGCGGCGCGGGAGGCGTTGCGCCGCTCACGTCCCACGCGTCCGCCGCGGACCCGTCCGGCCGCGCGGCCGCGTCGCCCTGTGCTGATCATGAACCCGAAATCGGGTGGCGGAAAGGTCGAACGGTTCGGCCTCGTCGCGCGCGCCGAGGCGCTGGGCGCCCGGGTGGTCCTGCTCGACCCCTCGCATCCGGTGGACGTCACCGGTCTGGCCCGGAGGGCCGTCGCCGAGGGAGCGGACCTGCTCGGGGTGGCCGGCGGGGACGGCACGCAGGCGGAAGTGGCGGCCGTCGCCGCCGAATACGGCCTGCCCTTCCTGGTGATCTCGGCGGGCACCCGCAACCACTTCGCCATGGACCTCGGCCTGGACCGCACCGATCCCGCGCGCTGCCTCGACGCGCTGACCGACGGCGAGGAACTCCGGGTCGACCTGGGCTTCGTCTCCGGCCGGCCCTTCGTCAACACGGTGTCCTTCGGCGTGTACGCGGACGTGGTGCAGCGCCCGGAGTACCGGGACGCCAAGGCGGAGACCGCCCTCGGGCTGCTCCCTGACCTCCTCGCCGGGAGCGCGGACCACGTCGGAGCCCGCGTGGACGGGGTCGCGCTTCCGCCCCGCCAGGCCCTGCTGGTCAGCAACAACCCGTACCGCGCCCCCGACGTCCTGGGGGGCGCGAGCCTCAGGCCCCGCCTCGACACCGGGGTGCTGGGCGTCCTCGGCATCCATGTGGAGACCGCGGCCCAGGCGGCCGACCTGGCGCTCCGGGGAGCCCAGTCCCCCGGGCTGCTCGTCACCACGGGGCGCCGGGTCGAGGTCTTCGGCGGGGGCGGGAGCGGGAGCGGGGGCGAAGGTGCGGGCGGCGACGAGATCCCCGTCGCCGTGGACGGCGAGGCCCTGCTCATGCCCTCCCCCGTCGTCTGCGTGCTGAAGCCCCGTGTCCTGCGCGTCGTCCTGCCGCGCACGCGGCCCGGCGCCGTCCCGCCCCCGCCGGCCCTCGACTGGCGCCACGTCCTGCGGCTCGCCTTCAACCGTCCGGTCGGCCGCGGGGCCTGAGGGACGGCGTCCGGGCGGGGCGCTCAGCGGTTGCGGATGAGGTCCACGATGTCCTTGCGGCCCGAGGCCGCGAGGAGCGCCTTGTCGTCCGGGGAGGCCAGGGCGATGCTCACGCGCGCCGCGACCACCGCCAGTACGACGGGGTTGTCCCCGCCACCCGACTCCGCCTGCTTGGCGGCGAACTTCTTCGGGTCCAGGTAGTCGTACTTGTCCTTGCGCGTCTGCCGGGCCGCGATCGCCTCCTCGACGCGGCGCACGTCGCGGGCGGCGATGTAGTCGAGCTGGGGGATCTTCGCCCAGACGCCGTCGCCGCCGGTGACGAAGAAGTGGTTGGGCGAACCGTTGGGGTTCAAGGCGCTGTTGTCGACGAGGTAGGTGCGGCGCGAGCCGACCGTGAGGGTCTTGCCGAACAGGGCGGCCCACTTGCCCCCGGCCTTCAGGAGCAGCGTTTCGGCCTGCTCGCCGACCTCGACGGCCTCCGCGATGATCGTGGCGTCGTCGACGGTCGAGTGGTACAGGCTGTTGAGCGCGACGGCGGCCGGACTGGTGGCACAGTGCCGGTAGGAATGGCGTTGCAGGGACATGCCCAGTCGGAGCGGCGTGGCGCCCTCGATGTCGACGTTGACGACGTTCCCGGTGATCGAAGCGGTGGCCATGGCGGATCCCCCTCGCGGTGCGGCACCGGTCCTCCCCTGGCGGGCCGGTGACGGCGGCTGCACGACACCACCAGCGTGCCGGAATCCGGTGGACGTCCTGTGTACAGCCGTTGAACGGGCGGCCCGGGGCGCGGCACTTCGCACAGGACCGGTCTTCCGGCCGGTACCTGCGGGCCTTCCGCCTCACCGGGCCGGGCCGTCGGGCCGCAGGCCCGCCCTCCTGAGCGCGATCGCGGAGAGGTCGGCGATGACCTGCTGGTCCCCCCGGCGCCAGGCGTCGGCGAGACCGCCCGCGGGCACCGGAAGTGCGGCGAGGTCGCCCGGCGGCCCGGTGAGGGCGCGCAGGGCGAGCAGGTCGGCGCCGCCGGGCGCGTCGAGGAGGTGCCGGACGGTGGCGCTGCGCCGGATCCAGCGAAGGCGCGGGGGCAGCCACAGCAGCAGGACGAAGGCCACCGGGACGGCGATGAGTGCGGCGGTGGTCAGGTCGGCGATCTGGCCGACGGTGTCCTGGAGGGACTGCCCGGCGTCGGCGAACCCGGTACTGGCGTCGGCCGCCGACTGGAGCGGCTTCTTCAGGAGGTCGCCGACGAGCGGGACCCGCGAGGCCGCGTCGCCTGCCTTGGCGAGCTCGGAGGCGAGGCCGTCGCCCGAGCTCTCGACCTTCCGCCCCGGTTCGGCGAGCAGCATGACCGCATCCCGTACGGCGAGGGCGAACCACACGGCGGCGGCCATCAGGGCCACGGCGACCAGGTCCCCGAGCACCTGGCGGTTGCGGCGTGCCGGGGTCTGAGCGTAGAGGCGCATCGGCGGGCTCCCGTCCGGGTCATGGCGCGAAGGCGGCCGGTCCCGGCCGGATGAGGCCCGGCCGGCCGGTCGTCCGTACGTCGGAATCGACTCTTCCACCGGTTCCCGCGGGTAAACGTCCACGGCGCGACGTGAGCCGGACGGGAGCCCGGTCCGCCGCGCCGGGGCGTCGCCCCGTCAGGGCGTGTCGCCGTCCCAGCAGAAGGTGCCGTCCGGGTCGGTCTCCGAAGGGCTGTACAGCGCCCGTCCGCCGGGCCCGTAGAGGCCGCGGTCGGTCATCAGGAGCACGCCCTCCGCCCGCTCCTGGTCGGGCAGGCTGGTCACGTCGAGGAGCTGGCCGTCCAGGGGCCCGCCCGTCAGCCTCACGTACAAACGGCCCGGGGCCGGCCGGACCCAGTAGCCCTCGTCACCGCAGTACACCCGGTCATCCACCGTGCTCATCCCGCCCGCCGCCTGCCCTTCCCCCGGGACCACAGCACGGGGCTGAGGAATTCTACGAGCCGCTCCACCCTGTTGCCGCCGTTCAGGCGGGGCGCGAGGTGTGATCGGGGTGGCCGGCGGTGCGGCGCGCCTCCTTCATCTCCGCTTCGTACAGGTGAGCGCGGCCCGCGGCCAGGTCGTCCACCGCCTGCCGATCGAGATCGCGGAACGGCTCGTAGTAGGTGCGGTCGTACGCCTCGACGATCTGGAAGGTCCAGTGGCCCGGGATCACGTTGCGGCCCAGTACCTCCTGCTCCACGCGGTCCGCCCACTGGGCATGCCCCGCCTCGCGCAACAGCCGCACCGTCCGGTCCAGTTCCAGGTCAGCCGTCCCGGTCAGCTGGTGGAAGCCGTAGAGGTGGCCCCGCGCCCGCTCGACCGTCTCCAGCGCTTTCGACAGCGACCCCAGGGCTTCGACGGTCAGGTCGCCGACTCCCTCGGGGCGCTCGTGTGCACGGTCGGGGCGCTCTTCGTTCGACGTCATGCTGCGCACATGCCCTCCGCGGGCCGTCCCGTATGCCACGCGGAGCTCCCGTCCCCCCGAAGGAACTACGGCCGCGCGGACTCCGGGGCCGGCGGCGAGGCGCGAGGAGCGGGCCTCGAACCCCGCTCGGCCGGGCGGCCCCGGACTCACGCCGGGTCGGGCCGGGCATAGCCTCGGGGCATGACCACGACCCAAGGCACGACGTACACGCTCCGCGTCGCCCGTCCCGAGGACGCCGAGGCCATCGCGGCCGTCGACGGCTCCTTCACCACCGGAACCGTCTTCGAAGTGGCCGTGGCCGCGGACGGATTCGCCCTGCGCGAGGTCGCGGTGGACCCGCCGCTGCTCAAGGTGTTCCCGGAGGACGAGGACGAGGAAGTGGTCGAGGAAGACGGGGGCGGCGACCGGCGTACGTTCGTGGCCCAGGCGGCCGACGGCGGTGTCGCCGGGTTCGCCGCCGTCTCCTACTCCCCGTGGAACCGGCGGCTGACCATCGAGGACATCGAGGTGGCCCCCGGCCACCGGGGCCGTGGCGTCGGCCGCGCACTGATGGGGCAGGCCGTGGACTTCGCCCGGGAGCGCGGCGCCGGACACCTCTGGCTGGAGGTGACCAACGTCAACGCCCCGGCCATCCACGCCTACCGGCGCCTGGGCTTCGCCTTCTGCGGCCTGGACACCGCCCTCTACCAGGGCACCCGGTCCGAGGGCGAGCAGGCGCTCTTCATGAGCATGCCCTGCCCTTGAGGGGACGGGGCGGACGGCGGACCGCCTCGTGGTGCGGGTGCGGGTCCGGCCGTCGCGTCCGCTCGTGCGATGTCGTACGGTGGACCGGTCCCGGCGCCGGAAAATCCGGCGGCGGCGTCTGATCCTGCCGTTCCTTCCGCTCCGATCCCGAGGTGACTTCCTATCCCCCAGGCCCTGTAGCGGTCCGCGTTCCCCCACGTTCTGAGTCGTCGAACGTGTCCGGGGGCGGACGTCGCACCGGCCTGAGCCGCGTCACCCTCCCCCGTCGTTCCCTGTCTTTCCCCGGGTGCAGCTCTGCCGTCCGCCCCGGGATCCGTGTGCTCCGGCCCCGGCGCCGGCTGCGGCAGGGCTCCCCGATTCCCGGATCAGGAGCCCACCCGTGTCTTCCCCCGCGCTCGGCAACGAGCCTCAGCACCTCGGCGAGCCCCCGGCTCACACCACGCCGCACCATCCCTCGAAAACGGCCACCGGTGCCCGGATCGCCCTGGTGGTGCTCCTGGTCGCCGAGCTCATGGACATCCTCGACCAGTCGGTCGTCCTGACCGCCCTCCCCGCCGTCCAGGAGTCGACCGGCGCCGGACCGGCGGCCGTGCAGTGGCTGACCGCCGGATACTCGCTGACCGTCGCCGTCGGGCTGATCACCGGCGGACGCCTCGGTGACCTCCACGGCCGGCGCAAGACCCTGCTCGTCGGCACCGTCGCGTTCACCCTGGCCTCGCTGCTGTGCGGCACCGCCACCGGCGCCGGTGTGCTGATCGCCGCCCGCGTGCTCCAGGGGGCCGGCGTCGCACTGATGATCCCGCAGGTCCTGGCCACCCTCCACGTCACCTTCGACGGCGAGAACCGCAGCAAGGCCTTCGGCCTGTACGGGGCCGTCCTGTCGCTCGCCGGCGTCCTGGGGCCGGTGCTGGGCGGCCTGCTCACCCAGCTGGACCTGTTCGGACTGTCCTGGCGGCCGATCTTCCTGATCAACGTGCCCGTCGGTCTCGCCGTGATCGTCCTCGGCCGGCGGTTCGTCCCCGAGTCGACCGCGCGGCAGGCCGGCCGGCTCGACCTCACCGGCATGCTGCTCTCCGCCCTGGCGATGGTCCTCATCATCTTTCCGCTCACCGAGGGCCGCACCCACCACTGGCCGCTGTGGTGCTTCGCCATGCTCGCCGCCGGACCGCTCGTGCTCGGCGTCTTCGTCCGCCACCAGCGGCGCGGGCAGGACGACGCCCCGCTCGCGGCACCGTCCCTCTTCCGGGACCGGCAGTTCTGCGGCGGGCTGTCCGCGCAGCTGGTGCTCGGCCTGCTGTGCGGGCTCTTCTTCATGACCTGGACGCTGTACCTCCAGCTCGGCCTGGGCATGGGCCCGCTGGGGGCCGCCGCGGCCTTCGTACTGCTCGCCCTCGGCGAACTGGGCGGCGCGACGGTCGCGATGAAGACCGCCGGCCGTCTCGGGCGCCTCCTGCCCCAGGCCGGATCCCTGATCGCCCTCGCCTCGGTCGCGGCCTACGGATTCCAGGTCGGCAGCCGAGAGGCCGACCTGACCCTCCTCGCCATGACCCTCCCGGTCGTGCTGCTCGGCTTCGGCCTCGGGACGGTCGGGGGGCCGCTCGCCGACATGTCGCTCGCCACGGTCCCGCACGAGCACGCCGGCTCCGCCTCGGGGTTGTTCAACACCGCCATGCATCTCGGCATCGCCCTCGGCACCGCGCTGACCGCCCTCGTGTTCTTCTCCGCGACGGACGGCTCGTCCGACGGTGCGATCAACCGCGACGCGTTCACCGGAGTCCTCGGGTGGGTCGGCGCCGCCCTCACCCTGATGTGGGCCCTGATGTTCTTCCTGCCCCGGCGGCCGGACGGCCGGTCCGGCTGAGCCGCTGCACGGCCGTACCCGGCTCCGGATACCGCCGTGCCCCCGGCCCGGGCGGGCGGTTCGACGGCCGGTCGATCGCCCTTCGAGGAGTCCTCTTTCCCGCGGTGCCAGCATCATCGCGCCAGGCGCCACTCGGGACGAAGGGACAAGAAAATGACCAAGTCGGGACGCAGGCTCGGAATCGCCACCGTGGTGGGTGCGGTCATGGCCGCGATGATCACCGTCTCGGGACCCACCGGGGCCGTCGCCCAGGACCAGGGCCGGCGGGGCTGGGACCACTTCGGACACGGCGTCCCGTGGGAGGAGTCCTACGGATACTCCCAGGCGATCAAGGCCGGCAACACGATCTACATCTCCGGCCAGCTCTCCCACGACGCGGCGGGGAACCTGGTCGGCGTCGGCGACTTCGAGAAGCAGGTCCGCACCTCGTTCGACAACCTGGACAAGGTCCTCGCCCACTACCGCATCCCCCGCAGCCAGATCATCAGCATGAAGATCTACACGAAGGACCTGCGCAAGAACTTCGACACCGCCGCCCGTCTCCACAAGGAGTACGTCGGCAACCACCGCACCACCGACACCATCCTCGGCGTCACCGACCTCGCCTTCCCCGACCAGCTCGTCGAGATCGAAGCCGTCGCGCTGACGTCACCCCGCTCCTGACCCGAGGGGCCGTGCCGCTTCCGTAGGCGCCGAGCGGCGCGGGCCACGCAGCCGTGGTCCGCCGCCCGCCGTACCACCCCCCTTGCCCTACCTATCGAATCTCGATAGATTCCCATCGTAACTCGATGGAGGGATGGGTCGTGGGAAAGCTGGCAGTGCGTGCGTTGCGCGCCGTTCTCGGGGTGCTGCTCGTGGGCACCGTGTTCATTCAGGTATCGATGGTGTGGGCACTGGTCGCCGATCCGGAGGACGGGTCGCTCCCGCTGACCCCGCTGCGCGCCATCGTGGTCCTGGGCATGGTGTCGGTCCAGGCCGCCCTGATCTGCGTATGGCGGCTGGTGACGATGGTGCGACGCGGAACCGTGTTCTCCGACACCGCCTTCCGCTACGTGGACGTCGTGATCGGCGCGATCACCTCGATCGCCCTCATGTGGTTCGCGGTCACGGCCATCAACGCGCCGGGACAGCGGGAAGACCCCGGCGTCACCCTCATCATGGGCGGGATCGGCGTGGCCATCCTGGGGGTCGCGCTCATCGTGCTCGTACTGCGCATGCTGCTCGCCCAGGCCGTCGCGCGGGACGTCGAAGCCTCGCGGATGCGGGCCGAGTTGGACGAGGTCATCTGATGCCGATCGCCGTCGACATCGACGTGATGCTGGCCAGGCGGAAGATGTCCGTGGGCGAGCTCGCGGACCGTGTGGGGATCACGCCCGCCAATCTGGCGGTGCTCAAGAACGGCCGGGCGAAGGCGGTGCGCTTCGCGACGCTCGCCGCGCTCTGCGAGGTGCTCGCGTGCCAGCCGGGTGACCTGCTCCGCTGGGAGCCCGAGGAAGCCGCGGAGGCCGAGCGGCCCGGAGAAGCCGGGCGGGCCGGGGAAGCCGCGGAGGCCGCGGGCGCGTGAGGCCGTCAGCCGCCGAGGAGGGCGCGGCCCAGCGGCGTGAGGGTGTGACGGACCGCGGGGCCGTCCCGACAGGTCGTCAGGAGTCGGTCAGACCCTCGCCCGTACCCTGCGTCCCCGGGGCCACCACGGACGCGCGGTCGGCGAGGGACCGGGCCATGGGATAGCGCAGGACCGGCGGACGCCCGGCGTCGGCGTGGTCGACCAGGACGAGCGGCCGCGGACAGAAGAAGGTCGGCACGAGCAGGATGCCCCGGCCCGCCAGTTCCAGGTCCGCGTCCAGCTCGCAAGGGACCGTCAGGACGGTCGGCGACCTGGAGATCTCCGGGTGCAGCGTGCCGAGCAGCCCTCGACGCCGGTGTCGACCGCCGCCAGGGCCCGCCGGCCGCGCTCGGCGTTCGCCGTCGCCAGGAGCCGGGACCAGTACGGGGCGACGGCCAGGGCGTGGTAGCCGTGGAGCCGGCGTCGTACGAGCTCGCCCCAGGCGCGGTCCCCGTGGTGCAGGGCATGGATCCAGCGCGAGGTGGCGGGCCGCAGGGTCCGGGTGACCGGCCGGTCCGTCGCCCACTGGACGGACGGCAGGGACCAGGTGTGCTCCAGGCTGTCGGCGAGGCCGGCGGTGGCCGCGTGCGCGAACACCTCCGGTACGTACTCGCCCGGGCCGGCGGGGGCCAGTTCCAGCCCGGCGGGTGCGCTCGCGCCATCCGCCCAGGGCGACGGGCGCCGGCCGCCCCGGCTCCCCGGCCGGGAGGAGCGGCAGGCTCAGGACCGTCTGGGCGAGGCAGTCGGGCGCGCCGGCGATGCGGACGCGGGTGAGGTCTTCGGCGGTGAAGTGGATGCGCAACACCGACGTCTCTCCAAGGGATCGACGTGCGGGAGCGGCACACGGGACCGGCACACGGGACCGGCCGCAGGCCCTTCCGGTCCGCACCGGCCTCCATGATCACCGTAGCCGCGAGGTCCGTCAGGCCGTCTGCACGGGTGCCGCGAACCAGGTCTGGGGCCGATCCTGACGGGCCATGAGCCGTCGCGACGGCGCCCGCACCCCGTGCACCGCCCGCACCGCCTGCTGGGCACGGCCGTGTGCGGCCCGGGCGGGCGTCGGAGCGGGGGGTAGCGTGGCGGAACGCGGCTGCGGGAGTCCGGCGGTGCGGTCCGGTGGCCGTCCGGCGCGGCGACCGCGCCGCCGCCCCCTGCACCCGCCGCCCACCGGCCCTCCGAGCGAGAAGCGAGCCAGGCATGACCGCGACCGCGACCACGACCCACCGCGTCCCGTACTTCTCCCAGTGGGAGTCGTCCGCCCTGGTGCCCGGCTTCGTGTCGGGTTCCGTCGCGGCGGCCGACGATCCGCTGTGGCGGTCCTCCGGTGCCGGTACGGCCGCCGAGTACGCCTTCTGGGCGCCCCGGATGTGCGGCATGGCGTGCCTGCGGATGGCGCTCGGCCACTTCGGGCGGCCCGTGCCCGCGTCGGTGCCGCTGGTCCGCGAGGCCCTGGCCGCCGGGGCGTACGTACGCGAGGGCGATCAGGTACAGGGGCTGATCTACGCCCCCTTCGCCACCTGGGTCGCCTCCCGCTGGGGGCTGTTCGCCGAGGCGCGGCCCCGGCTGTCGGTGGACGAGGTGGACGCCGAGATCTCGCGGGGGCGCCTGGTGCTGATCTCCGTGTACAAGACCATCCGGACGCTCGACCCTCGGCCGGCCGGTCGCGGCGGGCACCTGGTGCTCGCCGTGGGTTCGGGCCCGGACCACATCACGATCCACAATCCCTCCGGCTTCCCGGACCATTCGCAGCGGTTCCACCGGGTACCCAAGGCGGACCTCGGACGGTTCTTCGCGGGGCGGGGCGTCGTCCTGGGGGCCGCGCCGCAGGACCGGCCGTAACCCCCGCCGCGCACCGGCGCACGGAACGCTGATCTCCGCTTTCGTCCGCGGCCCGGCCCCCGAGTCGTCGACGCCCTCGCGCACGGGCATGGTCAGAACCCTTGACGGCACTCCGGGGCCCTCACATACTGGCGGCCAAATCGATTTGGCCCCTTCGCTTTGGCTCTCCGTCCAGGGCCGGATCGCGGCTGAACCCAAGCGTGTCGAACGCCGATCGGAGCTCGAACGTGTCAAGTCCCCGCCCCGCCCTCCCCGGTACGCAACCCCCGCCCAGCACGGAGCCGGCCGAACCCGTCGGCCCAAGCGGTGCCCCCGCCCGGCGGGCCGTGCACCCCGTGGACGAGTCCCGCCCGCTCGCCCGGATCCTCCTCTTCGGCGTCCAGCACGTGCTCGTCATGGCCGCCACTCCCATCTCGGCGATCTTCCTGATGAGCGCCACCCTCCGCCTCGGGCCGGCCCTGACCGTCAACCTCCTCTCCGCCGCCTTCGTGCTCTCCGGTGTCGGATCCCTGATCCAGTCGCTCGGACCCTGGAAGTTCGGCCCCCGCCTGCCTTTCGTGATGCTCCCGGGCGGCGCGCCGCTCATCCTCTTCCTCGCCATCGCCGACCAGCACGGCCTGCGCACGGCCGGCGGCGCGGTCATCCTCACCGCCGTGTTCTCCTTCGTCGTGCTCCCCCTCTTCTCGCGGCTGCTGACCCTTTTCCCCGCCCTCGTCATCGGCACGATGATCGTGATCGTCGGCGTCAACCTGGTGAAGGTCGGCGCCGTCCTCGTCACCGGCCGGCCGGGCCGGCCCGGCTTCGCAGACCCCGTGAACCTCGGGCTCGGCATGGCCACCATCGGCTTCACCGTGCTCTTCTACCTGCTGTCCGCCGGCATCCTGCGCCAGCTCGCCGTCATGCTGGGGCTCCTCGCCGGCACCGCCCTCGCCGCCGCCGTGGGCGCCGTCGACTTCGGGAGCGCGGCCGGCGGCGGCCTCTTCAGCGTGCCGCAGCCACTGCCCTTCGGCTCCCCCCGGTTCGACCTCGTCGCCGCGCTGCCCCTGATGCTCTACAGCCTCGCCTCCATGGCCGAGGCCACCGGCCAGACCGTCATCAACGCCGAGGCCGTCGGCAAGGACATCGACCGGCGCACGGCCGTCCCCAAGACCATCCGCGGCGACGCCCTCACCTCCGTCATCGGGGGGTGCTTCGGCCTGCCCCTCATGGTGACGAGCGGCGAGAACATCGGGATCGTCCGGGTCACCGGCGTCCGCAGCCGCTACGTCGCCGCCGCCGCGGGCGTCGTCCTCATCGTCATCGGCTTCCTCGCGCCCGTCACCCACGCCATCAGCGTCATCCCGTCGGCCGTCATCGGCGGGACCGCCATGGTCGTCTTCGGCGTCATCACGGTGCTCGGCGTGCAGATGCTCGGCCGCTGCGACCTCGACCAGCACACCAACACCTTCGTCTGCGCCGTCGCCCTCGCGCTCGGCCTGCTGCCCATCCTCGTTCCCGGCGTGTACACGGGGTTCCCGCCGAACCTCCGCATCCTCCTCGAAAGCGGCGTCGCCGTCGGCGCGTTCACGGCCGCCGTACTCAACCTCCTCTTCCACCACATCCGGCCCGGCATCGCCGCGCGCGTGGCCGCCGGCCGTACGGAAAGCGACGACAGCAACCGATGAACCAGCTCACCCGAGACCTGCTCGACGGGCCCGGCCCGTTCCTCCTCGTACCGGACGCCGTCCTGCTGCCCGAGGGCCCGGCCGAAGGCACGGCGGTCGTCGTCCGCGACGGCTCCTTCCTCGCCGTCGGCGACGCGGAGCGGATCCGGCGCGCCCACGCCCACCTCGACCCCGTACGGCTCCCCGGGCACCTGCTGATGCCCGGCTTCGTCGACGCCCACCACCACCTCGCCCAGACCTTCGGCTCGGCCCTCGCCTACGGGGAGCCGTCGGAGATCTTCCGCCGGGTCTGGGTTCCGCTGGAGGGCGCCCTGGACGAGGAATCGGCCTACACGGCGGCCAAGTTGGCGGCGCTCGAAGCGCTGCGCGGCGGATTCACCACCGTCACCGACGCGGGCAACCGCACCGGCGTCGACGTCGACGTCGTGGCCTCGGCGGCACGCGACGCCGGTATCCGCTGCGTACTGGGCCTGATCTGCGACGACGCGGCACCCGACGGGAGCGGGTCCGGGGATCCCCGTTCCGGCGCCGCGGAACGCGCCGAGAAACACCTGGCCCGCTACGACGGCGACCCCCTGGTCCACGCCTCCCTGGCCGTCTCCGTCCCCGAGGCCGCCACCACCGCCACGCTCCGGCGCACGGCCCGCCTCGCCGCCGAGGCCGGGGCGACCGTACAGATCCACGTCAACGAACACCTGGCCGGCGTCGAACGCTCCCTCGTCCGGCACGGCCTGCGTCCCCTGGAGCACCTGTACGAGATCGGCGCCCTCGGCCCCCATCTGCTCGCCGCGCACGCCACGCTGCTCACCCCCCGCGAGCTGACCCTGCTCGCCGACACCGGCACCGCCGTCAGCTACAACCCCGTGGCGAGCGCCTGGAAGGGCAACGCCGTCGCCCCGGCCACCACCCTGGCCGAACGCGGCATCCGCTTCGGCCTCGGCACCGACGGCACGCGCGGCGACGGCTTCCGGCTGACCGAGGCGGCCGAGTTCGCCCAACGCATCGCCTATGGCCTGGCCACCGGCGACTCCTCCTGCGGGGCGGGCTGGACCTGGCTCGACCACGCCACCCGGGGCGGCGCCGACGCGGTGGGCCTCGGCGCCCGCACCGGCGCCGTCGCCGAGGGCCTGGCCGCCGACTTCCTCCTCGTCGACGTCACCACGCCCGAACTCGCGCTGTCCTGGGACCTTCCCTGGGAGCTCGTGCGGCGCGGCAACCGCGACCAGATCGACGCGGTGTTCGTCGCGGGCCGGCTGCGCATGTGGCGCGGGCTGCCGACCGGCTGGGACGGCTCCGCGCTCGTCAGGCGGGCCGTCGGGCTGGCCCGCGCCGCGGTGGAACGGGCCCCGATCACCCGGGCCCACCCCACTTCCGCCGCCGCCCGTGCGCGGAGCACCGCGCGGGGCGCCGGGCTGGGCGCCGGGCAAGGTGCCGGGCTGGGCAGCGGGCGGGGCGCCGCGCGATGAGCACCGCGACCCTCGCCGTCCTCGCCCTCACGGTTGCCGTGGCCGCTTTCGTCCAGGGCAGCAGCGGCCTCGGCTTCGCCCTGATCGTGGCGCCCGTCGCCGGGATCCTCGACCCGGGCCTGCTCCCGGTGTTCGTCCTCGCGTCGATGATCCCGCTGAACCTGTACGTCGCCTGGCGCGAACGGGCCGCCCTCGACCTGCGGGGCGCGGGCTGGATCACCGGTGCCAGACTCGCCGCCACCCCCGGCGGCCTCGCGCTGCTCTGGCTGATCCCGGACCGCAGCATCGGCCTGTTCGTAGGCGCCGCCACCGTCCTGGCGGCGGTGGTGAGCCTCGCCGCGCCCGCCTTCACCCCCGGGCGGCTCGCCTACGTCGGCGCGGGGGCGGTGACCGGACTGACGGAGACCGCGACCGGTGTCGGCGGGCCCCCGCTCGCCCTCGTGTACCAGCACCGGCCGCCCGCCGAACTCCGCGCGACCGTCGCGGTCTGCTTCCTCATCGGCGAAGTGGCCTCGCTCGTCCTGCTGTTCGCGACCGGCAGGGGGCATCCGGGAGACCTCGGCCCCGCCTTCCTGCTGCTGCCCGCGATCGGCGCCGGAGCATGGCTGAGCCGGCTGGTCCACCACCGGCTCGACGCCCGCAGGATGCGGCTGTTCGTCCTGGTCTTCGCCCTGGTCTCCGGCCTCGTCCTCATGCTGGGGGTGTGACGGGAGCCGCCACCGGCGGGCCCGCCCGCAGCGAGGACGCCCGCACCACCAGCCGAGGCGCGGGCGGCGCGGCCACCGACGCGGTGGCCCCCGCCCCGCCCCGCAAGCGCCCCAGCAGCAGTTCCACCGCGTCGGCCGCCACCCGGTCCAGGTGCAGGTCGACGGCCGTCAGCAGCGGATCGCAGGTCCGGGCGCGCAGCCCGTCGTACCGGGTGACGACCATGACGTCATCCGGTACGGAGCGGCCGCTCTCCCGGATCGCCCGGACCGCCCCCACCGCGAACACGTCCACCAGCGCACACACGGCGTCGGTGCCGGGATGCTCCGCCAGCAGCGCCGCGCACCGCTCGTACCCGGCCTGCTCCCCGCCCGTTTCGGGCGCGGACGCCACGACCGGCGTCCATCCGTACCGCGCGGCCATCCGCTCGTACGCGGCGCGCGCGTCGACGGAGGAGTGCCGCTCGCCGGATCCGATCAGCAGCGCGGGCCGCCGCGCGCCCTGCTCGCGCAGGTGGTCGAGCAGCATCTCGGCCACGAGCCCGCCGCGCAGGTCCACGTACGGGGCCTCCTCCGCGGCCGAGACGGGCCGCCCGAGCGCCACGTACGGCAGTCCGCGCTCCCGCAGCAGCGCCACCGCCGGATCGCCGACGTCCGGCTCGACGACGATGGCCCCGTCGATGTCGACGGAGTGCAGCCCGGACCCGGAGCGCACGGGCGGCACCAGGACGAGGGCGTAGTCGTGCAGGAGGGCGGTCTCGGCGGCGGCCGCGGCGATCTCCATGTAGAACCCGAGCCGCGAGGTCCCGCCGGCGACGGCGAACGGCATCGACGAGGCCAGCGCGATGGCCTTGGCCTGCCCCCGCCGCAGCCGCTGCGCCCGCAGGTTGGGCCGGTACCCCAGCTCGGCGGCGACCTGCTTGATCCGCTCCCGGGTCCGGGGATCGACCTTTCCGAGCCCGTTGAGCGCGTGCGAGACCGTCGTGCGCGACACCCCGGCGACGCGCGCCACATCGGCGATCGTCGGAGGCTTGGGCCCAAGTCCGGACGGCGTCATCGACGCGCACGCTCCCCACGTCTCGACAACGGCTGACCCCGCCATCTTCCCCGACGGGCCGGGACCCCGCCGCCCCTCCCGCAAGATCCATCGCGCGCGTGCCGTCGCGCGGAGGCGTTCAGAGACCGCCGAGTTGGTCGAGGGCCGGGTTCCGGCCGGCGCGGCGGCGCCGGACGCTCACCGCCACCGCCGCGACCAGCAGCAGCCCGAGCGCGCCGGTGAGGAGCGACGGGGCCACCCCGCCGGGGATGACGCCGAGGAACACCAGGGGCAGGCCCGCCAGGAGGACGGCCGGTGCGGTGCGCAACCGCGCGAACGCCTGCCGCCCGGCCAGGACGACCCCCAGGGCCAGGGGGCCGGCGAACTTCAGCCCCGGGGGCAGGGCAGACGGCGGCAGCGCCACCACCGCGCCGGCCACCACCGCCGCCCACACCAGCACCGCCACCGTCCCGGTCCGCGTACGGGTCCGGGGGGCCGGCCGCAGGTCGGGCGGGCAGATCAGGGCCGCCAGGGCCAGGGCCAGCAGCGGTCCGTTGAAGAGGAGGACCGAACCGACCGGATCGCCGCCCGGCCGGAAACCGTCGGCCACCATGGCCGCGACGACGCCGGCCGCCATGGTCCAGGTGCCCGCGGCCCACCGCCCGGCAAGGGCGAGGAACGCGCCCAGCACGGTGACGAGCTGGGCCGCCAGCAGTTGGGAGAACGGGTCGCCGATCGCGAAGCCGCCGCCGGTGACCACCCACCAGCCCATCCTCGCCCAGCTCATCGAGGCCGCCGCGACCGAGACGAGGGCGAACGGCGCCACCGCCGCCACCAGTTTCCCGGGGCGCCCGGCGGAGCCCAGCCCGAGCCGCAGGCGCAGGGCGTGGCCGACGACACCGCCCGCCTCCAGGATCCGGACCCGCCGGCCCGCTCCCCGTGTTGCCTCCCGGTAGGTGTACGCGATCTCGTCGCCGAACTCCCGCCGGAAGGCGGCCGGGTACAGCCTCACCAGCGCGCTCACGCGGTCACCCCCCGGCCACCGAGGGCCAGTCGGCGGGTGGCCTCCTGCGCGGTACGCGCGATCCGGGCCGCCTCGGCCGCCAGCACCTCGCGGCCGCGCGGCGCGAGCGCATAGCTGCGCCGCAGGCGCCCGTCGACGACCTCTTCCTCGTGGACGGCGATGAGCTGCTCCTCCAGGAGCCGTTCCAGGGCGCCGTACAGCGTTCCCGTGCGCATTTTCGTGCGTCCTTCCGAGATCTTGCCGACCTCCTGGGCGATCGCGTACCCGTGCCGGGGGGCGTCGGCGAGCGCGGTGAGGATGAGCAGGGTCGGTTCGCGCAGTGGTTTGTCATTCACATCCCGCACGATAGCCCGGTAAGCGGCATGTGTCGATGACCGACTCATTGGATGCGCCGGGGTGGCCGGGCCCGGCCCCGTCGGCGAAGGCCGGGGCCGGCTCCACGAAGAGCGTGAGCAGGTCCTGCGCCCGGGGGTCCCCCGACTGGCCTACACCCACGGCTCCCGGCCGAGCGCTGCGCGCCCGCGCGTGTCACGGTGACAGGGCGACGAGAGGTCCACTCACGCGGGGCCCGGCCGGTCAACGAAGACCGGCCGGGTCCCGCGACGGACCGATTCCGCTCCCCCGCCCCCGGGCTCGAAGAACCGGCCCCCGCTCCCCGCCCTCCCCGCCCTCCCGGCGGTTCGCGGACAGGTGGCCGTGGTCCGGGCCGCGTGCCCGTGCCACCACCACGGCCGGCCGGCCGGCCCGCGCGAACGCGAGGGCGCCCGGGTCCATCCCGACGACTTCCACAGCTGGAGAACACCGTGCTCGAACGCGAGCGGCTCACGGGCCGTAACCAGGTCACCTTCGCCCTCCCGTCGGACGCTCCGGACGGGCCGGGCCGCCCGGCCGCCGGCCCGGTCCCGGACGTCCGTCGTGCGAACCCCGCCCAGGGGGCCCATGCCTCGCGCTACCTCGCCGCAGGCGACTACTGGTTCGACGGCGGCCACGGCGGTCACGGCGGTCACGGCACGTGACCCGCCCCGGACCTCAGGGCGCGCGCAGGCGTACGGCGAGGGCGGCGATGTCGTCGTCGAGGCGTCCTCTGCTGTGGCGTACGAGGTCGCGGTGCAGCGCCGTGAGCAGTTCGCGCGGCGGCGTCGGCGGCTGTCGGCGCATCCAGGCGGCCAGCGGGAAGAACTCGCCGTCGCGCGCGCGGGCCTCGGCGATCCCGTCCGTGTAGAGGAGCAGCAGGTCGTCGGGGCCGAAGGCGAAGGTGTCGACGGTGTAGTGATCGCCGATCAGCTCCGCGAGGCTGAGCAGGGGCGAGGGGGTGGCCGATTCGAGGACCCGCACCCCCTTGCCGTTCAGCAGCAGCGGTGGCGGGTGTCCGCAGTTGAGGATGTCGATGTGGCGGCCCCCGTGCGGGATTTCGGCGAGGAGGGCCGTGGCGAAGCGCTCCAGCGGCCCGTCGGGGGCGAAGGCGGCGTTGTAACGGGTGCTGCTGGCATCCAGCCTGCGTGCGACCTCGACCATGTCGGGCTCGGCGTACGCGGCCTCCCGGAAGGCGTTGACGATCGCGGCGGCCGCCCCCACGGCCGGGAGCCCCTTGCCCCGCACGTCGCCGATGAGGAGCCTGATCCCGAAGGGCGTGTCGACCACCTCGTAGAAGTCCCCGCCGATGCGGGCCTCCGCCGCCGCCGCGAGGTACAGCGACTCGATCTCGAAGTTTCCGAGGCGGCGCGGCATGGGGCTCAGCACCACCTGCTGCGCCGCGTCGGCGACGAGCCGTACCTGGATGAGGGTGCGCTCCCGCTGGAGCCGGGCGTGGCTCCCGTACGCGGCGGCCACGGTGACCGCGATGATCCCGGCGGCCGTCCACCACGTACCCAGATCGGGGAAGACGAGGCTGAGGCCGATCATCAGCAGGAGGCAGACCGTCCCGAGCAGGACGGTGGGGAGGACCGGCCACATGGCGGCCGCCAGGGCCGGCGCCGCGGGCAGGAGGCGACTGAAGGCCATCTCCGGAGGAGTGGCATAGGCGAGGCTGGCAATCACGACGGTCAGGATGACCGGCGACAGCCGCACAAGCCTTCCGGGGCCGTAGCGCCGACGGAGCCGCGGCCGTCCAGACTCGATCACACTGCCCAGAGTATCCGGACAAGAGGGGCATAGCGCCCTGACGGACGGAGTCGGCCGCCCGCCCCTCGCGCCTAGGCGAACTTCGCGGCGGCGGCCGGGGTGACCGGGGTGAAGAAGTTCACGAGGTTGCCGTCGGGGTCGCGGAGGAGCAGCGACCGGTTGCCCCAGGGCATCGTGGTGGGCTCGGTGACGAAGTCGGAGACGAAGGCGGTCAGGTCTCCGTGCACGCGGTCCACGTCGTCGACGAGGAACTCGACGATCACGCTGCGGTTGTCCGCCGGGCGGGCGGAGCCGGGCGCGAACAAGGGGACGGTGCGCGTGCTCGCGATCGCGAGCGTCGCGCCGGGGGTCCTGATTTCGGCGAAGTCCTCGGTGGCCCAGGCCGCCGCGGCCCCCGTGGCCTTCTCGTAGAACCCGACGAGGCGCGCGACGTCGGCGGTGATGATGCGGAGCGAGACGAGGTTCATGGTGTTCTCCCAGGTTGGCGGAGCCGCTGCGGGCCGGCGCGGGCCGCTGCCGGCTCCGGCAGGCACTCCGCAGACTAGGACGAATACTGGACAGAATCGGTCCACTAAAGGCACTAGGCTCGGAAACATGTCCCGACCCACCGGACGCGTCCTGATCCTCCTGGAGCTGCTCCAGTCCGGCGGCATCCGCACGATGGCCGAGCTCGCCGAACGGCTCGGTGTCGACGGGCGCACCGTGCGCCGGTACGTCGACCAGCTGATCGACCTCGACGTACCGGTGGAGGCGGTGCGGGGCCGCTACGGCGGGTACCGGCTCGCCGCCGGATACCGGCTGCCCCCGCTCATGCTCAGCGACGACGAGGCGCTCGCCGTCCTGCTCGCTCTGGCCGCCGGCCGCCGCGCGGGTCCGGTGACGACGGCGGACACGGCGGGCGAGACGGCGGCGGCCAAGATCCGCAGGGTGCTGCCCGAGCGCCTGGGCCGCAGGCTCGACGCGGTCCTGGAGTCCCTCGCCTTCACGGCTGCGCCCGGCCGTCTCCCCCACCCGGACGCCGAGGTCCTGCTGACCCTCGCCGACGCGGTGCGCCACCGGCGACCGGTCTCGATCAGGTACACCGACCGCGACGGCCGGCGCGGCGAACGCCCGCTGCACGCGTACGGGATCGTCGCCCACGGGGGCCGGTGGTACGTCACGGGCACGGACCCCGGGATCGGCGAGGACCGCACCTTCCGGCTCGACCGCATCGCGGCCGCCAGGACCCTGCCCGGCTCGTTCGAGGTGCCGGCCGGACTCGATCCGGCGCAGCGCGTGGTCTCGGGGTTCGCGACGGCCGGGTACAGGTACGCGGTGACCCTGCGGATCCACGGGACGGTCGATCAGATCCGCGCCCGCCTGCCGGCCTCCGTGGCGAGCGTGGCGGAGACCGGGCCCACGGAGCAGGCGGATCCGGAGGCCGAGCGCTGGCTGCGCGTCGAGATCCGGGCGGAATCCCTCGACTGGCTGCCGCCGGTGATCGCCTCGCTCGACCGGCCGTTCGTCATCGAGAGCCCGGACGAACTGCGCGACCTCGTCTCCGCCCTGGCCGGCCGCCTCGCGTCCTGCGCCCGTGAGGTCTGAAGCACCGCCCGGGCAGCGGCCGGCGACCGGCGGTGACGTCAAGGCCGGCGGGTGCAGCGCCGCGCCGGGTGCCGGGGGCAGGGCGCTCGCCTCAGTGCGTGGGCGGTGCGACGAGGGTGCGTTCGCGGCCGAAGCGGGTGCCGGTGGCCTGGTAGAGGCCGGTTTCCCCGTCGCGCCAGCGGACGAGGAGGTCGTCCGGATACCCGTTGCCGTCGAAGCTGCCGGCGGTCATGGCCCTCGCGTCGGCCCAGGGGCCGTGGCGGGGTGCCATCCGGGTCTCCTCGCCGAGTCCGGCGGGCGAGGTGTCCCGGTACTGGGTGACCTCGCCGTCGCTCCAGCGCACGAGGGTGTCCCAGTCGTCGTCGCCGGTGAAGTCTCCGGTGGTGACCAGGGACGCGTTCTTCCACAGGCCGTTCGGGGCCTGGAGCCGGTGCTCGGTGCCGAGGCCTGCGGCACCGACCCCGGTGTGGTCGGTGACCTCTCCGTCGTGCCAGCGGACCAGGAGGTCGGTGACGTAGCCGGTGGTGCCGAAGCTGCCGCCGGCCACCTGCTCCGCCTTCCGCCAGATCGAGTGGCGCGGTGCCAGGGTGATCTCCCGGCCCAGGCCCGTCCGGCGGCTGACGTCGGGGTAGAGGGACACTTCCCCGTCGCCCCACACGACCAGGAGGTCGGATCCGTTGCCGCCCGCGAAGTCGCCGCCGGTGATGGACTTCGCGTGCGTCCAGGTGGCGTTCTTCGGCTTCAGCCGGTGCTCGGCGGTGAAGCCGCCCTTCCCGTCGCCGGTGTAGAGGGTGGTCTCGCCGTCGCCCCAGACGGTGATCATGTCTCCCCTGCCGTCACCGGTGTAGTCGCCGGAGGCGAGGAGCCTGGCGTGCCGCCAGGTCCGGGAGGAGCCCAGCGAGAAGGGCGGGGAGGACGGGGAGGGCGGCCGGTAGGGGTCGGCCCGGTGGTCGTGCCGGTTGTTCCTCGCGTCCCCGTACAGGGCGAAGAAGGCGTCGTGGTGCACCGGGCTGTAGGTGATCCGGCCGTAGAGGGGCTTGCTCCCCGGGACGTCCAGGCCTCCGCCGTTGTAGCCGCCGACGTTCCCGATGATCACGCCCTTGCCGGTCTTCTCGTCGATCCGCGAGAACCAGGGACCGCCGGACACGCCGGCCCACATGCCGGCGCAGTCGACGCGCATCTGCTGGTAGCCGGGCAGCCGGCCGGTCCGCACCGTGCACCGCACGGCCCGGTCCCTGGGGTCGCCGGCCGGCGCGGGATAGCCGACGACGGTCACGGTCTGGGCGAAGGACCCCGTCCGCGCGAGCGTGTTCGCGCCCGTCACGTCCTGGAGCCGCTTGCCGCCGTTGGTGACGACGCGTCCGAAGGCGAAGTCCAGGTCGGAGGTGGCCTCCTTGGTGTTGGAGGTGTACGCGTCGTACGCGAACCACTCCCGCACGGGCCAGATCCCGTAGGGCTGCTGCCGGGCGGACCCGCCCGTCCGGTACTTCGGGACGAAGGCGGCCCGCTTCCCCGTGACGCAGTGACCGGCGGTGAGGATCAGGCTGCCGCCCGGGCTGTCGACCACGCTCGCCGAGCACATGTGCCGGCGCAGGTCGTCACCCTGGAGGAACAGGATGCCCACCGTCTTCAGACCACCGAAGTGCTGGGCCCGGGGGCCGGGTTCCGTCCCCGGGCCCAGGGTCCGGGGCAGGTCTTCCGGGTCCCGGTCGCCGGCCTGCCCCGAGCTACGGCGGAGCATCGGGGTCGCCGACTCCATGGCCTCCGGCGTCCAGAACGCCTCCGCCTGAGCCACCGCGCGGTCGTCTGCGCGGTCGTCTGCGGGGGTGGATGACGGGCGATCGTGCGGCGCCGGGCCGACGGGGGCCGACGGTACCGGCTCCGCCGAGGCGCTGCCGCCGACGGCCGGGAGCAGGACCAAGAGCAGGAACAGGACGAGGAGAGCGCGGGGGGTCTGGCGGGGCGGAGGAGGACTCCCCCGGTGCTCATGGCCGTGCATGCGTAGCTCCTCGCCTGGACCCCTGCGGTCGACGTGCACCACAAAAGCCTCAAACGGGTCACAATGCAACGAACGAAACCCGTCGGTCGCGGGCCTCCCTCGTGCACGCCGGGGACGTGCGTGATCACGACCGGATGGACGCTCGTTTCCCCGGCATCGCCGAGCTGGCCGAACCCCCGTCCGTGGCAGTCGTGGTGGACGTGATGCGCGCCTTCACGATGGCCGCCTGGGCCTTCGCCCGGGGGGCGGAAAAGATCGTGCCGGCCGAGTCGCTGGACGAGGCCCTGGCGCTCAAGGCGCGTCCTGCGCCCGTGCGCGGTGCCCGCGCCGCCCGACCGGGATCCTTCGGCCTGACCGGGGAGCGCCCCCGGCGCGGCCCCGCCCGAGCCGGCGGAGCCGTCAGTGGGGGCCGTGGTGGGCGCGGGATTCGGCGGCGGCCTTCAGATCGCCCAGCCACGCTTCGAGCCCCTGGCGCAGGAGCGCGGTCGCGGTGGGGACGTCGGCGTCGACCTGAGGACCCGTATGGGTTTCCTCGGTGCTCACCCGGACGCCGCCGCGGGTCTCGGTGAAGTTCCACACGTGGACCCCGTCGATGTGCAGCCCCTCCCCGATCGCGGGGCCCGTCCAGCGGATGCAGGAGTTCCGCACGAGCCGGTCGACGGTCGAGGTGATCTCCAGGCTGGTGGCCGGAGTCGGATTGGGAGGCACCGGGGTCGTCCACCGGAAGGCCGAACCCGGGTGAAGGGGGCCGCGGTCGAGACGTTCGGCGGTGGTCACGGGCCCCTGCCAGGACGGCCAGCCCTCGACATCGGTCTGGAGCTTCCAGACCGTACGCAGTGGCGCGTTGATGAAGACCTCGGCCCGATGGCGGACGCGGGCGTCGGGGTCGACGCCGGCCCCTCGGCAGGTGAGCGATCCCGCGGGACGGGGGCCCGGGGAGGCGGCCGCCCCGGCGGGGGCGGCGGTGGTGGCGAGGAGGCCGACGACGAGCGGGAGGGCCGGCAGGGCGGCACGGAGGCCGGTGCGGCGGTTGCCGGACATGAGGTTCCCCTTTGACGTGGAATCGCCGACGGTCCGCGAATTGGAGCCCCGATCGATTGTTAGAGCCTATAACCAGCAAGAGTGATAGGCAATAGACTGCGTGAGACCATCTAACCCCCCTGGGTCGGCTGGGAGGTCAGGTCGCGGACGGTCGCCATGTCGCTGAAGGGGATCAGCTCCTCGCCCACGATCTGGTGCGGTTCGCTGCCCTTTCCGGCGATCAGGACGATGTCTTCGGGCAGCGCCTCGGAGAGCGCGAGGGCGATGGCCCGGCGGCGGTCGGCGCGGCGCACGTACGGCGTGCCGGTGGCCTCGATGCCGGGTGCGATCTGCTCCAGGATCGCCTCGGGGTCCTCGGTGCGGGGGTTGTCCGAGGTCAGGACGCACAGGTCGGAGTGGGTGCCGGCGATACGGCCCATCTCGGCGCGCTTGGTGCTGTCGCGGTCCCCGCCGCAGCCGAACACGGTGATGACCCGGCCCCGGACGAAGCCGCGGATGGCGGTGAGGACCTTGTCGAGGGAGTCGGGCGAGTGTGCGTAGTCCACGATCACCGAGGTGCCCGCGGGGGTCACGAAGCGCTCGAACCGGCCCGGTACGGGGGGCATCTGCGCGAGCGCGGCGACCAGTCCGTCCAGGTCGTGACCCAGTACGTGGCAGGCCGCGACGGCGGCCAGTGCGTTGGAGACGGAGAAGCGGCCCGGGACCGGGATCGCCGCCGGGCGGCTCCGGCCGGCGTGGTGCAGCACGAACCGGGTGCCCGAGGCGTCCGCGATCAGGTCCGTGGCCCGGAAGTCCGCCTCCTGCTCGATGCCGTAGGTCGTGACCGCGTCCGGCATGAGCGCGCGGATGCCCGCTCCCACGGCGTCGTCCAGATTGACCACCGCGTGCCGGCACAGCCCCTGGAACAGCCGTAGTTTGGCGTCGGTGTAGAGGGCCATCGTGCCGTGGTCGTCCAGATGGTCCTGCGTCAGGTTGGTGAAGACACCGACGTCGACGAAGGTCTCGTCCATCCGGTACGTCTGCAGGGCCATCGAGGTGGCCTCCAGCACCACGCCGCGGACCCCCCGGTCCCGCATCCGACCCAGGAGGTACTGCAGGTCGGGCGACTCCGGCGTGGTCAGCACCGAAGGCGGCATGGGGATGACCTCGTCGCCGATCCGGCTGCCCGCCGTACCGATCACGCCCACCGAGGCGCCCTCGGAGATCCTCAGCAGCGACTCGACCATGTACGAGATGGAGGTCTTCCCATTGGTCCCGGTGACGGCCACCAGGTCCAGCTGCCGGCCCGGCTCGCCGAAGTAGCGGGAGGAGACGACCGCGGCCGCCTTGCGGGTGTCGGGCACCCGCACGACGCACACCTCGGGCGGCAGCTCCCCGCCCGGGGAGGCGCAGGCGGCTCCGGCCGTGTCGACGAGGACCGCCGTGGCGCCGCGTGCGAGCGCCGCACCGATGGAGGCGGGGCCGCCGCCCCGGTGGCCGGGCACCGCGATGAACAGCGAGCCCGGCACGACCCGGTCGACGTCGAAGGTGGGGCCCGCGGTGATCCCCGTCGATCCGGTGTCGCCCTGGATGACGTGGTGCTCGTGGCCGGTCAACAGCCCGCTCAACTTCACGGTGGTCCCTTCGGAGGCGGCTACGGCCCGGCGTGCGGCCCTCGCCTGGTGGCAGCGCCGACAAAACGTCGGTGCCGCGGTGGTGGGGTGGGAGGGGCTCGCGCGCCCTCGGGGGCCGCGCGGGCCGGCCGGGGCTCAGCGCTCGGGCCGGGCTGCCGGTAGGGGCATGGCCGCGCGGGGCGTTTCGGCGAGCGGGCGGGAGAAAGCGGCCCCGGGCGGGGTGGGAGAGCGCTAGCCGTGGCCGTGCACGACGCCGCGGCCGACCGTCGGGGCCTGCCCGGCGGCGGCGGTACGGGGGCTGACGCCCACCCGGCCCGCGGAGTCCGCAGGCGCGGCAGGGGCGGCCTGTGGCAGGCACTCTCCCGTGACGCGTCGGCTGCGGTTCATGGAGCGAGTGTACGGGCGCCCGGGTGACCGGAACGCCGCGTCGGCCCGCCGGCCCGTCGGCCGGGGGGGCGCGCCGCCGCGGACAGCGCTCGGAGCGGCGCCCGCATCACGCACGAAGGCCGGAGTGTCAGCTGGCGGTGGGCCAGGTCCGCAGGAGGGCGGCGAGCTGCGCGGCGGTGCAGGCCGGGCTCAGCAGCAGGTCCTTGAGGGCGATGGCGTCGTCGCGGGTGGGCTTGACCCGGATCCCCGCGGCTTCGAGGTACATGACGCCGGTGGCCGCCGCCACGGCCATGTTGGAGCGCTCCAGCCAGTGGCAGCGGCCGAGGGTGTGGACGAGGGCCGCCGCCTTCGCGTAAGGGCCGTCGTACAGCGGCTGTTCGAACAGCTCGGCCCGGTGGCGGGCGACGGCCGAGAGGGGCACGCCGTAGTCGTCCGGGGCCGGGTCGCCCACCCCGGCGGCCTCGGCGACCCGCAGGATCCAGGCGACGTCGATGTGCAGGTTCATCAGGCGGCACGCGCTCCGGGGGGCGTCCGCCGGGCGGCGTCCTCGGCCTCGTCGAAGATCGCCTGGTGCTCGGCGAGGAAACGGGACGCGGCGTCCAGGGCCCGGGTCCGCAGCCCGCTGGCGTCGTCCTGCACGAGGCGCGCGAGATAGTCGCCGATGCTCAAGCCCAGGTCGGCGGCGCGCTTCTTCGCCAGTTCCGCGATGTCCGCGTCGACGCGGGCGCCCAGCTGTGTTTTCGCCATACCGGGATGGTAACAGCTGTTACCATCCCGAGCGAGGCCTCGGGCGGGGGTGGCCGGGCCGGCGGCTTCGCGGGCGGACCGGCCTGTTCCGTGAGGAGTGGTGCGCTCAGGCGGACGTGGCGGGGAGTGCGGCGAGGAATGCGCGTACATGACGGAGCCAGGTGGCCCGGTCTGCCGGGTTCAGGACGTGGGCGGCTCCGGGCAGTTCGATCAGCCGGGCGCCCGGGATGCCGGCCGCCAGACGGTACGAGCTCTCGGGCAGCACCAGTCGGTCGCCGGTCGGCGCCACCACCAGGGTGGGGACGGACACCTTCGCCAGGTCGGCCCGGACGTCCACGCGCGACACCAGGTCGAAGTGGTCCAGCGTGCCCGGCGGCATCGCGGTCAGGGTCTGGGCGACCGGTTCGTCGAGGGCGGCCGGTTCGAGGTCCGCCAGGTCCGCCGGGGACATGCAGGACAGAAGGGCGAACCGTGCCAGGTCCTCCCACTGACCGGCAGCCGCCAGGGACTTGACCAGTCGGGCGGCGAGCGCCAGGACGGGGTCGGCGACCGCGAAGCCGGCAGTGAGGACGAGGGCCCGGACACGGTCGGGGTGCCGTGTGGCGATCCGGACGGCCACGGCGCTGCCGAGGGACTCCCCCAGGACGGCGAACGCGTGCCGGCCGGCCGCCACGGCGGCCGCGACCAAGCGGTCGGCGAGGTCGTCCAGGTCCAGGGGGCCGGTTGCCACAGCGGAGCCACCGGCCCCGGGGTAGTGCGGGCCGACGAGGGTGTGGTCCTGGGCGAGGTCGTCGAGGACGAGGCCGAAGTTCCCCTCGATGCCGCCGCCGGCGCCGTGCGCGAGCAGAAGTGCGGGGCCGCGCCCCTGCACGAGAACGTCGAGGTGAGAGGTGGAAAGCGGGTGATCAGTGCTCATGGCTCCGACGCTAAACTCCGACATCAATGTCAGAGTCAAGTCGCAGCGTGGACCACTGGAGCGGGAGCGAGGCGAGCGGCATGCGCATGAAGGACATGGTGCGGCGTACGGGGGTCCATGAGCGGCTGCTGCGCTACTACGAACAGCAAGGACTCCTGGCGCCCGACAGGCTGCCCAGCGGCTACCGCGTCTACGGCGAGTCGGACGTCGAGACGGTGCGCCGCATCCGCTGCCTGCTGGCGGCCGGCCTTCCGACCGCGCTGATCGCCCAAGTCCTGCCGTGTGTCCGGGCGGACGACGGGCACCTCGTACCCACCTGCCCGGACCTGCTCGCCCAACTGCGCCGGGAGGGCGAGCGAATCACCCGCGCCATCGAAGATCTACAGGCGTCGCGCGCGATCCTCGACACCATCATCACGGCTGCCCCCTCAGGGGACGCCGGGACACCGAGTCCGCCCCAGCCTGCCGCTGCCGAGGCAAGCTGAATCACCCCTCAGCGCTGACGGCAGTCAGGTCCCTACGGTGTCGCGGGGCACTCGTGCTGGTGGGGCGGAGGTCCCACGACGTTGAGGATCGGTTGTTCTCCGTCCGGTATGTCGAAGACGAAGGTGACGCCGGAGGACGTGGCCTCGATGGCGAGTTGGTTGCCGAAGGTGAGGGGTGCGTGGGGCTGCCAGGCGCAACCGACGCGGTCGAGAGAAGCGATCACGTCGGCGTACTTGGGTTGGCCGGGGAACCTCTCCCGGCCGGCCAGGCCGGCAGGGAGGCCAATGACATCACGCCAGGTCTGGAGGCAGATCAGCGTGATCTTCTGGCAGCGGCAGACACTGAGTTCAAGGTCGCCGTAAGCGAACAGGCGCGGCCATGACCGCCGCTTCCCGACGACCACTTCCCAGGGCTCACCGAGCGCCGCGGTGACCCGGTCCCAGACCGCGCCGTTTTCAACCGGCCCGAGGCTTCCCGATCTGGCGAGTTCCGCGAGGACGTCGAGTAGCTCCATGTGGCGGAGCCTGTCACCTGCGGCGATGGGCTGTCCAACGGCTGTGGGCAGGCCTGTGACAAGCACCTGGGACCAGGCGACAATCCAGCACATGGATGACGCGTTCACACTCCTTCGGCAGGCCGCCGATCTTCTGCCCGAGGATGCCGTGGCAGAGAACGGCCAGACGGTCGGAGACGTTCGTAGGGACATCGACCTTCAGGAATGGGAGATGGTGCTCGACGTGCTCATCGAGATCGCGGATGTCCATCCGGTGTCCATCACCTTCTGGGAGGTGCTCGCCGAGGCCGCTCGACAGATGATGCTGGACCGCAGCTGTCGTTGGTGCGAGTGGCGGGCCTGGGAAGTCAATACGGCACCATCCGCATGACCCTGACTCTGCTGGGAGCCGACGAGGGCGGACGCCGGAGCGCCTTCTCAGGGGACGGTCGTCTCAGACCTCTGTGGGACATCGGCAACCGCACCGCAGACGGACGACAAGATCTGAACATCGCGCGGCTCTGGGTGGAGTTCGCGCCGCAGCTCGGCCCTGGGGAAACAGCCGACGTGCGTCTGGCTCCCCTGCAGCCCGAGCAGTGGCAGCATCTGAGGCCCGGTGACGTCATCACCATGCACGAGTCCGGACCTGCCGCTGGCATCGCCGAGATCATCGAGGTCCTCCCACCCCGCGTATGAGGACACCGGCCACGCAGGGGCGAGGCATTCGGTCAGACGGCCGTCACCCACTGTGCGGTCTCTATGGCGGCCACCTCGCCGAGCCGGTCGACGAGGGTGGCGTGGATCTCCCGGAGGCGTGGCTTTGGGGACATCTGACGCAGGCTTCTCTGAACTTGCGCTGGTGAGGTGATCGAGTCAGGAATGCCCGTGTTCGCCGGGTGCGCGGATCCGGCGAGGGGAGGGTCCCCCGCGCGGGCGGCCCCCCCGGCGCCAAGGGCAGTGGCGGGACTGGTCGCCGCCGACGGGTAGCGGGTGGCCGCCGGCCGGGGTCAGGTCACCGGGACGTCGGCCAGGATCAGTTGGCCCACCGCGTCGCCCAGGACGGCGCGGGCCTGGGCGTCCAGTTCGCTGTCGGAGACGAAGTAGTCGATGTCCGGCAGGGCGATGAACTGGCTGAGGCCGACCACGCCCCACTTGGTGTGGTCGGCCACGACGGCCACCTGCGCGGCGGAGGCGATCAGCGCGCGGTTGGTCTGCGCCTCCGCCAGGTTCGGGGTGGTCGCGCCCGCGCGTTCGGTGACGCCGTGCGCGCCGATGATCAGCAGGTCCACCTGGAGGGAGCGGATGGCCTGGTCCGCCAGGGGGCCGACCAGGGAGGCCGACTTGGTCGGGCTGCCGCCGGTCAGCAGCACGGTGTGGCCCTCCGATCCGTGCTCCGCCCCGGCCTTGCGCAGGAGTTCGGCGACGGGCAGGGAGTTGGTCACCACCGTGAGGCCCGCGACGTCCAGGAGGCGGGTCGCCACGGCGTAGGCGGTGGTCCCGCCCGAGATCGCGACGACGCTGCCCGGCTTCACAAGAGCGGCCGCGGCTTCCGCCACGGCCGCCTTGGCCCGCGATTCGAGGACGGCCTTTGTTTCGAAGGACGGTTCGTCGCCCGTCGTGCCCGTGGACCTGATGGCACCGCCGTGCACCTTGGCGAGGGAGCCGCCGCGGGCGAGGACGTCCAGGTCGCGGCGGATGGTCATGTCGGAGACGCCGAGACGTTCCACGAGCTCGGCCACGCGGACCGCTCCGTCACGGCGGACGATGTCGAGGATCAGGGCCCTGCGCTGCGGGGCCAGGCGTGCTGCTTCCGTCACGTGCTCGTCCCCGCTCCTCCGCGCGTCGGCCGTGTACGAGGTTCAGGACTGACGTCCGGGACACACGGCACCTCTCACAAACGAACAGTCTACTGTTCGATCATCCGGCGCGGTGGGCCCCGGCCGCAAGGGAGAAGGGGCTCAGGTGCGGCTCGCGGTCGAGCCGCGCCCGGGAGACCGAACAAGAACCAACGAAAGTCCGCAACCGACCGGCCGGGCGTGCTTGAGGGGTTCGACGCCGGGCCGCCGGCCGGAGGCGAACGGCATCGTCAGCGCTCCGTCGGGGCCTGCGGTTCCTCCGTGGGCAGCCAGGTGCCGTGGAGGCCCAGGGGGACCCGTACCGGGATGCGGATCCGGGCGAGCGGGCCGCCGGCCGGGGCGTCGGCCGGGATGACGAGCAACCAGCTGGCGCCGTCCGTACGGTCGGTGGCGAAGGTCAGCCAGTGGCCCTCGCCGTCGGCGCCGCCCGGTGTCGGCGCGAACACCGGCTCCCCGACGGACAGGTCCCCGGCCGGCCACAGTTCGCTGCCGCCGCCCTGGACGTCGTACCAGCGCAGGGCGTCGTGTTCCCCGGGGAGGAGGTCCCGGGTGCCCGAGCCCGCGGCGGCGGCCAGCCGTCGGTGGCGGCGGCCGACGAGGCGGTCGTCGATCCTCGGCAGCTCGATGTCGCTGTCGTCCAGCCGGGTGCGGCGCATCGTGCCCGCCTCCGGGCTGATCACCGCGCGTACGAGGCCGCCGGGGTTGGGGCCGCCGAGCGCGGGTCCCAGCGCCAGGTGGTCCCACTGGACGTAGTCGAGCACGACGTCCCCGCCGCCGGACCGGCCGCCGCCACCCGCGTTGTCCGCCTTGTCCTCGTCCTCGCCCTCGTCCTCGCCCAGGTCGTACGCGTTCACCGTGTGCCACATCCAGTAGGCCTCGTCGGTGGCCTGGCGCACCGGGCCGCCGTCACGCGGGACCAGCAGGATCCGCGTGCCGCGTTCTGGCCGCCACGTCACGAACGAGCCGGTGCCGGCCATCGCCCCTTCGATGTCGAAGAAGGCGGGTGCCAGGACCAGGACGGCGAACCGCGTCGTCAGCGCCATGTCGTGGATCATCATCGGCTCGTCGACGGTCTCGATGGCCGTCGGGCCGCGCCGTACCTCACCACCGGGACCGATCACCGACCAGGTCAGGAAGGGCGGCTCGATGCCGTAGCAGAAGACCACCATCTCCCCGGTGCGCGGGTCGGTCTTCGGGTGTGCGGTGATGCCCGCGGGCAGCGACCCGCCGAACGTCTCGCGGCCCAGGGTGTCGAGGTCCGGGGACAGCCGGAACGGACAGCCCGATTCCGCCAGGGCCAGGAGGCGGCCCGCGTGCCGCACCACATTGATGTCGGGGAGGTCCTTGAAGGTGTCCGCGAGATCGGCGGGTACGTCGGGCTCGCCCGGCATGATCAGCGATTCGAGGCCGCCCCAGAGGGCCCGCCCGGCCCGCTCCTCGGCCAGGACGGCGGGGGTGCGCACGAAACGGTTGCGGTAGCGGACGCTGCCCTCGGAGATCCACACCCCGTGCAGCATGCCGTCGCCGTCGAGGGGGTACAGGTACGAGCCGATCGGGCTGAACCGGGGGTTCGGGCCGTTGCGCAGGTACGTGCCGTCCAGCCCGTCGGGGAGCCGGCCCTCCACCTCCAGGCCGACCTCATCGACCTCCTCCGTCACCGGGGCGAACGCTCCGCTGAGGTGGGCGACCCGGGTGGGGTCGAAGGGGCGGGTGGTGTGCGTGCCCATGTCCGGCCTCCGGGGATCTCCTCGGCGTCCCCCCTCGCCCCATTTCAGTCAAGCCCTCCGCCGGGGGCGGGGCAACCAGGGGGTCTCACCGCTCGGCGCCGCCCGGGGGCGCGGCGCGCAGGGCGAGTCCGGCGACGGCGGTCGCCGTGAGGAGCCCCGCCGCCATGAAACCGCCGCGCGAGCGCCAGGACAGCACCGCCCAGCGGGACCGGGCGGACAACAGCGACCCGGTGCTGAGCCAGGAGGCGGCCGAGAGGAGGGAGAGGGAGGACCCGAGGGAGGCGGCGGACAGCGCGGAGCCCACCGAGCCGATGGACAGCACCGAGCCCACGGACCCGATGGACAGCACCGAGCCGACCGAGCCGATGGACAGGACCGAGTCCCGGGACCACAAGGAGAGGCGGGAGCGGTCGTCACGGAGCCCGTACGGTTCGGTCATGGGCCCATCCTGGCACGCGGGCCCGGGCCGTCCCACCCCCCGGCGGGTGCGCTCCGTCAGATCCGGCGCCAGCAGGCCATGGCCCAGGAGAACAGTCCGAACAGCACGAACCCGGCGGCCACCACCACCAGGAGCCACGGGCCCGCCGGGGTTTCGGCGAACGAGCGGAGGGTGTCGTCGACGCCCTTCACCTTCGCCGGGTCGTAACTCAGCGCGGCGTGCACGACGAAGGCACCGGCCGCGGCGAAGACGGCGCCGCGCGCCAGACCACCACCCACCCCGAGGATCTCGACCGCCTTGCGGACCCCCTCGGGCTGCCGTCCCATCGCCAGGTGCTTGCGGAAGGTTCGCCGGGCCGCCTGCACGGCGATCACGACGCCGCCGATGGCTATGCCCACCCCGGCCGCCCCCACCCACCACGGGCCGCCGGGCACCTCGAGCGCCCGGGCGGTCACGTCCCGCGACCGCTGGTCGCCGGACTGCCCACCACCGGAGCCCGCCGCGAAGGACAGCACCGAGAAGGCGACGGTTCCGTAGAACACGGCCCGGGCCGCCGAGGCCAGTCGCTTGCCGGCCTTGTCCCCGTCGGGTCCCGCCGCGCCCAGTACGGCCTCCGACAGCCGCCACAACGTCATGCAGATCAGGCCGATGCCCACGGCCCACACGAGGACGCCGCCGAAGGGCTTGCCCGCCAGTTCCTGCAACGCGCCCGTGCGGTCCGCTTCCTCACCGCCGTGACTCTCGCCGAACGCCACGCGCACCGCGATCACCCCGATGAGCACGTACAGCAGTCCCCGTGTCACCAGCCCGCACCGGGCCACCACCCCTCGGGCCGTGCCTCCCTGGGAGGCCGTCCTCATACCCTCATGTGCCGCACTGCCAGCCGTCATGTACCCGCCACTACCCCCCGCACCCCGCTCCATTCCCACCCGGCGCCCGGATGCCCGCCGGCACCGGAGGAGTACACGGACCGCCCGGTCCCGAGTACGCCCGCAACCGGTCCGCCTCGGCCCGTAGACGGGCGCGCGCTAGATTCCCGCCCATGAGTGAGGACGAGGACTACCTGGAGAAGAGCCCGGCGGCGGCACGGATGGGGAAGGCCGCGGAGTACCTGGTCGCGGCCTCGTGCATCCTCGCCACGGGCGGCGAACTGAACGTTTCCACTTCGCTCGTCGACGACGAGGGCGTCGACCTCGTCTTCCACCGCCGCGCGAGCTCCGCGACTTTGGCGGTGCAGGTGAAAGCCCGGATGTCCACGGGGGCACAGATCCGGAACGAGAGGCTGATGGCCCTCGTAAGGTCCCAGACGTTCCAGCCCCGGACCGGCCTGGACATGCTGTTCATCGCCGTGGACGTGGAGCGGGCCTCGATCATGAAGGCGTGGCTGATACCGAGTCGCACGTTCGCCGAGATGGTGTCCAAGCCGGACTTCAAGGGACGCTTCCGGTTCTCGGCCTCGCTGAAGCCGGATTCCAACGATCGCTGGAGCGCGTTCCGGCTGTCGGGCCGGGAACTCCCGCAGCGCATCCTCGCCCGGCTCGCCGAGCAGGAGCCGGCAGGGGGCGGAGGCGCGTTGCGGTGACGTGGCCGGGCCGCGGGCCGCGGGGCGGGGACGCGAGAACGCCCGGCCGGGGTTCCGGTCGGGCGTTGTCGTGCGTGTGGTGTCCGCTGGTGGCTTAGTACCAGTGGTGGGACTGCCAGAAGTTCCAGGCGCCGACGGGGCTGCCGTAGCGGGAGTTCATGTAGTCCAGCCCCCACTT
>NZ_JBIASM010000014.1:0-170170 GCF_042890765.1 Streptomyces sp. NPDC002032 | reverse complement strand
ATCCACCGAAATGGACGGGGTATCAACTTCTGGCGTTGATTTTTGGCACGCTGTTGAGTTCTCAAGGAACGGACGCTTCCTTTGTACTCACCCTCTCGGGCTTTCCTCCGGGCTTTCGTTCTGTTCTGTTCTTGCGTTTCCGACTCTATCAGACTCTTTCGGGCCTGACTCCCAGTCAGCGGGCTTTGTCTTCCGGGCTGTTGGGCCCTTCCGACTCCTGAACTCTAGCGGATTTCCCCGGCAACCGATAATCGGGCCTTCGGAAATGAATTCGGGCGCGCCGAATTCGTTCCCAGTGGGAGATCGTGCTGAGTAGGTTGCCGCAACGAGGCGGCGGGATTCGTTGACGTCAGAACCTTCCGGCTCTGGGGCAACTCGAAGAACCTTACGGATCCACGGGAGAGGTGTCAACTCCCCGGTGTCAGCTCGGGGACTGGAGGTCCTCGACGCGGTCCAGGAGGCGGGTGAGCATGTCGCCCAGTACTCCGCGCTCCGCCGTGGAGAGGTCCTGGAGGAGGTCTTCCTCGAAGACCGTGGCCGCGCGCATCGCGTCGAGCCACTTGCTGCGGCCCTCGTCCGTCAGCTCCACGATCACGCGGACCCGGTTGGACTCGTCCCGTTCCCGGGTGACCAGGCCCTCCGCCGTCATGCGGTCGATGCGGTGGGTCATCGCCGCCGGCGTGAGGCCCAGCTGCTTCGCGAGCTCGCTCGGGCCCATCCGGTACGGCGCCCCGGAGATGACGAGGGCCTTGAGGACCTCCCACTCCGCGTTGCTGATGCCCAGGGCCGCGGTCTGGCGTCCGTACGCGACGTTCATCCGTCGGTTCAGGCGGCTCAGGGCCGAGACCACCTTCTCGACCTGGGGGTCGAGGTCCTGGAATTCGCGCTGGTAGACGGCGATCTGCTCGTCGAGGCTCGGCTCGTGGACGGGCGCAGTGCCGTCGGGGGTGTCACCCATGGTCCGAAGTATGGCACGAGCCCGTTGGCGTCTAACTCCTTCAGTGTGTACTGTTAAGGCTTGAAGTTTAGCTATGAAGTCTTCAGGCTTCAGGTCTCAAAGGCAGGTGAGAAGTGACCAAGGTGATGGGCGCTGCGATGCGGCGGATCCAGGCCGGCAACGCGCTGACCGCGTTCGGCATCGGTTTCACGGTTCCGTTCCTCTACATCTATGTGGCGCAGGTGCGGGGTCTGGGTTCCATGGCGGCCACGAGTGCGTTCGTGGCCTTCGCCCTGGGTGCTCTCGTCGCGCTGCCCTTCACCGGCCGGGTCATCGACCGGCGCGGTCCGGTGCCCGTGGTCATCGGTGCGGCCGTGGCCGCCTCGGCCGGGGCGCTCGCGCTCGGGCTCTCCACGGGTGTCGTGCCGATCCTGCTGTCCGCGCTGGCGCTCGGCGCCGGTCAGGCCGTGATGCAGCCGGCGCTGGCCACGATGATCGTGTGGTGTTCGACGCCGGCCACCCGGACGCGTGCGTTCGCGCTGCAGTTCTTCATGCAGAACCTGGGTCTGGGCATCGGCGGTCTCGTCGGCGGGCAGATCGTCGACGTGAACCGGCCCGGCAGCTTCACCCTGCTGTTCGGCATCGAGGCCGTGATGTTCCTGGTGCTGGCCGGGGTCATCGCCACCGTGCGCATGCCGCAGGTGGCGGGGCTCAAGGAGGCCATGCCGCAGGGGGACGGCGCGCGGGCGGGCGGTGGCTGGAAGCGGCTGCTGCGGCACAAGGCCATGGTGCAGCTGTGCGTCCTGGGCTTCGTGCTCTTCTTCGCCTGCTACGGACAGTTCGAGTCGGGTCTGGCCGCCTTCGGCACCGAGGCCGCGGGGATCTCCCCTTCGGTCCTCGGGTTCGCGCTGGCCGCCAACACCGGTGCGATCGTCGTGGCGCAGTTCGTGGTGCTGCGGCTGGTGGAGAAGCGCCGTCGTTCCCGGGTGATCGCGCTGGTCGGGCTGATCTGGACGGTCGCCTGGCTGATCGCCGGGTTCTCCGGGCTCGGGCACGGCAGTGCGGTGATGGCCGCGGGCGCGTTCGTGACGACGTACGCCCTCTTCGGGATCGGCGAGGCGATGCTGTCGCCGACGCTGGCGCCGCTGGTGGCCGACCTGGCTCCGGAGGGTTCGGTCGGGCAGTACAACTCGGCCTTCGCCCTGGTGAAGCAGATGGCGCTGGCGCTCGGGCCGCTGGGCGTGCCGCTGGGAGCCGGGATTCCGATGCTCTACATCGGGACCTTCGTCGTGGTCTCGCTGGGCATCGCGTGGCTGGCGCTGCGTCTGGGCGGGCGGCTGACGCCGGTGCAGGACAACCCGTCGCTGTCGCGCGTCGTGGCGCAGGGCGGGCCGGCCGTCGGTGCGGCGGCCGGGGTCGCGGAGCCCGCGCACGTGTAGGCGTACGCGGGTGAGGGGTGTGGAAGTACGGGGAAGGCCCCGGTCCTGTGGACCGGGGCCTTCCGCGTGGGCGGTTACTTGTCGGGGAGGGCGAACTCGCACCAGACGGCCTTGCCACCGCCGGGGGTGCGGCGGGTGCCCCAGGACGAGGCGATGGTGGCGATGATCGAGATGCCGCGGCCGGTCTCGTCGGCCGGTTCGGCGCGGCGGCGGCGCGGGAGGTGGTCGTCCCCGTCGGTGACCTCGATGATCAGGCGGCGGTCGGTGCGGCGCAGCCGCAGGCGCATGGGCGGGGTGCCGTGCTGGAGGGAGTTCGCGACGAGCTCGCTGGCGGCGAGGACGCCGAGGTCGCACAGTTCGGCGGGGAAGCGCCAGGAGGCGAGGACGCCCTGGGCGAAGGCGCGGGCGCGGGGGGCCGCTTCGACGCCGCCGAGGAGTTCGAGGGCGGCGTTGTGGAAGAGCTCGGCGTCGGCGCCGGTGCGGGCGGGCTGCTGGAGGACCATGACGGCGACGTCGTCGTCGTGGTCGGCGTCCACGCCGAGGGCGCGCATCAGGCGGTCGCAGACGACGGCGGGGGTGCCCTGGGCGCCGGAGAGGGCGCGTTCGAGGGTGGCGACGCCTTCGTCGATGTCCTCGCCGCGGCGTTCGACGAGGCCGTCGGTGTAGAGGACGGCGGTGGAGCCGGGGCCGAGGGCGATGGTGCCGGAGGTGTGGAGCCAGCCGCCGGTGCCGAGCGGCGGGCCGGTGGGGTCGGCGGCGCGGCGGACGGTGCCGTCCTCGTCGCGGACGAGGATGGGGAGGTGTCCGGCGGAGGCGTACGCGAGGAGGCCCTCGTTGGGGTCGTGGACGGCGTAGACGCAGGTGGCGATCTGGCTGGCGTCGATCTCGGCGGCGAGGCCGTCGAGGAGCTGGAGGACCTCGTGGGGCGGGAGGTCGAGGCGGGCGTAGGCGCGGACGGCGGTGCGGAGCTGGCCCATGACGGCGGCGGCGCGGACGCCGCGGCCCATGACGTCGCCGATGACGAGGGCGGTGCGGCCGGCGCCGAGGGTGATGACGTCGTACCAGTCGCCGCCGACGGCCGCTTCGGTGCCGCCGGGCTGGTAGGTGGCGGCGACGCGGAGGTCGTCGGGCTGTTCCAGCTCCTGGGGCAGGAGGGAGCGCTGGAGGGTGACGGCGGCCTCGCGCTGGCGGCGTTCGCTGGCGCGCAGGCGGTCGACGGCTTCGGCGTGGTCGGTGACGTCGGCGAGGTGGACGAGGATCCCGGTGTGGTGGGGGTCCGGCGGGCCGTCGGGGGCGGTCTTGGGGAACTCGACGGGGGTGCAGGTGACGGTGTAGGAGCTGCCGCCGCCGGGGGCGGTGCGGTTCTTGGCCGTACGGGGCTTTCCGCTGCGCCGGACCTGGTCGAGGAGTTCGAGGAGGCCCAGCTCGCCGAGTTCGGGGAGGGTTTCGCGGGCGGGGGCGCCGGCGGTGCGGGCGCCGAAGCCGGCGGTGTACGCGTCGTTGACGTAGGCGACGCGGTGTTCGGGGCCGTGGACGAGGGCGACGAGGGCCGGGAGCAGCCCGAGGACCTCCCGTACGGAGAGTTCGTCGAGGGCGGGGACGGCGGGGAGCGGTGCCGTGCCGGTGCCGGAGACGGTGGCGTCGGCGGGGGTGCCGTCGTCGGGGGGCGGCGTGAGGGGGTAGCCGGCCGCGCCGCGGGCCGCCGGAACGGCGCCTTCACCCCGTTTGGCCTGGGCTGCGGCGTGCTCGTTCCGCGCGGCGGCGCGGCGCTGCGTTCCGGGAAACCGGGCGCTCCAGCGCGTGAAGTTCACTGCGTTCAAGCCTCGTGGTGTCGCAAGTGGTCGCTGTGTCGCTCGTGGTCGGTCGCTCGACGGGGAGGTCACTCTGTGCAGGTGTGAGCCCACCTATGGTCACACGTCCAGTGTGGCCGACCGCACTGACAACGTCAGCCCTGGCTGTCCTGCGGGGGGTCGGGGGTTGGGTGGGGCGGGTGGGGTGGGTGGTGGCGGTGGCCTCCGCCCGCGGCGAGTTCGAATTCTGCCCTGGGGTGTTCGAGGGAGCCGAGAGAAACGATCTCCCGCTTGAAGAGGCCCGAGAGGGTCCACTCGGCGAGGACGCGCATCTTGCGGTTGAAGGTGGGGACGCGGCTGAGGTGGTAGGCGCGGTGCATGAACCAGGCGGGGTAGCCCTTGAGCTTGCGTCCGTAGACGTGCGCGACGCCCTTGTGGAGGCCGAGGGAGGCGACGGAGCCGACGTACTTGTGGGCGTACTCGGTGAGGACCTCGTCGCGGAGGGCGGCGATCAGGTTGTCGGCGAGGCGTCTGGCCTGGCGGACGGCGTGCTGCGCGTTGGGGGCGCACTCGATGCCGGGTACGGGGGCGGTGATGTCGGGGACGGCGGCGGCGTCACCGGCGGCCCAGGCGTGTTCGACGCCCTCGACGGTGAGGAAGGAGGTGCAGACGAGGCGGCCGCGCTCGTTCCTCGGCAGGTCGCTGGCGGCGAGGACGGGGTGGGGTTTGACGCCGGCGGTCCAGACGACGGTGCGGGTGGGGAAGCGGGAGCCGTCGCTGAGGACGGCCACCCGGTTCTCGCAGGAGTCGAGGCGGGTTTCCAGGCGTACGTCGATGTTGCGGCGGCGCAGTTCGCGGACGGTGTAGGTGCCCATTTCGGGGCCGACCTCGGGGAGGATGCGGTCGCTGGCCTCGACCAGCACCCACTTCATGTCCTCGGGTGTGACGTTGTGGTAGTACCGGGCCGCGTATCTGGCCATGTCCTCCAGTTCGCCGAGCGCTTCGACGCCGGCGTATCCGCCGCCGACGAAGACGAAGGTCAGGGCGGCGTCGCGGATGGCGGGGTCGCGGGTGGAGGAGGCGATGTCCATCTGTTCGATGACGTGGTTGCGCAGGCCGATGGCCTCTTCCACGGTCTTGAATCCGATGGCGTAGTCGGCGAGTCCCGGGATGGGGAGGGTGCGGGAGACCGATCCGGGGGCGAGTACGAGTTCGTCGTAGGCGATCTCGATGTCACCGGTGCCCTCCTCGGCCGTGGCGAGGGTGGTGACGGTGGCCGTCCGTTTGGCGTGGTCGATGCGGCGCGCCTCGCCGATGACGATGCGGCAGCGGTCGAGGACGCGGCGCAGGGGGACCACGACGTGGCGGGGGGAGATGGAGCCCGCGGCGGCTTCCGGGAGGAAGGGCTGGTACGTCATGTAGGGATCGGGCGTGACCACCGTGATCTCGGCTTCGCCGGATCTCAGCTTCCGCTGGAGACCGAGGGCCGTGTACATGCCGACGTAGCCGCCTCCGACCACGAGGATGCGCGCGGGGGGCGGGGTGCCGGGTGCGTCGCCCCGGGAGTTAGCAGCCTTCACCATCCCATGACGCAACGTGGCCGGGAGTTTGTCCACAGGCCCGGCACATTGTGTGACCGGTGTTCATCCCGGGACAGGGCTGCCGAGGAGTCCGGATCGGGGTAAAGGTCTGCAGGTCAGGGGCTGCGGAAGGGGTGATTCCGGGGACTTGCGGCGGAAAAGTGGGGGTGAATGCTCCGATCGGGCGGCGCTCCGTCCGGGGCTGCCTCTTCTGAATTGACTCTGGCTCAACTATGTTCGTATCTCGTCGAGGAGTAGGACCAGGGCCGCATGACTGTGGCCCCCCTCGGCACGAAGGCGGGGAGTGTCTCCGGGGGGAGACAAATGATTACCGGGGGATACATATGCACATTTCCGATTTCCATGGTTCTGTCACCGCTCTGTCCGCAGAGGGTGGCAGCCGCGTGATCGCGGGCGCCACGACCCACGGGGTGGGCCGTTCGACCCCGCTGCGCGTCGACGCCCAGCGCAATCTCGAACACGTCCTGCGGGCGGCCCGCGAGGTCTTCGGCGAGCTCGGCTACGGGGCTCCGATGGAAGACGTCGCGCGGCGTGCGCGGGTCGGTGTCGGAACCGTCTACCGGCGGTTCCCGAGCAAGGACGTCCTGGTCCGGCGGATAGCCGAGGAGGAGACCGCCCGGCTGACCGAGCAGGCCACCTCCGCACTCGGCCAGGAGGAGGAGCCGTGGCAGGCGCTGTCGCGCTTCCTGCGCACCTCCGTCGCCTCGGGCGCGGGCCGGCTGCTGCCGCCGCAGGTACTGCGGGTCGGCGCGGCCGAGGAGGACGCGGCCGAGGGCGAGGCGGCGGCGCGGGTGCCGCAGCAGCGGCAGGCCGTCGTGGCCGGGGTTCCCGATCTGCGGGTCGTGGGCTCGCGCAGCGCCGTCGAGGACGAGCCGGCAGAGGACTCCGGGGCGGGTGCGCTGCTGGAGGTCGTCGGCCGGCTGGTGGACCGGGCCCGGGAAGCCGGTGAGCTGCGGGCCGATGTCACGGTGGCCGATGTGCTGCTGGTGATAGCGACCGCCGCGCCCGCGCTGCCGGACCCGGCGCAGCAGGCCGCGGCTTCGGCCCGGCTGCTGGACATCCTGCTCGAAGGGCTGCGTTCCCGGACGGTGTGAGCCGGACGGTGTGAGCCGGGTGGTGTGAGCGCGGTGGTGTGAGCCGGGTGGCGGTGCCGGTCGGGTGGCGGTGCCGCTCGGGTGCTGGTGCCGGTCAGGTGCCGGTGGCGGCCCTGCCCCGGCTTCGGCCGGGGTGGGGTTTCCGGGGGCCGGGCGTCAACGGGGTGGCGCTGCGCGCCGGTCGCTCGAACGGGTGAGGAGCGGATCCGGGACGCCTTCGGGGATGGCCTCGGGGGTGCCATCGGTTGCCGGAACCTGCCCGGACGGGTGGATGCTGCGCAGAGGGCCCCGGGGCGCGTTACCCGTGTGCCACGCTGGATCGGTGTACCGGTCTGAGTGTGTCGTGCGGGGGCTTCCGCGGTGAGCGTTGACGGGCGGGACGAGTCCCTCGGGGCAGCCGCCGGTGAGGCCGGGGCGGGGAGTCTGCCCGACGGGCAGGTACCGGCCCAGCGCGAACCGGGCGGGCGGCATGCCGCTCCCCTTCCCGGCGCCGCCGAACCGCCGCCTGCCGACGCGGACTTGATCGCCCGGATGCGCGGTGGCGATGACGGCGCGTACGAGGAGCTGTTCCGCCGGCACTCCGATGCCGTGCGGCGCTACGCCCGCACCTGCTGCCGGGACGCGCACACCGCGGACGATCTGACCGCCGAGGTGTTCGCACGGACCCTCCAGGCGGTACGGGGCGGCTCGGGACCGGACCAGTCGGTGCGGGCCTATCTGCTGACCACCGTACGGAGGGTCGCCGCGGCCTGGGCGAAGACGGCCCGGCGGGAGCATCTCGTCGAGGACTTCGCGCTGTTCGCCGAGCAGGCGGCCGCGGGGGCGGACGGCGGGGCCGGCGCGCTGGGCGGACTGTCCGGCGACGACACCCTTGAACTGGGCGCGGACGTACGGGCGATGCACGAGGCCGAGCGGTCGCTGGCCATGCAGGCCTTCCGGAGCCTGCCCGAGCGGTGGCAGGCCGTGCTGTGGCACACCACGGTCGAGGAGGCCTCGCCGAGTGCGATCGCCCCGCTGTTCGGGCTGAGCGCCAACGCGACCGCGGTGCTGGCCAGTCGGGCCCGTGAGGGGCTCAAGCAGGCCTATCTCCAGGCGCACGTGAGTTCCGCGCTCAGTGAGGGCGGCGACTGCGCCCGGTACGCGGACCGGCTGGGCGCGTACGCCCGGGGCGGGCTGCGGATGCGGGCGGAGCGGGGGCTGCGCAAGCACCTGGAGGAGTGCGCCAACTGCAGGCTCGCCGCCGGGGAGCTCAAGGACGTCAACGCGGGGATTCCCGCGCTGCTGCCGGTCGCGGTCATCGGGTGGTTCGCCGCCGGGTACGCCGCCAAGGCGGCAGGGGTGGTGGCGGGCGGGGCCGTCGCCGCCGGCGGGGCGGGGGCCGCTGCCGCCGCCGTGGGCGGTTCATCGGCCGGAGCGGGTGCCGGGGCCGGGGCCGCGGGGGCCGCCGCCGGGGCGGGCGCCGCCGGTGGGTCCGGGGGCGCCGGGGCGGGGGCCGGGGGCGCCGCCGTGTCCGAGGGGCTGGGACTGCCGGCCAAGGCCGCCATCGCCGCCGGGGTGGCGGTCGCCGCGGCCGCCGGGGTGGTGTTCGCCCTCACCGGGGACGAGCCCGAACCGCCCGCCGCCGCGAAGCCCGCGCCCGGGGTCGTGGCCCCGGCGGTGCCGGCGCCGGCGCTGTCCGACCCGCCCGTGAGCAGCCCGCCGGCGGTCCCGGAGCCGGCCGCGCGGGGGTCCGTACCGCCCCGGCGCGGCCCCACGCCGACGCCGTCGGGGCCGGCCGCGCCGCCGGTCTCCGTACCGGCTCCGGCTTCGAAGGCGCCCGCGCCGGCCCCGCCCCGGCCAAGGCCCTCGCCGACGCCCTCGCCGACGCCCGCGAAGCCCTCGCCGAAGCAGCCCGCGCCGGCTCAGGGGTTCCCGCTGGCGCGGCTCGTGCACTCCGCCTACGGGCGGCACACCGGTCCGGAGGTGGAGACCTGGCGCAGCAGCTGGGTGTGGCAGCGGTGGGGGCTGGAGGTCGGCGGCCAGCGGTTCGGGCAGGGCATCACCGTGAACTCCCGCTCCTCGGTGGACATCACCCTCAACCGGCAGTGCACGAGCTTCTCGGCGCGGGCCGGGGTCGACGGGCTGTCGCTGCTGACCGACGGGACGCTGCGGTTCTCCGTGTACGCGGACGGGCAGCGGCTGTGGCGTTCGGGCGTGCTCGGCTACGGGGACGCCCCGGCCGCCGTGCGGGTGTCGCTGGCCGGGCACGAGACGCTGCGGCTGGTGGTGGAGCAGGCCGGGCAGGGGCGCCTGCCGACGCTGGCGAGCTGGGCCGACGCCGTGATCAGCTGCCGCTGAGCACGGCGGGGGCGGCGAGGGCGGCGGCCACCTCGGTGGGGGTGAGGGTCCGGCCCTCCGCTTCCGCGGCGGCGTGGCCGGCCGCCCCGAGCCGGGCGCGGTTGCGGGCCGGGAGGCCCTCCAGAGCGGCCTCCTCGGGGACCGAGCGGGGGTGGCCCGCGCGCCAGGCGGTGGCCGCGGCGAGGACCCGTACGCTGTCGGCCGGCCGGTCGGCGTCCGCCAGCAGCAGGGCTCCCGTCTCGGCGAGCGCGGCCAGGACGCGCTCCGCACAGCGGGCCGCGACCGCCGTCGCCAGGCCTTGCGCGGCCTTGGCGAGGCCGGCTCGCGGGCCCTGCTCGCGGGCGAGGAGGACCGCCTCGACGCCGTCCAGCCCGGCCGCGAACTGCGGGGGCCCGGTCAGGTCCGCCGCCGCGGTGTGGGCGGCCCGCCACGCGGCGCGGGCCCGGGCGGTGTCCCCGCGCTGGAGGGCGAACGTCGCCGCGAGGAGCCGGGCGAAGGCGGCGACGTCGTACACCCCGCCCTGCCGTTCGGCCTCCTGCTCGGCCTCCGCCAGGAGCCGCTCGGCGCCGTCGAGGTCGCCGCCGCCGTAGACGGCTTCCGCGATACGGGCGATGGCGAAGGGGGCCTCGGTGTGGGCGCCGACCTCGCGGGCCAGGCGCAGGCACTCCTCGTACTCGGCGCGGGCTTCCTCGTACCGGCCGCGGGAGAGGGCCATCTCCCCGGCGGCACTGGCGACCTGGGCGCGGGTCCAGCGGTCGCCGACCCGGGAGGCGATCCGGCGGAGCTCGGCGAGGTCGGCGTCGACGGTGGGCAGGCCGCCGGTCGTGTCGATGGCGGTGTGGGCGCGGAGCATGAGGATGACGCCGAGTTCCCAGTCCCCGCCGTGACGGCGCGCGGTGGCGACGCCCTGGTCGAGGTCGGTCAGGAACTGGGGGGTCTCGCCGGTGAGGAAGCCGAGCGCGGGCCAGAGCATCCCCGGGAAGCGGGTGGACTCGGGCACGTCCTGGCGGAAGACCTCCCGGATGCGGGCGACGTGGGCCCGGTGCTCGGGGGTGCGGAAGAGGTCGCCCCGGTTGCTCTCGGCCAGCAGGAACATGTGCAGGATCCGCAGGTGCAGGGAGTTCCAGTACGCGCGGGAGCCCTCGGCGACGTCGGCGGGGGTGCGGTCGAGGATGCGGCCGATCCATTCGACGCCCTCGACGCGGTAGTCGCGCAGCCACCAGAACCAGCCGAGGGCGAGGGCGATGCGCTGGGCGTCTTCGGGGGCCTGCGCGGCGTCGGGAGCCTGCGCGTCTTCGGGGGCCTGCGCGGCGTCGGGAGCCTGCGCGGCGTCGGGAGCCTGCGCGGCGTCCGGGGCGGGGGCTTCGAGGGTGGTGGCGAGGGCGGAGCGGAGGTTGTCGAGCTCGGTCTCGACGCGCCGGATCCAGGGGAGCTGGGCCTCGGAGCGGATCAGGGGTTCGGCGCGCTCGGCGAAGGCGAGGTAGTACGCGGCGTGGCGGCGGGCGGCGGCGCGGAGGCCGGACGGATCGGCGGCCGCGCGTTCGGCGGCGTACTCGTGGATGGTTTCGAGCATGCGGTAGCGCATGGCGTCGGTGGCCTCGTCGGGTTCGGCGAGGACGAGGGACTTGTCGACGAGGGAGCCGAGGACGTCGGCGACGTCGAGGGCGCCGTCGGGTTCGGCGCAGACGGCTTCGGCGGCGGCCAGGTCGCAGCCGCCGGCGAAGACGGACAGCCGGGCGAGGACGGCCCGTTCGGGGGCGTCGAGCAGCTCCCAGGACCAGTCGACGACGGCGCGCAGGGTCTGCTGCCGGGGCAGGAGGGTGCGGGCGCCGCCGGTCAGCAGGCGGAAGCGGTCGTCGAGCCGGTCGGCGATCTGGCGCGGGGTGAGCAGGCGCAGCCGCGCGGCGGCCAGTTCGATGGCCAGCGGCAGCCCGTCGAGGCGGGCGCAGATCTCGGCGACCGCGGCGGGATCGTCGGCGGGGCTGAAGCCGGGGCGGGCGGAGGCGGCGCGGTCGGCGAAGAGGCGGTGCGCGGTGGCGGGCGGCAGGGGTTCCACGGGGCGCAGGAACTCGCCCGGCACGCCGAGGGGTTCGCGGCTGGTGGCGAGGATCTGCACGCCGGGGCAGTGGGTGAGGAGCCGCTCGGCGAGTTCGGCGGCAGCGCCGATGACGTGCTCGCAGTTGTCGAGGACGAGGAGCAGGCGGCGGTGGGCGCAGTGCTCGACGAGGAGGTCGGTGGGGTCGGCGGGGGTGGCCTTCTCGCGGGCGACGAGGTTGCTCTCGCGCAGGCCGAGGGCGCTGAGGACGGCGCCGGGGACGGCGCCGGGGTGGTCGAGGCGGGCGAGTTCGACGAGCCAGCCGGATGCGGGCCGGCCGGCGGCGGCGTGCTCGGCGAGGCGGGTCTTTCCGGAACCGCCGGGCCCGGTGAGGGTGACGAGGCGGAAGCGGGTGAGGTCACCGGCGAGGGCGGCGAGTTCGGGCTCGCGGCCGACGAAGGAGGTCAGGCGGGGGCGGAGGTTGCCGCGGGGCTGTGGGGGCGGGGTCGGCTGGGCCGGGGGCTGGGCCGCCGGCTGGGCCGGGGGGTGGGCCGGGGGGTGGGCCGGGGGGTGGGCCGCCGGCTGGGCCGCGGGCTGGAGCAGTTCCGCGTGCAGGGCGCGCAGCCGGGGGCCGGGGTCGGTGCCGAGGCGCTCGGCGAGGTCGCGTCGGGTGCGCTCGTACGCGGCGAGCGCGTCTGCGGGGCGTCCGGCGGCGCGCAGTGCGCGCAGCTGCTGGGCGCGCAGTTCTTCGTCGTACGGATGCTCGTGGATCAGCGCCTCGATCTCCGGCAGGAGCGTGGCCGGTGCGGTGGCGCCGCAGCGCAGGTCCGCCTCCACGCGGTCGCGCGCGGCGCGGGTGCGGCGGGCTTCGGCGGCGGCCGCGTGGGGGGTGCGGGCGGGCTCGGGGAGGTCGGCGAGGGCGGGCCCGCGCCAGAGCCCGAGGGCCTCCCGGAGGGTGGCCAGCGCGGCGGCGGGGTCGGCGGCGGGCCCGGCCAGCTGTTCGGCGCCGAGGGTGGCGAGCCGGGTGAAGCGGTGGAGGTCGACGTCCTCGCGGGCGGCGGCCAGGCGGTAGCCGCCGGTGGGGTCGGCGCGGACGCTGTCGCGGGACCCGAGGGCGCGGCGCAGCCGCGAGACGAGGGCCTGGAGGGCGGCGGGGGCGTCCTGGGGCGGGTCGTCGCCCCAGACCTCGTCGACCAGGTCGGCGACGGGGACGGCGGCGGGGCCGCCGGCGCGCAGGGCGAGGGCGGCGAGGAGCGCGCGCAGGCGGGCGCCGCCGAGGGGAAGGGGGGCGCCGGTCTCGTCACGTGCCTCGGTAACGCCGAGGATGAGGTACCGCACCGGGCAATTCTGCCCTGACCCTGCGGGAAGCGGTGCGGAGTTTTGCGGGCGGGTCGGCGGGGCCAGCCGGGGGCCGGGGGCCGGGGTCGGCCGGGGGCCGGGGGCCGGGGCCGGCCGGGGGCCGGGGGCCGGCCGGGGGCCGGGGCCGGGCGGGGGCCGGGGCCGGGCGGGGGCAGCCGGTTGCCGCTGCGCGGGGTGTTCCCCTCCCCGCCCTTCCACCGTTCCCGCCTCAAGCGCCGGCGCGGCTGGACGATCCGGCTCCGGCTCACCACACGGTACTCCGCGCCAGCGCCTCAAACGCCGGCGCGGCTGACAGGGCGGGGGCCGGTCAGGGGGTGTGGAGGGTGGTGAGGGTGCGGGTGGCGATTTCTTCGCCGATCGGGAGGGACGCCGTCGCCGCCGGGGAGGGGGCGTTGAGGACGTGGACCGTGCGCGGGGCCTCCTGGATGAGGAAGTCGTCCACGAGGGTGCCGTCCCGCAGGACGGCCTGCGCCCTGACCCCGGCCGCCGCCGGGGTCAGGTCCGCGGCGGTGACGGCGGGCAGGAGGCGGCGTACGGCTTCCGTGAAGGCCTGCTTCGACAGCGAGCGGTGGATCTCCCCGGCCCCGTAGCGCCAGTGCCGGGCGGCCATCCGCCAGGAGCCCGGCCACGCCAGCTCGGTGGCGAGGTCGCGGGGCCGGACGGTGCCCCAGCCGTAGCCCTCGCGGGCCAGCGCGGGGACGGCGTTCGGACCGACGTGGACGCCGCCGCCGATGCCCCGGGTGAGGTGGACCCCGAGGAAGGGGAACGCCGGGTCGGGCACCGGGTAGACCAGCCCCCGCACCAGCTCCGGGCGGGCCAGGTCGTGGTACTCGCCCCGGAAGGGGATGATCCGCATGCCCGGGTCGTCACCGGCGAGGCGGGCGATCCGGTCGCACTGCAGGCCCGCGCAGTTGACCAGGACCTTCGCCCGGACCACCAGCCCGGACGTGGTGCGCACCGCGACGGCGGAGGGGCGGCGGGAGATCAGGTCCACCTCGGCGCCGTAGACGATCTCCGCGCCGGAGGACTCCGCGAGCTGCGCGGCGACCTGTCCGTAGTCGACGATGCCGGTCGTGCCGACGTGGATGGCGGCCAGGCCCCGGACGTGCGGCTCGTACTCCGCGATCTGGGCCGGGCCGAGCTCGCGCACCGGGATGCCGTTCTCCCGGCCGCGCTGGACCAGCGCGTGCAGGCGGGGCAGCTCCGCGCGCTCGGTGGCGACGATCAGCTTGCCGGTCACCTCGTGCGCGATGCCGTGCTCGGCGCAGAACTTCACCATCTCGGCGGCCCCGCGCACCGCGAAACGGGCCTTCAGCGATCCCGGGCGGTAGTAGATGCCGCTGTGGATCACCCCGCTGTTGCGGCCCGTCTGGTGCCGGGCCGGCCCGGCCTCCTTCTCCAGGACGGTCACCCTGGTCCCCGGAGCCAGCCGCGCCAGGGCATGCGCCGTCGACAGGCCGACGATTCCGCCGCCGATCACCAGCACATCGCAGTCCACGCCGCCGCCCACGCTGACACCTCCCACCCCTGCATACTGCACCCCGCCACCGACAGAGCGGCTACGCGGGGGCCACCAGCAGCGGCCGGGCCCGTTCGCGCAGCTCCGCGACGCGGGGTTCGTCCCCGTACGGTTCGAGCCGGTGCAGCAGGTCCCGTACGTACTCGTTCGTCCGCGCCGAGGAGATCCGGCCCGCGACCTCCACGGCCCGGGTGCCGGCCGCGCAGGCCGCGTCGAGGTTGCCCGACTCCAGCTCGGCGACCGCGCTGACCACCAGGCGCAGCCCGTGCGAGCGCACGTACTCCTCCGTTGGGCGGGACAGGGCCTGCTCGGTGAAGCGCCGGACCTGCCGCGGGAGTTTCAGGTCCCGGTAGCATTCCGCCGCATCCGCCGCGAACCGGTCGTACGAGTAGAAACCCAGCCAGGTCGGGTCGGGATCCCCCTCGCGGGACCGCTCCAGCCAGCCCTCCGCCGCGCGCAGCGCGGCCCCGGCGGCCGCCGAGTCGCCCGCCTTCGCGTGGGCGCGGGCCTCCACGAGGCGGAAGAAGCTCATGGTGCGGGCGGTGGCGAGGCCGCGGTTGCGCTCGACGGCGGCCTGCGCGAGGTCCACGCCCTCGTCGGGGAAGTCCCGGTAGGTGGCCTGGAGGGACATCGAGGCCAGCACGTACCCGCCGAGCGGTACGTCGGCGGCCGCGCGGGCCAGCCGCAGCGCCTGGATGTAGTAGCGCTGGGCGGCTTCCTGCTGGCCGGTGTCGAAGGCCATCCAGCCCGCCAGCCGGGTCAGTTCGGCGGTCGCGCCGAACAGGGCGCGGCCCACCTCGTCGGTGTAGGAGCCGAGCAGCAGCGGCGCCGCGTCGACCCGCAGGCACTCGGGCACCATCGAGGAACGCCAGTCCCCGCCGCCGTACTTGGAGTCCCAGCGGCGGGCGTCCTCGGCGGCCTCGCGCAGCTTCGTCACATCGCTGTGGCCGACGCGCTGCGGGGAGGGGTCCGAGGGTGCCGGGGGCCCGGCGGCGGGGGCCGTCCCGGCCGGGGCGGGCGGCCCGGTTTCGGCTCCGGACCGGGCGGGCACAACGCCCTGCGCGGGGCTTTCGGACGCCTGCCGGGGCGGGGCGGAGCGGCCGCCGGGGCGCTGCACGGGGTGGCCGGACGCCCCCTGCCGGGGCAGCACGGACACTCCCGGCACAGCGGGCACAGCGGGCACAGCGGGGGTAATCGGCGGAGTGGCAGGAGAAGCATCGGCGGGTCCGGCGGGCCGGCCGGGCGCGGTCGTCGGCCGGCGGGGCGTACGGGCCTCGGCGCCCGCGGCCCCCGCCCCGGAGCCCGCCGCGGAGCCCGCCCCGGACCCGGATGCCGTCTCTGCCCGCGCCTCGGAGCCGGCCCGCGCACCCGCCCCCGGATCCCGTACCGGACCCGGCTCGCGCGCCACCGAGCTGTCGGCCGGGGATATCAGCCAGCGCGACGCGGGCGTGGCGTACGCCGACACCGCGAAGGACCCGGCGAGCGACTGCCAGATCCCGCCACCGCCCCGGCGTCCCGCGAGGTCGAGCCGGTAGAGGTCGGTCGCCGAACGCACGGCGGCCCCGATGTCACGCGGGAAGGCCAGCCCCACCTCGGGCGCGGGGTCCGCGTCCGCCAGGCCGATCTCGTGCAGCGGCACCGGGCGGCCCAGCTTCGCGCCGATCGCGGCCGCGATCAGGTGCGGGGCGGCGCCCTGCGGCACCATCCCCTTCGACACCCACCGCGCGACCGACGTCTTGTCGTACCGGAGCGTCAGCCCGCGCTGCGCGCCGAGGTCGTTGACCCGCCGGGCCAGTCCCGCGTTGCTGATGCCCGCGAGGGCGAGGACGGCGCCGAGCTTCTCATTGGGCTCGCGGAGCTCCCTGGACATGCGCCACCCCTCGTCACACGCGGAACGCAGACGCCGCCGGGGCATAGGCGCCCGGCATTTCGTAAACCCAGCGTAGTTCCCCGCCTCCCAAGCGTTAAGGCCCCGAGTTCCGTATGGCGGGATTGTTGTCCGTATGCACAGTCGGGGCGCGGCCCGGGCCCGGGGCGCACGTGTCAGCCCGTGCTCCGCCCGTGTGGCCGTGCGCCCGGCCGTGCGCTCTGGCCGCTCCGGGGGCCCGGCGATTCGATGTGCGGTGCGTGGGTCGGCCCGCCGCGTGGAACCGGCGGGCCGGGGGATGCCGCTGCCTCAATCCCCGCGGGTGGCGGAACGGTCCGGGGGGTGGCTCCCACCTCCCGGACCGCGCCCCCGTGCGCGGACCGGCCGGACCGGGGCGGGCACTCAGTACGGCCGAAGAATGGCCGAAACCGACCTATGGGGCGGTGGGAACGGAACGCCAAATACCGCGTGGCCGGGGCGTGTTCGTTTACATGTGCGCCCCCCGAAGCCACTCTCGCACGCCCGTCTCGTGGCAGCATGGACCCCGAGCCACCCGGGGCCCCGCCGGCCGCGCCCACAGCGCCGACCACGTCGTCCGTGCCGTCCGTTGCCCCGGTCATGTGCCCACGGGCTGGGGGAGGCGGCGGTGCGCTGGTTGGTCGGGTGGAGCAGTATCGCCGCGAGCTTCGGCACGGCCGGACGGGTCTTCGACCAGGGCACATCGAGCCGTACCGCGACCGGCCCGGCGGGCTACGCGGACCCCGCCCACGGCCCGTACGGTCAGCAGCCCGGCTCCCGGCACGGCCCCCAGCACGGGCAGTACGGCCGCCACCCCCACACGGACCACGCGGACCACGCGGACCACGCGGCGCCCCACGGCGGCATCGCCGACGCCGCCTACGCCGACGACCCGGCCGCCCAGGACGCGGAACGCACCGTCCACCCCGTCGGCGCCCAGCTCCTGTGGGGCGATCCCGACCCCCTCTGGGCCGTCGGCGACTGGCGCCCCGACGAGATCCGCACCGTCACCGCCGACCCCGCGGACCCCTTCACCCGCCTCGCCGTCCTGGGCTGCTGCGGCGCCACCGACGCCGAGCTGCGCCGCGCCCTGTACGCCGCCCGCGGCGGGGCCCTGCGCCATCTCACCGAGTGGTCCGGCAGCTACACCGCGGTCGTGCAGGCGGGCCGCCGCATCACCGTCCTCGGCGACCTCGCGGGTGCCCGGCCCGTCTTCTACACGCCCTGGGCGGGCGGGACCGCGTACGCCACCGCCGCCCTCCCCCTCGCCGACCTCATCGAGGCCCAGCTCGACGTCGGCCACCTCGCGGCCCTGCTGGCCTGCCCCGACAGCCCGGAGGCACTGGGCGACGGCACACCGTACGTCGGCGTGCGGCGCATCCCGCCCGGGCACACGCTGATCCTGCGCGAGGGCTCCCGGGAGATCACCGGCTACGAGCAGGTGGCCTCCCTCGCCGTGGCCGCGCCCGAGGCGGACCCGGAGCGCGCGGTGGAGGGCGTACGGGAAGCGTTGACGGCCGCGGTGCGCGCCCGGCTCACGGCGCCCCGCCATGCCCCCGACGCCCTGGTCCCCGACCCCGGGCCCGTGCCCGGAATGGGCCCCGCCGACCGGCGCGCGGCCCGGGGAGCCCCCGCACCGGGGGTGGGCGCCGACCTCTCCGGCGGCAGCGCCTCCGCGACGCTGGCCCTCCTCGCCGCCGGTCTCCCCGGCTCACCGGGCACCCTGCCCGGCACCGGCTCCCGGCTGCTCGCCGTCACCTTCAACGACCTGGCCACCCCGCAGGGCCGCGAGGCCGAACTCGAACGGGCCCACGCCATCGCCGCCGACCCCCGGCTGCACCACGTCGTGGTCGCCGCCGCCGAGGAGGCCCTCCCGTACGCCGACCTCGACGGCCCGCTCACCGACGAGCCCGGCCCCTCCCTCGTCTTCGCCGCCCGCGAGCGGCGCCGGCTGGCGGCCGGCTCGGCGGACCACTTCACCGGGCACGGGGCCCGCCAGGTCCTGGACGCCCACCCCGCCCGAATGGCCGACCTCCTGATGGACCGCAGGCGCCGCCACCTGCTGCGCCCCGTCGCCGCCCTCGCCCGCTCCGCCTCGGCGTCCGGGGAGTCCCTGCTGGTGCCGCTCACCGTCTACTCGGCCGCCCGCCGTCTCGCCCGTACGCCGTACCGCGCGGGCATCGAGGCCGCCGCGGCCCGGCTGCGCGAGGGCGGGGCCGCCGCCACCGCGTCGGGGCCGGTCGACGCCTCGCTCGCCGCCCTGACCTGGTCCCGGCCGGGCCCCGCCGCGGGCTGGCTCACCGGCGAGGCCCTGGCGGAAGTATCGATCCGGCTGCGGGCCGCCGCCGGCCGGCCCCCGCTGTCGCTGCGCCCCGGCGAGGCCCGCGCCCGCGCGACCCTGGCCCGGCACGCGGCCGACCACCGGGTCTTCGAGCAGGCCGTGGAGGTCCGCAGCCAGCGCCTGCACGCACCGTTCCTCGACAACCAGGTCGTCCGGGCCGCGCGCGCCCTGCCGGAGTCCCTGCGGGTGCAGCCCGGGGCCCGGGCCGCGATCCTGCGCAGCGTGCTGGCCTCGGCCGGGGTCCGCGAACTGCCGCCCGGCTGGGGCGCCACCGCGCACGCGCCGAACGAGGCCGCGACCCGGCTCGGGCTGCGCGCCGCCCTGCCCGGCCTGCTCGCGCTGTTCACCGCGCCGCTGCTGGCGGACGCCGGGCTGATCGACACCCGGCTCGTGCGCCAGGCCCTGACCGACGCCGCCGACGGGCGGCCCGTCCCGCTCGACGGGCTGGCGGAACTCGTCTCGATGGAGCTGTGGCTGCGCCGCCTGCTGGCCCGCCGGGGCACCTGCTGGACCGGTACCTCCACCCCGCGCCGCCGCGCGGTCCCGGCCCTGGACGCCTCCCTGCCCCGCCTGACCCGCGGCGCCCCGGCCGCCCGCTAGTTCCCGCTCGTAGGACCCGCCCGCCGGGCGCCGGACCCCGCACGCCGGGCGCGGCGCGGACCGGCCCGGCCACGGCTGCCCCGGCGAGCCGCCGCCCGCCCCGGACCTCGCCGCCGTCCGGCCAGGGCGCCCGCGTCGTAGAATCGGCGCATTGTGTCTGAGTCCCCGAACCCCCAGCCCAGCCTCCCGGACACCGCACCGGAGGCGACCGCGTACGTGCCCCCCAAGTGGCGCACCGAGCCCCGTTTCCCCGACGGCCCCGCGCCCGACCCCGCCGGGTCGCACCACGAGCGGCGGATCCGCAGCTTCCAGCCGCGCCGCAGCCGGGTGACCACCGGCCAGGGCGAAGCGCTCAAGCGCCTCTGGGGCACCTGGGGGCTCGACATCGACGGCCACGAGGTCATCGACCTGAACCGGCTCTTCGACGGCCTGCCCGTGGTCCTGGAGATCGGCTTCGGCATGGGCGAGGCCACCGCCCAGATGGCCGCCGCCGACCCCTCGACCGGCATCCTCGCCGCCGACGTGCACACCCCCGGCCAGGGCAACCTGCTCGCGCTCGCCGAGCGCTCCGGGCTCACCAACGTCCGCGTGGCCAATGGCGACGCGATCATCCTGCTCCGCGAGATGCTGCCGCCCGGCTCCCTCGCCGGACTGCGCGTGTACTTCCCGGACCCCTGGCCCAAGGCCCGTCACCACAAGCGGCGGCTGATCCAGCCCGAGTTCCTCGACCTGGCCGCCACCCGCCTGGCGCCCGGGGCCCTGCTGCACTGCGCGACCGACTGGGAGCCGTACGCCGAGCAGATGCTCGAAGTGCTCACCGCACACCCGGAGTTCGAGAACACGCAGGCCGACGGCGGCTACGCGCCGCGCCCCGACTACCGCCCCCTCACCCGTTTCGAGGGCCAGGGACTCGACAAGGGCCACGTCGTCCACGACCTGCTCTTCACCCGCGCCGAAGCCAAGAACTGACAAACGTCACTCCGAGTGTCCGACCGACTCGGTAGGGTCATCATGTGCTCCGAGCGCCGGCCCGCGTGCTCGCACGCACACCGGGCCCGGTCCGCGTGTGCGTGCCCGTCATCCTGCTCACCGCGACCGGGGTGAGCATCCTCGAACTCGTACGGGAGCAGACCGGGACGGCCGGCTTCCTCGTGGGCCTGGGTCTGGCCCTGCTGCCGGTGCCGCCGCTGATGGCGGCGTTCCGGTGGCTCGGCCGGGCCGCGCCGCACCCCTGGCGGCAGTTGGCGTTCTGCTTCGGCTGGGGGGCCTGCACCGCGGCGCTCATCGCGATACTGGCCAACAGCTTCGCCACCGAGTGGGTCGCCGCGGCCACCACCGACCCCTTCGACGCCGACCGGCTCGGCTCGGTTGCCATCGCGCCCGTCGTGGAGGAGAGCGCCAAGGCCGCCGCGCTGCTCCTGATGTCCGCCTTCCGCAGACGGCATCTCAGCGGCCCCGCCGACGGGTTCGTGATCGCCGGGTTCACCGCCACCGGCTTCGCCTTCACCGAGAACGTCCTCTACCTGGGCAACGCCTTCGAGGAGGACCTCGCCAAGGGCACCGGCCTCCTGGACTCCATGACGGCGGCGACCTTCTTCGTCCGGGGGGTGCTCTCCCCCTTCGCGCACCCCCTCTTCACCGTGCTCACCGGTCTCGGCTTCGGCGCGGCCGCGCTGGGCGCCCGCCGCGGCGCCCGGGCCCGGACCCGGCGGATGCGCGGCGCCGGACCGCCCCTGCTGGGGCTGGCCCTCGCCATGGGGCTGCACGCGCTGTGGAACGCCTCCTCACATTTCGGTGAGTACGGTTTCTACGTGGTCTACGGCTGCGTGATGGTCCCGGTGTTCGCCCTGCTGCTGGGGCTGGCCGTGCGGATACGGCGCCACCGGCTGCGGGCCGTCGCCGCCGAGCTGTCGGTGTACGCCCGCGCGGGCTGGCTCGGCCCGGCGGAGGTGCCGGCCCTGGCTTCGATGCCGGCCCGCTCGCTGGCGCGCGCCCTGGCCCGCCGCACCGGAGGCCGCCCCGCCGCCCGGACGGTGTCCCGCTACGCGGCGGACGCCGCCGCCCTCGCCCTGCTGCGCCGGCACGCCCGGCACACGGGCCCGGCCCGCACCCCCGCGCACGACCGGGACTTCGCCGAGCGGGAACGGGAGTTGCTGCACCGCCTCTGGCAGCGCCGGGCGACGGCCGCGCCCGCGCTGGCCCGGGCGGCGGTCCTGGAGGAACTGCTGCCGCCCCGCTTCGACCCGCTGGCCGGCCGGTACGCGCCCGGCCCGTCCGGTGCGCCCCTGCTCTCGGCGGTCCCGCCTCCCCGGCGGCCGGCGCCGCAGCCCCCGGCGGCCCTGTCGTCCTCGGGCCGCTAGGGGGTCTCTGGGTCTCTCAGACGTTGAGCCCCTTGCCTTCCAGCCAGGCCAGCGGGTCGACCGTCGAGCCGCCCCTGCGCACCTCCAGGTGCAGGTGGGCCCCGGTGACGTTGCCGGTGGCGCCGACGCGGCCGATGGTCTCGCCCGCGCCGACGGAGCCGGAGGTGACCGACATGGAGGAGAGGTGGCAGTACCAGACCTCCGTACCGTCATCGAGCTGGAGCACGATCCGGTAGCCGTACGGGCCCGACCAGCCGGCCGAGATGACCTTCCCGCCGCCCACGGCCTTGACCGGGGTACCGGTCGGGGCCGCGAAGTCGAGGCCGGTGTGGTGGCCGGAGGACCACATGGAGCCGGAGTCGCCGTAGTGCGAGGTGAGGGTGTAGGCGGAGGTCGGCAGGGAGTACCCGCCGGCGGCCTTCGTCGCCGGACCGGCGCCCGCCGCGGCCGCCTTGACGGCGGTCTGCTCGGCGGCGGCCCGCTCCGTGGCGGCCTGCTCGGCGGCGGCCTGGTCCGCGGCGGCCTTCTCGGCGGCGGCGCGGGCCGCCTCGGCCTCCTTGTCCGCGGCTTCCTTCTGGCCGCGGGCCTCCTGGGCGGCGGCTTCGCGGGCGATCCGCTCGGCGTCCGCCCGGGCCTGGGCCTCGACGGCCTCGTGCTGCGACTCGGCCTGCTGGAGGATCCGGTGGCGCAGCGCCTCGCCGGCGTCGGGCCGGCTCAGGTCGGCCCCATCGGCCTGCTGCGGGATTCCGGCGGTCCGGACGGCCGGCGCGTCGGAAGCGTGCCCGCCGCCGCCCAGCAGGTCGGGCAGGTCCGGCAGCGAGGGCATGGATATCGCGGCCTGGGGCCGGTCCTGCGCGGTGGCGATGCCACCCGCTCCGACCGCCGCGATCACGCCGACGCCGAGCACGGTCGAACTGCGGGCGAGTCCGCCGCGCGGCTTGAGGACGCGGTGCTTGCCGCGGACCGGGCGGGCGGAGTCCTCCGTCGGGTTCCACTCGCCCCAGGCTCCGGCGGTGGGCGTCTCCTGGACGTCGATGCCTTCAGGGGCAGGCGAGTTGGAGGCCACCGGGGCACACTCCTCATGAGCGGGAACGCGCACGGGTGCCGTCTCTTGCGACGGCTGGGACATCCGCGCTGCGTTATCGAAAGGTAATAGACGAGGGGGAGTGATTCCAAGCTGTTGCGATTGATCGTTAACGCCAATCAGCCACACCCCGCACACCTCTGGCCTGGACATCGGCCGCATCCCAGGGCAATCCCCCAGTTAAAGCCCCACCCACCCCCATCACTTCGGCCACGATGACCAAGTGACGAACCGTCAACCCCTATCGCTGACCGCGCTCTTCGGACTACGCAGCGTCACCCACACGCTGGGGCTGCGCCGTTGCTCCCCTCACACCTCGTCCCTGGGCACCACCGGCACCGTCCGCCGCCGCTCCGGCTGCCCCCGCCCCGGCCGTCCCACCGCCAGCAGCGCCATGTCATCGGTCGCCCCGCCGCCCGTGTGCCGCCGGACGTCGCTGCTGAGCGCGCTCAGCACCTCCCCCGGCCCCGGGAACACCCGCCCCCGCAGCCGGGCCGCCGGATCGTAGAAGGCGCCCGACGCGTCCCGGGCCTCGGTCAGGCCGTCGGTGAACAGCAGCAGGATGCCGCCCTCGGGGAAGGGCCACTCCCCGACCCGGTCCGGCGGGCCGGCCGACAACTCCCCCAGGCCCAGCGGCAGCGCTGGCTCGGGCGGCGCCAGCACTGCCAGTCCCCCGTCCGCCCGGAGCAGCAGCGGTTCGGGGTGGCCCCGGTTGAGCAGCCGCAGCACCCCGGCGCCGGCCGGGACCTCGCCGAGCACGCAGGTGGTGAACCCCTCGACGGCGTCCAGGCTGTCCCGCCGCACGCCCTCACGGGCCAGCGCCCGCTCCAGCCGCTGCGCCAGCGCCTCCAGGGTGGGCTCGGTCTCCGCCGCCTCCCGGAAGGCCCCCAGCACCACCGCCACGGCCTCCACCGCCCCCAGCCCCTTGCCCCGTACGTCGCCCACCACCAGCCGCACTCCGTACGGGGTGTCCTGGACGGCGTAGAGGTCGCCGCCGATGAACGCGTCGGCCTGCGCGGCCTCGTACCGCGCGAAGACGTGCAGCCCCGCGATGCGCTCGGCCGGGGTGGGCAGCACGGCGCGCTGGGCGGCCTCGGCGATCCCGCGCGCGGAGGCGAGCCGCTCGCCGCTGCGCCGCACGACCTGGTTGATGAGCAGCGCCAGCCCGGAGACGGTCAGCACCGTCGCCAGCTCGGTCAGCGCCTCCACCTTCCAGGTGGTGCCGTTGGCGAAGTGCAGGGCGACGACGGCCGCGCAGGCGGCGATCCCGGTCAGGGCCGTCCCGCGGAAGGTGAAGAGGGGGGCCGCGATCAGCGGGGCGGCCGTGAAGAAGGGGGAACCCGTGAAGCTGGGCGGGGTCGCCAGGTCGAAGACGAGGCCCAGGAGGATCAGCAGCACCGGCATCGCCCGGACCACGCTCCGGGCGGCGCCGTCGCCCGCCTCCGCCGTGCCGCTCGCGTCGCCGTCCTGCCGGCCCAGCCCCACCACGCTGCTCTCCTGCCGCCCGGTCCCGACTGCCCCCTCCAGGCTGTCGGTACGGGCCGCCAGGGGCGACCGGACCGGACCGATCGGGTGACGGCGGCGTCCGGGGCGGGCACACACGACGAAGGCCCGGTTCCACAAGGGAACCGGGCCTTCGTACTGAGTAGCGGGGACAGGATTTGAACCTGCGACCTCTGGGTTATGAGCCCAGCGAGCTACCGAGCTGCTCCACCCCGCGTCGGTAAACCCAACTCTACGTCATTCGGGGGACGCCCTTCGCCAATTACCGCCCTCACACCCCCCTGGACCTACATAACCGCAGGTCAGAGCCCTAAGAATAGGTAGCGTCCGGCTCTTCGGGACACCCACCGGGACATCCACCGGGGCGGGCGCCGCACACCCACCGGGCACGCGCCGGGCCCGCAGCCGCCCCCGAAGGTCGCGCGCAGCACTGTGGCCCGCCAGGGAAACCCCGGACGGGCCACAGAAGGAGCAGGTCAGAGCGTCACGGATGACGCTGCGACGGGTAGGCCATGTCGGACTCGAACCGACAACCAACGGATTAAAAGTCCGCTGCTCTGCCAATTGAGCTAATGGCCCTCCAGGTGCTCACCCCAGAGCATAGCCGGAGAGGGGCCGTCGGCCGATCGGGTATCGCCGGGTGTGGGCCAGTAGATTTCCCGCCATCAGGGGCGCGGGGGGTGGGAGGGGCCGGAAAAGGGTGCGGCCCCCACCGCACCGGAGTGCTGTGGGGGCCGATCCTTCGTCAGTTGACGCTCAGGCGTCAGCCGTTGCGCTTCCAGCGGGGCTTGTCGTCGCGACGGCCACCGAAGGAACCGGTCGAGCCGGAGCCGGAGCCGGAGGGGCGGTTGTCGTCGCGGCGGCCGTAGGGGCGCTCGCCGGCGCCACCGGGACGGAAGCCGCCGGACGGACGGTCGTCGCGGCGGAAGCCGCCACGGTCGCCACCACGGTCGTCACGGTTGAAGCCACCCGACGGACGGTCGTCGCGACGGAAGCCGCCACCACGGTTGTCGTCACGACGGTCACCACCGGAACGGAAACCACCCGACGGACGGTCATCGCGACGGAAGCCGCCACGGTCGCCACCACGGTCGTCACGGTTGAAGCCACCCGACGGACGGTCGTCGCGACGGAAGCCGCCACCACGGTTGTCGTCACGACGGTCACCACCGGAACGGAAACCACCCGACGGACGGTCATCGCGACGGAAGCCGCCACGGTCGCCACCACGGTCGTCACGGTTGAAGCCACCCGACGGACGGTCGTCGCGACGGAAGCCGCCACCACGGTTGTCGTCACGACGGTCACCACCGGAACGGAAACCACCCGACGGACGGTCGTCACGGCGGAAGCCGCCACGGTCGCCACCACGGTCGTCACGGTTGAAGCCACCCGACGGACGGTCGTCGCGACGGAAGCCGCCACCACGGTTGTCGTCACGACGGTCACCACCGGAACGGAAACCACCCGACGGACGGTCATCGCGACGGAAGCCGCCACGGTCGCCACCACGGTCACCGCCGCGGTCGCCACCGCGGTTGTCGCGGCGCTCGAAGTTGCCGCGGTCGTCGCGGCGCTCGAAGGTGCGCTCCTGGGCGACGGGCTCGGCCACGGCGGCGACGGCTGCCGCGACCTCGGCCTCGGCGGCCTCGACGACCTCGGCGACGGCGGCCTCCGGGTCCTCACCGCGCTCGCGGGCGGAACGGGCGACGAGGCGGTCGGCCTCCTCGCGCAGCTCCACGGCACGGCGCGACAGGCGCTCCAGCTGCTTGGTGAGGTCGGCGACCTCACGCTCGGCCTGCTTGGCGGCGTTGTTCGCCGAGTCGGCCTGGACCTGGGTGAGCGAACGCGCACCGGTGATCTCGGCGACCTCGGGGTCGAACGCGCCGACGCCCTGGACGATGTGGCGCGAGGCGTCGACGCCCGCGTCCTCCATCAGGCGGAAGATCTGGCGGCGCTGGTGCGGCAGGGCCAGGGAGACCACGACGCCCGACTTGCCGGCACGGGCGGTACGGCCCGAGCGGTGCAGGTAGTCCTTGTGGTCGCCGGCCGGGTCCACGTTCAGGACCAGGTCGATGCCGTCGACGTGGATGCCGCGGGCGGCGACGTCGGTGGCGACGAGCGCGTTGACGTAACCGTCCTTGAAGTCCGCGAGGACGCGGGTGCGGGCACCCTGCGTCATGCCGCCGTGCAGCGCGTCGGCCTTCACGCCGGACTCGATGAGCTGCTCGGCGATGCGGTCGGCGCCCAGCTGGGTGCGGACGAAGATGATGGTGCGGCCCTTGCGGGCGGCGATGGCGGCCGTGACCGGCGCCTTGTCCTTCGGCTTCACGACGAGGACGTGGTGCGTCATGGTCGTGACGTTGCCCTGGGCGCTGTCGACCTCGTGCGTGACGGGGTTCGTCAGGTAGCGCTTGACCAGGGTGCCGATCTCGTTCTCCATGGTGGCGGAGAAGAGCATGCGCTGGCCGCCGCCGGGGATCTGGTCGAGCAGCTCGGTGACCTCGGGCAGGAAGCCCAGGTCGGCCATCTGGTCGGCCTCGTCGAGGACGGCGATCTTGACGTTCTCCAGCGAGCAGGCGCCGCGGTTGATGATGTCGCGCAGACGGCCCGGGGTGGCGACGAGGACGTCGACGCCGCGCTCCAGGGCGTAGATCTGGTTGCTCATGGAGGTACCGCCGCAGACGACCTTCATCTTCAGGCCGAGCACGTCGCCGTAGGGCTGGAGGGCGTCCGCGACCTGCATCGCGAGCTCACGGGTCGGCGTGAGGATGATCGCGCGGGGCTTCTTCTTCTCGGTGTGGCCGCCGGCCAGCGAGGCCAGGGTCGGCAGACCGAAGGAGAGGGTCTTGCCGGAGCCGGTACGGCCGCGGCCGAGGATGTCCTTGCCGGCCAGGGCGTCCGGGATGGTCGCGGCCTGGATCGGGAAGGGGGCGGTGACACCGTTCTGGGCGAGCTTGCGGACGATGCCGTCGGGCAGGCCCAGGTCGCTGAAGGTGATGGTGGGCTCCGCGTCGGCGTCGTCGGCCGCGTCGGCCTCGTCGTCGGAGAGGGAGCCGTCGGACGTCACGTCGGCCTCGAGGGCCTCGATGATCTCCTCCGCCTCGATGGCCTCCATGGCCTCGGTGACCGCAAGGGTCTCGGCGGTGAGGATCTCGTCGTTGGAGTCGTTCTCGGGCATGACGGAACGGTCAGAACTGGAAATGGACATGCGAAATGCGAAACCTTCCGGAGTCTCGGCACGCGCCCAAACTCCGTGAATCGCAAATCGACCGCCTCAATGCGGTCAGCCACGGCTAGGGAGAGTACGCGCCACACGGCGCTCTTCGGATTCGGCGCCGGGCAATGGGATCAAACGATCTATAACCATACGCACCCTCCTGGGGGTCTGGCAAGTCACTCCCACAAGAAAGCCGCTGACCTGCGAAAACACCCTGGACGAGCGCTGCACTGCGACCCGGCCGGACCGGGTCGAACCCCAGCTTCCTACGCCGTCGCGGCGGTCGGGCCGGGGGCCGGCGGGCTCGGCGGAGGGGGGTCCGTCGGGGTGGGGTGCGTCACAGGCGGAGTGGGATCCACCACAGGCGGAGTGGCCGAACCACCGGAGCCGCCGGAGCCGCCGGACCCGCCCGAGCCCGAACCGGAGCCCGAGCCGCCGGAGCCGGAGCCCGATCCGGAACCCGACCCCGAGCCGGAACCGGAGCCCCCGGAACCGGAACCCGAGCCGCCCGAGCCGCCCCCGGAGGGCACCTGCCCGCCCTGGCCGCCCGCCCCGCCGCCCGGCCCCGCCGACGGCGAGGGCGGCCCCGGCTTCCCGGCGGGAGCGCCCGGGCCGGGGGAGGCGCCGGTCACGCCGGAGGCCTTCCCGGGCTCACCGGTCTTGCCGTCCTGGTTCCCCGTACCGTCCTTCACGCCGTGCCCGTTGCCGTGCACCCCGGAGCCGTGGCCGGTGGTCGAGCCCTGGGCGGCCCCGCCGGTGTCCTTGCCGCCCACGGAGGAGGCCGGCCCCGGCTTCGCGGCGTCCTCGCCGACGCTCATGCACCCGGCCGTCGCCGCGACGGCGAGCGCGGAGACGGCCAGTCTGAGGGAAGCGGACAGGGAAACGGACAAAGGGCGCACGAGGGCACCTCCGGAACACTGCGACGGGGCCCGCGTTGGGCGGGTCAATGAGCCCAACTCCCTTTACCCCGTAAGAGACACGCCCCTCATGCGAACAGCTGCCGGGCCACCTGCGAGCCCAGGTGCACGGCACCCAGCCCGACCAGCACCGATGCCAGGACGTTCGCGACGGCCAGGAACTTCCAGCCGCGCTCCGCCAGCCGCAGGGTCTCGTACGAGAAGGTCGAATACGTGCTCAGCGCCCCGCACAGGCCCGTCCCGAGCAGCAGGAGCACGCGCGAGGAGCCCGTACCGGCCAGCACCGCCCCCGTCAGCACGCCCAGCAGCAGACAGGCCGAGGCGTTGACCACGAAGGTCCCCCACGGGAAGACGGAGTCGTGCCGGATCTGCACCGCCCGGTCGGTCAGGTAGCGCAGCGGCGCCCCGACGACCGCGCCCGCCACCACCAGCAGCCAGTTCACCCGCGCCCCCGCCCGCCGGGCGGCCGCACCGCCAGCCGGGTCGCCGAGGCGGCCGCCCACACCGCGCCCAGCGCGGCCGCCACCGTCAGCGCGGCGTAACCCAGCGCGACCCGCGCCCGGCCCGCGTCGAGCAGCCCCGAGAACTCGACGGCGTAGGTGGAGAAGGTGGTGAACCCGCCGAGCACCCCCACGCCGGCGAAGGGGCGCACCAGCGGATGGGGCGCACTGCGCCCGCCCTCGCCGATCAGCACCATCAGGACGCCGATGAGCGCGCAGCCCGAGACGTTGATCCAGAAGGTGGCCCAGGGGAAGCCCCCGGGCGCGGCCGGCCACAGCAGGCCGATCCCGTAGCGCGCCGAGGCGCCGAGGGCCCCGCCCGCCGCCACCGCGGCCAGCACCCGGGCCTGCGGCTCGGCCCGCTGGGCCGGTACGTGGAGGTCGACGTCGGGGTCGATCGCCTCGCCCCCCGGTACCGGCCGGGTCACCCGTAACCCAGTGCGTGCAGCCGCTCGTCGTCGATCCCGAAGTGATGGGCGATCTCGTGCACCACCGTCACCTCCGTCTCGGCGACCACGCTCTCCCGGTCCTCACACATCCGCAACGTGGGGTTCCGGTAGATCGTGATCCGGTCGGGGAGCACTCCGGCGTACCACTCGCCGCGCTCCGTGAGCGGGGTCCCCTCGTACAGGCCGAGGAGCTCGGGATCGTCGGCGGGCGGGTCGTCCTCGACGAACACGGCGACGTTGTCCATCAGCCGTGTCAGCTCGGGCGGGATGCGGTCCAGGGCCTCTGCGACGAGCTCTTCGAACTCCTCGCGCGTCATCTCCAGCACCCGGCCATTGTCGCTCCGGGGGAAACCGTTTTGGCGATAGCTCCCCCGATCCCATATGCTTCTCACGTCCCCGACGCGCTGCAAAGTGCCCGGCGGGCCTTTAGCCCTCATCGTCTAGTGGCCCAGGACGCCGCCCTTTCAAGGCGGTAGCACGGGTTCGAATCCCGTTGGGGGTACGCAACACCATGTGCGAGACTTGTTCTCGCACAATGCAAGGACCTGTGGAGCAGTTGGTTAGCTCGCCACCCTGTCAAGGTGGAGGTCGCGGGTTCAAGTCCCGTCAGGTTCGCTGAGGCTGGAAACAGTCTCGTGGCTGGGTAGCTCAGTTGGTACGAGCGATCGCCTGAAAAGCGATAGGTCGCCGGTTCGACCCCGGCCCCAGCCACAGCCGAGAAGGCCCCGTCTCCGGACGGGGCCTTCTGCGTGTCATCCCTCCGCTTCCTCCGCTTCCTCCGCTTCCTCCTGCCCGCTCCGGCGCCAGCGGACCAGCCCGTACGCCGCCGCGCCCGCGGCGACCAGGCCCAGCAGCGCCCAGTCCGGCACCGTGTCGGCCAGGGCGCGCACCCGCTCCTCGACGGCGTACGAGTCGTCGACGTCGAGCAGCCCGGGCAGGGCGGTGGCCCCGTCGAAGGCCAGGAACAGCGTGCCCAGGGTGATGAAGAAGAGCCCGGACAGCAGCGAGGTCGAGTGCAGGGCGAACCGGCCCAGCCGCAGGGGGCGTCCGCGCAGCCAGCGCCGCCGGCCGAGGTCGAAGCGCTCCCAGAGCAGGGCCAGCAGGAAGAGGGGCACGGCCATGCCCAGCGCGTACACCGCCAGCAGCAGGCCCCCGTAGACCGGGCTGCCGCTGACCGCCGCCACCGTGAGGACGCTGCCCAGGATGGGGCCGGCGCAGAAGCCGGCCAGTCCGTAGACGGCGCCGAGGGCGTACACGGACAGGGCGGTGGTGGGGCGGATCCGCCCGGACAGCTCGCTGAGCCGCTTCGGGGCGAAGCCGAGGCCGAGGATCTGGGCCAGGCCGAGCGCGATGATCAGCCAGCCGCCGAAGAGCACGAGCCCTTCGCGGTGGCCGTGGAAGAACCGGCCCGCGTACGAGCCGGCCGCGCCCAGCGGTACGAGGGTGCTCGCGAGGCCCGCGTAAAAGATCCCGGTGCGTGCGAGGAGCCGGGTGGGGGAGTCGATCGAGTAGGCGAAGAAGGCGGGCAGCAGCAGGGCGCTGCACGGGCTGAGCAGGGCGAGGAGGCCGCCGAGCAGGGCGGCCAGGTATCCGATGCCGGTCACGGGCGGGCCGCCGCCCGGGCCTTGGCGATGGCGGCTTCGAAGGCGGCCAGGGGCTGGGCGCCGGCGAGGGGCGTCGTGCCGACGAGGAAGGAGGGGGTGGAGCTGACGCCGATGCGGTAGCCCTCCTCCTGGTCCCGGCGCAGCGCCTCGGCGGCCTGCGGGGAGTCGAGGTCGCGCCGGAAGCGCTCCAGGTCCGGGACGCCGGCCTGCCGGGCCAGCTCGGTGAGGCGTTCCCCGCCGAAGCCCTTCTCCTTGGCCCCTTCGGCGTACGCGGCCGCGTGGAAGGCGGTGAAGCGGTCCTGCTGTCCGGCGGCCCAGGCGGCCTTGGCGGCGGCCTCGGAGTCGGCGCCGAAGATCGGGAAGTTGCGCCACTCGATGCGCAGGGTGCCTTCGTCGACGTACTTCTTCACCAGGGCGGGCTCGGTGTCCCGGGCGAACTTGCCGCAGTACCCGCACTTGAAGTCGGAGTACTCGATGAGGACGACGGGCGCGTCGGGGCGGCCCACGGCGAGCTTGTCGCCGGCTTCGCGGCGGGCCAGGGCCGCCAGTGCGGACGCGGGGCCGTCGGTGCGGGGCGCGGAGCCGGCGGCGGAGGCGCTCTCGCGGGCGGGCCTGTCCTCGGGGGCGGTGGCCTGCCAGGAGACGAGGCCGAGGGTGATCGCGGCGACGGCGGTGGCGGCGGAGACCACCAGGGGCGTGCGGGAGCGCTTGCGGGAGGAGGGCTTGCGGGGCGAAGAGGGCATGCGGGTGCTCCAGTGGTGCGGGGCGGAAGAAAGGGGAGGGACCGGTGGGACCGCTCCCCCTACACCCTGAGCACCGAGAGCTCCACGGGACCGGGCGCCGGCCGGTCCGGTCCGCGGACGTGGACCCGTACGGGCGCCGGTGCGTACGGGCGCTGCGCCACGGGCACGCTCCCGCCCGGCGGCAGCTGCGCGTGCCCGTCGCCGGCCCGGACCGCGGGGGCGGGGACGGCGCCGTGGCCGGGGGCGCCGGGGGCGCAGGAGGGCCCGCGCTCCCGGAGCTCCTGGAGGACCTCGGCGGCGGGGTTCCCGGATCCGGCGGCCGGGGCGTGCGCGGCCGCCGGGGCCGGGGCGGCCGCGGCGGGGACGGCCCCGGTCGTGCCCAGCAGCATCGCGAGCACGGCGGCCAGGAGGCACCACACACGGCGACGGCGGGACACGGTGGGCTGCCTCTCACTTGCGCAAACGGGGGGACTCGTCCCGAAATGGTACGGGGAGGGGCACAAATGCGTTCGCCACCCGCCCGGCCCAGGTGAGATCCTCGACCAGGTATGTCTACTTCCTTCGCCGCCCTGCAGACGCTTCTCGGTGAGATCTCCCTCCGTGACGCGCACCGCCTCGGCCGCCGCCTCGAAGGCGCCCGCCGCATCCGCAAGCCCGAGGCCAAGCAGGCCGTACTCGACGAGATCGCCGCGGAGGCCGCGAAGGCCGCCGAGCGGCTCGCCGGGCGCGCCTCGCGGATGCCGGAGGTCACGTATCCCGAGAACCTGCCCGTCAGCCAGAAGAAGGACGAGATCGCCGAGGCGATACGCGACCACCAGGTCGTGATCGTCGCGGGCGAGACCGGCTCCGGCAAGACCACGCAGATCCCCAAGATCTGCATGGAGCTGGGGCGCGGCGTCCGGGGCATGATCGGGCACACCCAGCCCCGCCGGATCGCGGCGCGCACGGTCGCCGAGCGCATCGCTGAGGAGCTGAAGTCCGAGATCGGGCAGACCGTCGGCTGGAAGGTCCGGTTCACCGATCAGGTGGACCAGGACGCCACCTTCGTGAAGCTGATGACGGACGGCATCCTCCTCGCGGAGATCCAGACGGACCGCGAGCTGCGCGCGTACGACACGATCATCATCGACGAGGCGCACGAGCGGTCGCTGAACATCGACTTCCTGCTCGGCTACCTGGCCACGCTGCTGCCCAAGCGCCCCGACCTCAAGGTGGTCATCACCTCCGCGACGATCGACCCGCAGCGGTTCTCGCGGCACTTCGGGGACGCCCCGATCGTCGAGGTCAGCGGGCGGACGTATCCGGTGGAGGTCCGCTACCGCCCGCTCCTGGAGGAGGACTCCGAGGACGCGGACCGCGACCAGATCACCGCGATCTGCGAGGCCGTGGACGAGCTCCAGGCGGAGGGACCGGGGGACGTCCTGGTCTTCCTCTCCGGTGAGCGCGAGATCCGGGACACGGCGGACGCGCTGGAGAAGCGGGGGCTCCGCTCCACCGAGGTCCTCCCCCTCTACGCCCGCCTCTCGCACGCCGAGCAGCACCGGGTGTTCCAGCAGCACACGGGCCGGCGGATCGTGCTGGCGACGAACGTCGCGGAGACCTCGCTGACGGTTCCCGGCATCAAGTACGTGATCGACCCGGGCAACGCCCGCATCTCCCGCTACAGCCACCGCACCAAGGTCCAGCGGCTGCCGATCGAGCGGATCTCGCAGGCCAGCGCCAACCAGCGCAAGGGCCGCTGCGGCCGTACGAGCGACGGCATCTGCATCCGGCTGTACTCGGAGGACGACTTCCTGTCGCGGCCGGAGTTCACGGACGCGGAGATCCTGCGCACCAACCTGGCCTCCGTCATCCTCCAGATGACCGCCGCCGGTCTGGGCGAGATCGAGAAGTTCCCCTTCATCGACCCGCCCGACCACCGCAACATCCGTGACGGCGTGCAGCTGCTCCAGGAGCTGGGCGCGCTGGACCCGTCGGAGAAGGACCACAAGAAGCGGCTGACGCCCATGGGCCGCCAGCTGTCCCAGCTGCCGGTGGACCCGCGGCTGGCCCGCATGGTGGTGGAGGCGGACAAGAACAACTGCGTCCGCGAGGTGATGGTCATCGCGGCGGCCCTGTCGATCCAGGACCCGCGCGAGCGGCCCTCGGACAAGCAGACGCAGGCGGACCAGAACCACGCCCGGTTCAAGGACGAGACCAGCGACTTCCTCTCCTTCCTGAACATGTGGCGCTACGTCCGCGAGCAGCAGAAGGAGCGCGGCTCGTCCTCGTTCCGCCGGATGTGCAAGCAGGAGTACCTGAACTTCCTGCGGATCCGCGAGTGGCAGGACATCTACTCGCAGCTGCGCACGGTCGCGAAGACGATGGGGATCCACGTCAACGAGGCGGACGCCGCCGAGACGAACATCCACATCTCGCTGCTGGCCGGCCTGCTGTCGCACATCGGCCTGAAGGACACCGACAAGAACGAGTACCTGGGCGCCCGTTCGGCCAAGTTCGCGATCTTCCCGGGGTCCTCGCTGTTCAAGAAGCAGCCGAAGTTCCTGATGTCGGCGGAGCTGGTGGAGACCTCGCGGCTGTGGGCGCGGGTCAACGCCAAGGTGGAGCCCGAGTGGGTGGAGCCGCTCGCCGGGCACCTGATCAAGCGCACGTACAGCGAGCCGCACTGGGAGAAGGACCAGGCGGCGGTGATGGCGTACGAGAAGGTGACCCTGTACGGGGTCCCGATCGTGGCCCAGCGGAAGATCAACTACGGCCGGATCGACCCCGAGGTCTCGCGCGAGCTGTTCATCCGCAACGCGCTGGTCGAGGGCGACTGGCGTACGCACCACAAGTTCTACGCGGACAACCGCAAGCTCCTCACCGAGGTGGAGGAGCTGGAGAACCGGGCCCGGCGCCGAGACATCGTGGTCGACGACGAGACCCTCTTCGACTTCTACGACCGGCGCATCCCGGACCACGTGGTCTCGGGGGCGCACTTCGACTCCTGGTGGAAGCACAAGAAGCACGAGGAGCCCGAACTCCTCGACTTCGAGCGCGAGATGCTGCTGACGGAGAAGGCGGCCGGGGTCACCAAGGCCGACTACCCGGACTCCTGGCGGCAGGGGCAGCTGAAGTTCCGGGTGACGTACCAGTTCGAGCCGGGCGCGGACGCGGACGGCGTGACCGTCCACATCCCGCTCCAGGTCCTGAACCAGGTCACCGACGAGGGCTTCGACTGGCAGATCCCGGGCCTGCGCGAGGAGGTCGTCACGGAGCTGATCCGGTCCCTGCCGAAGCCGATCCGCCGGCACTACGTACCCGCGCCGAACTTCGCGGGCCGCTTCCTGGACACGGCGGTGCCGCTCCAGGAGCCGCTGCCGGTGACCCTGGCGCGCGAGCTGCACCGGATGGTCGGTGTCCCGGTCGCGGCCGAGGACTTCGACCTGAGCCGGATCCCGGACCACCTGAAGATCACCTTCCGGATCGTCGACGAGCGCCGCAAGAACCTCGCCGAGGACAAGGACCTGGAGGCCCTGCGGCTGCGCCTGAAGCCCAAGGCCCGCCAGGCCCTGTCCAAGGCGGCCGCCGCCACCGCCGAGCGGGCGGGCGGGGAGTCGCTGGAGCGCACCGGGCTGACCGACTGGACCATCGGCACCCTGACCAAGGTGTTCGAGACCCCTCCCCTACGGCTTCGCCGCGGGGATGCCCCATGGGCGGGCCAGCCGGTGAAGGCGTACCCGGCGCTGGTGGACGAGGGGACGAGCGTCTCGGTACGGCTCTTCGACACGGAGACCGAGCAGCAGCGGGCCATGTGGCTGGGCACCCGGAAGCTGATCCTCCTGAACATCCCGGTGAACCCGGCGAAGTTCGCCTCGGACAAGCTCACCAACCAGCAGAAGCTGGCCCTGTCCAGGAACCCGCACGGCTCCATCCAGGCGCTGTTCGACGACTGCGCCACGGCGGCGGCCGACAAGTTGATCGCCGACCACGGCGGCCCGGCCTGGGACGAGGCCGGGTTCCGCAGGCTCTACGACGCGGTGCGGGCCGATCTGGTGGACACGACCGTACGGACGGTCTCCCAGGTACAGCAGGTGCTCGCCGCCTGGCAGGCCTGCGAGCGGCGGCTGAAGGCCACCAACAGCCTGGCCCTGATGGCGAACGTCGCGGACGTGAAGGCCCAGCTGGCGGCACTGATGCCGGCCGGCTTCGTGACCCTCACCGGTCTGCGCCGGCTGCCGGACCTGATGCGCTACCTGGTGGCGGCGGACCGGCGGCTCCAGCAGATGCCGACGGGCGCCCAGCGCGACACCACGCGCATGGAGAAGGTCCACGAGATGCGGGACGAGTACCTGTGGCTGCTGGAGCAGTTGCCGAAGGGCCGGCCGGTCCCGGAGGCGGTCACCGAGATCCGCTGGATGCTCGAGGAACTGCGGGTCAGCTACTTCGCCCACGCGCTCGGCACGGCGTACCCGATCTCGGACAAACGGATCGTGAAGGCGGTCGACGCCCTCGCTCCGTGACCGGGTTCGACCGCACCCCCTGACCTGCTGTACAGTGTGATTCGCAGCCGGGCAATCGGCCGCGAACGAGGACCTGTGGAGCAGTTGGTTAGCTCGCCACCCTGTCAAGGTGGAGGTCGCGGGTTCAAGTCCCGTCAGGTTCGCAGAAACGTCAGGGCCCGTATTCCGCAAGGAATACGGGCCCTGACGCGTTTCCGGGTGCCGTGGGGCCGGGGATACGGACGGCCGACGGACGGCCGCCCCCTACCCATGATCATCGCGTCGGGGCCCCGAAAGCCTCAGGAGCCCCTCCGCGGGCCGTTCCCGCCCTCGGGGCACTCAGGGGCGGCCCAGGCCCCCACAGGCGCTCCAGGCCCCCTCCAGCGACTCCGGCTGACATGTCCCCCGAGGGGGGAAAATCCCCCGGCGGCGCGTGGCGCTCTGCACCGGAGATCCCCTTACGGAACGCAATGCCGGATGTACAAGAGTTATCAGCTGTGACGGGAGTCACCACACGAGTTTTTGAGACTCGTACGTTTATCGGACTCCTACGCCTACTCGATTTAATATGTGCAATGGCACCTGACCGGCCGGCGTGCACCCGCCTCCGCCGGACGCAGGCCCTCCGGGCATAAAAAAAGATCGCGCTGGACCCGGCGGAGTCCAGCGCGATCGACGGTAGTGAGCCTGTTGGGGCAGGCCCCACCGCATGAAGCCATGTGGGTTTCATCGGATTGGGGGACCCGATTCGAACCCGGTTAAAGCAGGGGTGATGCGGGACCTCAGGCCTCGCTGCGCTGCTGCGGAATTCCCGCGAGCAGTGCGCGGACCTCAGCCTCGCGGTAACGGCGGTGTCCACCCAGGGTGCGGATGGACGTGAGCTTGCCAGCCTTGGCCCAGCGGGTGACCGTCTTCGGGTCCACGCGGAACATCGTGGCAACCTCAGCCGGGGTCAGCAGCGGCTCGGCATCAGGGGTGCGAGCGGTCATGAGCGGCCTCCTCGGGAGAACCGAACCATCTCGGTTCTTTCCTCTAAATTCTGCACCTTGGCCCGCGTTGCCCGAAATGGACATACGCAGGCCGAGTCGGTTATAGGACGAACGGCTTGTCCTCGGCACTACAACTACACCATCCGTCCAGCCCCAAGGGCCAAACCGATGGAATTGCCCTCCGAGGTGTTCATCAGCGGCGGAAGCCGATGGACCGCCCCATAACGGACAGTCACCCCACTGTGACGATCAGTCACAGAGCGATCAGGAGTCGTCAGACCCCCCATAGAGTGCAATACCGAGCATTCCGCCCTTAGTTGGGCGGAAGGAACCCTCCCCGGACTCCTTGTCCTATTTTGGCACGAGGGTAGGGGAAGGGCGCAAGGGTGTAGATAGTGCGGTCCGTCACGCTTGGGCCAATGGCCCGTATCGGGACGTAGGTCCTGGAACTAAGACCCTAATGTCGTGATCAAGCCCCTGATCTGCGGGTTGTGACCGATCGGCCGATGACAACCGATACGGGCGATACGCACACCGTCCGAACGGGGGTGAGACCACGGTCACACGATGCCTCATCCGGCCGTTCACGAACAGACTCTCAGTTCGCGAACAGTCTTTCCCTGACCGCCCGCCAGCGGAGCGCCAGTTCCCCGTACACCTCGGAAGCGGCCTCCGGCTTCCCGTCCCGCAGGGCCGCGATCCCCTCCTCCAGGTCCCGGGCCGTCCGGTCCCCCTCCAGGGCGGCGGCGGGCAGCGCGTACAGCAGGCCCCCGTAGTCCAGTTCGACCATCGACCGCGGATGGAACTCCTCCAGCCAGCTGCCGACCTCCACCAGCCCCTCGGCCAGCTGCCCGTACCCCTCCGCCGCGCGCAGGATCCGCAGCCCCCGGGCGAGCCGGCGCCGGGCCTGCACCATCGGCGTCCGGTAGCGCAGCCGCTCGCCCGGCAGGTACTCCCGCTCCTCGTCCGCGACCAGCACGAACCAGCGCAGCGGCACCTGCCACACCCCCGTACGGATCCACGGGCGCGCGTCGGGGTTGCGCCCGCGCCACTCCTCGTACTCCGCGGCGGCCCGGCGGCGGGCCGCCGGGGGCAGGGCCGCGTCCAGCACCGGCGGCGGGAAGGACTCCGCCAGCTCCCCCAGCGCCAGCCAGCCGCGCAGCCGGGTCCGCCACGGGCACACGAGCAGCACCCCGTCGACCTCCGCCGTGAAGGCGTCCGCGCTCTCGTGCGGCGGAACGCCCACCACCGGGACGCGCACCAAGTCGGTCAGCGACCGGCGCAGTTCGTCCTGGGCCGTCGGAGCGGTCCCGCGCCGGGCGTAGCCGGCCCAGTGCGTGCGCTCCGGCTCCGGGAAGGCGGCCAGGGGCTCGTAGACCCGCAGGTAGGAGGCGTACGGCACGACCGGGAAGGAGCGGGAGGATTCGTTCACGCTCCCGTACTCCCCCTTTTCGGGGCCCGGTTCACCTCCGGAGCGCCACAGCCGGGGGAACGGGTCCGGCGGGGCCCGCGGGCCCCGCTCACCGGGCATCGCGGGCGGGGCGTCACACGGGAGTGTTCCGATCCCCGGACAGGGGGCGCCCGGGCGGCCCGCAGGTCTTACTCTGCTCCAAGCAACGCCCTCCCCCACCCGCAGGGCGGGCGTCCTTCCGCCGCATCTCTTCCATGGGAGTCACCACCGTGACCGAAATGACCGACGGCGTCCTGCACACCCTGTTCCGCAGCGAACAGGGCGGCCACGAGCAAGTCGTGCTGTGCCAGGACCGAGCGTCAGGCCTCAAGGCCGTCATCGCCATCCACTCCACCGCCCTGGGCCCCGCCCTCGGCGGCACCCGGTTCCACGCCTACGCCTCCGACGAGGAGGCCGTCCGGGACGCGCTGAACCTCTCGCGCGGCATGTCGTACAAGAACGCCCTCGCCGGTCTCGACCTCGGCGGCGGCAAGGCCGTGATCATCGGCGACCCGGCCACCCTCAAGAGCGAGGAACTGCTGCTGGCCTACGGCCGGTTCGTGGAGTCCCTCGGTGGCCGCTACGTCACGGCCTGCGACGTCGGCACCTACGTCGCCGACATGGACGTCGTCGCCCGCGAGACCCGCTGGGCCACCGGCCGCTCCCCCGAGAACGGCGGCGCCGGCGACTCCTCGGTGCTCACCGCGTTCGGCGTCTTCCAGGGCATGCGGGCCAGCGCCCAGCACCTGTGGGGCGACCCGACCCTGCGCGGCCGCAAGGTCGGCGTGGCCGGTGTCGGCAAGGTCGGGCACCACCTCGTGGAGCACCTGCTGGCGGACGGCGCCGAGGTCGTGATCACGGACGTCCGCGCGGAGTCCGTGCGGGCCGTCCTGGAGCGGCACCCCGGCGGCAAGGTCAGCGCGGTCGCCGACACGGAGGCGCTGATCCGGACCCCCGGTCTGGACATCTACGCCCCCTGCGCCCTCGGCGGCGCGCTGAACGACGCGTCCGTGCCGGCCCTGACCGCCACCGTGGTGTGCGGCGCGGCCAACAACCAGCTCGCCCACCCCGGCGTCGAGAAGGACCTCGCGGACCGCGGGATCCTCTACGCGCCGGACTACGTGGTCAACGCGGGCGGGGTCATCCAGGTCGCCGACGAGCTGCACGGCTTCGACTTCGACCGCTGCAAGGCCAAGGCGGCGAAGATCTTCGACACCACCCTGGCGATATTCGCACGTGCGAAGTCCGACGGGATTCCGCCGGCCGCCGCGGCGGACCGGATCGCCGAACAGCGGATGGCCGACGCGCTCGCCGCGCGGGCCGCGGCCCGTACGGCCTAGGCATCCCGCAGGGCCCGCCGGGGTGCGGCGAGACGGAACTCACTGCACTTCGGCGGGTCGTGAGCCAGGAAAGCGTTAAAATCGCAGCTGACCAGCGAGTACGGGGTGTCCCGCTGGTTCTGCGTCGAGGCGTGTCATGCGGGCGGCGTACCGTATGGCCGCGGAAGCAGGTACCGTTAAACCCCTACGGACGGTCTCTCCACGGAGAGCCCGCTCCGAACCATGAACGCGTGTCAGACTCTGGGGCCGTCGAGCCCCGTCACCGAGGGGGTCGAGCCATGGGGCGCGGCCGGGCCAAGGCCAAGCAGACAAAGGTCGCCCGCCAGCTGAAGTACAACAGCGGCGGGACTGACCTCTCGCGTCTGGCCAATGAGCTGGGCGCATCGCCGACAGAGCCGCTGCCTATCAGCGCGCCGGTCGAAGTCGATGACGATCAGGACGAAGACGACGACGACCCGTACGCCAAGTACGCGGCTCTGTACAACAGCGATGACGACGAGGACGAGGACGAAGAGTCCGGTCCGTCGGCGCACCGTCGCGGGGCTTGACGCGGAACAACTCCGCAGCGGGTGTCACCACCCGTGGCTCCCACACTCGTAAACACCGAAACCCGGCCCGGGGCATCGCCCAGGGCCGGGTTTCAGTGCTGCTCAGACCGCGTACGAACCGGTGAGGGTCGCGCCCTCGGCGTGCTCGCCCCGGTCCAGGATCTCGCCGGCCACCCAGGCGTCGACGCCTCGGTCGGCCAGGGCGGTCAGGGCGACGTCGACCGACTCCTGCGGGACCACGGCCATCATGCCGACGCCCATGTTCAGGGTCTTCTCCAGCTCCAGGCGCTCGACCGATCCGGCCTTGCCGACCAGGTCGAAGATCGCACCGGGCGCCCAGGTCGACCGGTCGACCGTGGCGTGCAGGTGGTCCGGGATGACCCGGGCCAGGTTCGCCGCGAGGCCGCCGCCCGTGATGTGCGAGTAGGCGTGCACCTCGGCCGTGCGCGTGAGGGCCAGGCAGTCCAGCGAGTAGATCTTGGTCGGCTCCAGCAGTTCCTCGCCGAGGGTCCGGCCGAGCTCCTCGACGTGCTGGTCCAGGGACATCCCGGCCTGGTCGAAGAGGACGTGCCGGACGAGCGAGTACCCGTTCGAGTGAAGGCCGGACGAAGCCATCGCGATGACGGCGTCACCCGCACGGATGCGATCGGCTCCGAGGAGGCGGTCGTACTCGACGACGCCCGTGCCCGCGCCCGCCACGTCGAAGTCGTCCGGGCCCAGCAGGCCGGGGTGCTCGGCGGTCTCGCCGCCGACCAGGGCGCAGCCGGCGAGGACGCAGCCCTCGGCGATGCCCTTCACGATGGCCGCGACACGCTCGGGATGCACCTTGCCGACGCAGATGTAGTCCGTCATGAAGAGCGGCTCGGCACCGCAGACGACGATGTCGTCCATGACCATCGCGACCAGGTCGTGGCCGATCGTGTCGTACACGCCGAGCCGGCGGGCGATGTCGACCTTGGTGCCCACCCCGTCGGTGGCGGAGGCGAGCAGCGGGCGCTCGTAGCGCTTGAGGGCGGAAGCGTCGAAGAGACCGGCGAAACCGCCGAGGCCGCCGAGGACCTCGGGGCGCTGCGTCTTCTTCACCCACTCCTTCATCAGCTCGACGGCGCGGTCGCCCGCTTCGATGTCCACGCCTGCGGCTGCGTAGCTGGCACCGGTGGTCTTCTCTGTCATGACAGGAGAGAGCTTTCGTGTCGTTACTGCGTGTGGTGCCGGGCCCTGGGAAAAGCCTCTGAAGACAGGGCCCGGCGCAGGTTGAACCGGGTGGGGAGGACCGCTACGGGCGACGGAGCGCGTCGGCGGCGTCCGTACCGCCCGCGAGCTCGGACTCCAGGAGCTGCTTGCCCAGGAGCTGCGGGTCGGGCAGCTCCATCGGGTACTCGCCGTCGAAGCAGGCCCGGCAGAGGTTGGGCTTCTGGATGGTCGTCGCCTCGATCATCGCGTCGAGCGAGATGTACGAGAGCGAGTCCGCGCCCATCGACGTGGCGATCTCGTCGACCGTCATGCCGTTGGCGATCAGCTCGGCCCGGGTGGCGAAGTCGATGCCGAAGAAGCACGGCCACTTCACCGGCGGGGAGGAGATCCGGATGTGGACCTCGGCCGCGCCGGCCTCGCGGAGCATCTTCACGAGCGCGCGCTGGGTGTTGCCGCGGACGATCGAGTCGTCGACGACCACCAGGCGCTTGCCCCGGATGACTTCCTTGAGGGGGTTGAGCTTGAGACGGATGCCGAGCTGGCGGATCGTCTGCGAGGGCTGGATGAAGGTCCGGCCGACGTAGGCGTTCTTGACCAGGCCGACGCCGAACGGGATCCCGCTGGCTTCGGCGTACCCGACGGCGGCGGGCGTGCCCGACTCCGGAGTCGATATCACCAGGTCGGCTTCGACCGGGGCTTCCTTGGCGAGGCGCCGGCCCATCTCGACGCGCGAGAGGTAGACGTTGCGGCCGGCGATGTCGGTGTCCGGGCGCGCCAGGTAGACGTACTCGAAGACACAGCCCTTGGGCTTCGCTTCCGCGAAGCGCGAGGTGCGCAGGCCGTTCTCGTCGATCGCGATGAGCTCGCCCGGTTCGACCTCGCGGACGAAGCTGGCGCCGCAGATGTCGAGGGCGGCGGTCTCGCTCGCGACCACCCAGCCGCGCTCCAGGCGGCCGAGGACCAGCGGGCGGATGCCCTGCGGGTCACGGGCGGTGTAGAGGGTCCCCTCGTCCATGAAGACGAGGGAGAAGGCGCCCTTGACCTGGGGGAGGACCTTGGTGGCCGACTCCTCGATGGTCAGGGGCTTGCCGTCCTCGTCGGTCTGGCCGGCGAGGAGGGCGGTGACCAGGTCGGTGTCGTTGGTGGCCGCCACCTGGGTGGCGCGGCCGTCCTGACGGGGGAGGTCGGCGACCATTTCGGCGAGTTCGGCGGTGTTCACCAGGTTGCCGTTGTGACCCAGGGCGATGGAGCCGTGGGCGGTCGCGCGGAAGGTCGGCTGGGCGTTCTCCCAGACGGAGGCTCCGGTGGTCGAGTAGCGGGCGTGACCGACCGCGATATGACCCTGGAGCGAGCCGAGAGAGGTTTCGTCGAAGACCTGGGACACGAGGCCCATGTCCTTGAAGACGAGGATCTGGGAACCGTTGCTCACAGCGATGCCCGCAGACTCTTGTCCGCGGTGCTGCAGTGCATACAGTCCGAAGTAGGTGAGCTTGGCGACCTCTTCACCCGGAGCCCAGACACCGAAGACGCCGCAAGCGTCCTGGGGGCCCTTCTCACCGGGGAGCAGGTCGTGGTTGAGTCGTCCATCACCACGAGGCACGGCTCCGAGTGTAGGCGAGATCGACCACTGGTCCGAATTGGGGACGCTCGGGAAAAGTCACAGTGCGGACAGTCTGGTTACCCGTGCGGAGGGTGACCGGGCGGGCGTCTCGGCATCCGGAATGCCCTGGTTGACAGGTGCCTGTGGGTTCGTACAGGCTTCCGGCTCATGCAGCCCCTCGGTGACCGAGCCGTCACCCTCGTCGAGCGCCGGCACGTGGACCTGGTCCGTGTCGCGAGCGCCATCTGTCGTAGCTGCGCGTAGTTCCGCCGCGCGCTGACGCGCGCCGTTCCTCCCCAGTGCCTCCTGCGTCCGGATCCCGGCGGCGTTTCCCGTCGCCGCGACCGCCGTTGCGGCGTTCCGCGCCCGGCGTCCGGCCGTCCCCCGGTCTTTCCCTCCCGTCCCGTCCAGGCCTGTCCCGTCGTGCCGTGCGCCGTCCCGCGCCGCCCCCGGGCAGGCCGACGGGCCATGCCCTGGAGTACTCGTGTCTTCGTACGAATCCCCCCTGTCCCGGCGTGCCTTCGGCGGCGCCGTCGGAGCGAGCGCGGCGGCCGCCGCGGTCGGGCTGGGCGCGAGCCCCGCAGCCGCTGCCGAGAGCCCCGCCGCGGGGTCCTCGGAGCGGGAGTTCCGGGCCGCGCGGGAGCGGCGTTCCCGGCGGCCGAACATCCTGTTCATCCTGGGCGACGACCTGGGCTGGGCCGACCTGTCCTCGTACGGCTCGCCGCACATCAAGACCCCGAACCTGGACCGGCTGGCCCGCCAGGGGGTGCGGTTCACCGACGCCTACTCGGGCTCGGCGACCTGCTCGCCGACCCGGTTCAGCCTGTACACCGGGCGCTATCCGGCCCGTACCAAGGGCGGTCTGGCCGAGCCGATCGCCGACAAGTCGGCTGGCCTGGAGCCGAGTCACCCGACGCTGGCCTCGCTGCTGAAGGAGGCGGGGTACGCCACCGCGCTCATCGGGAAGTGGCACGCGGGCTACCTGCCGGACTACAGCCCCACCAAGTCGGGCTGGGAGGAGTTCTTCGGGAACTTCGGCGGGGCGCTGGAGTACTACTCCAAGCTCGGCCTGGGCGGCGAGTACGACCTGTACGAGGGCGACGCCGAGTACAAGGACCTGCGCTACTACACGAGGATCATCACCGAGCGGGCGAGCGAGTACGTCTCCCGCGACCACCACGGCAAGCCGTGGCTGCTGAACCTCAACTTCACCACCCCGCACTGGCCGTGGATCGCCGACGGGGACACGAAGGAGAGCGCCGAGATCGTCCGGCGGATCAAGGCCGGTGACGGTCGGGCGCTGTGGCACCAGGACGGCGGCTCCGTCGAGAAGTACAAGCAGATGGTCGAGGACCTGGACCGGTCGGTCGGCGAGGTGCTGAAGGCGCTGAAGCGCTCCGGGCAGGAGGAGGACACCGTCGTGGTGTTCTCCAGCGACAACGGCGGCGAGCGCTTCTCGTACAACTGGCCGCTGTCGGGCAACAAGGCCTCGCTCCAGGAGGGCGGGATCCGGGTGCCGAACATCGTGCGCTGGCCCGCGCGGCTGGACGGCGGCCAGGTCAGCCGGGTGCCGGTGTTCAGCCCGGACTGGACGGCGACGCTGCTGGAGCTGGCCGGGACCCGGCCGCACCGCGCGTACCCGCTGGACGGGGTGAGCCTGGCCGGGTACCTGCTGCGCGGCGAGCAGGTGGCGGAGCGGAACCTGTTCTGGCGGGTGCGCGGGGAGCGGGCGCTGCGCCGGGGCGACTGGAAGTACTACCGGGGCAAGTCGGGGCGCGACCAGCTGTTCGACCTCGCCGGGGACCTGCGCGAGCAGGCCGACAAGGCGGCCGTGGAACCGGCCCGGCTGGCCGAACTGCGCGCGGCCTGGGAGAAGACGGACGCGGGGCTGCTGCCGTACCCGGCCTGAGGCCGCGCGCCCCCGCGCCGGGGTCATTCGGCGGCGGAGGCCGCCTCGGCGGTGAGGCCCTTGCCGTCGGGGGCGGTCAGGGTCAGGGTCCGCTCCTGGATCTTCCAGGTCAGGGGGCCCGCGGCGAACAGCGCGGTCAGGGCGCGCTCCTGTGCGCCGGCCGGGCCCTCGCAGGCCATCCGGGTGGTGGTCGGCGGGCCGACGGTGAGCGTGGCGCCCGCGACGGTGACGGGGGCGCTGAAGCGGTTGCAGCCGAGGCTGCCGCTCGCCGTGCCGTCGGGGGCGATGGTGAGGCGGGCGGGGCCGGGCGGGCCGGCGGGGGCGGCCGCGCCGTCGACCGATGCCACGGTCCAGGTGGTCGCGGTGAGCGGGGCGTTCGCGGCGGGCCGCTGCGAGCCGGGGCCGTCCGGGGTGAGGACGGCGTCGGAGGAGCCGCCCCGGCAGCCGGTGAGGGCGAGCGCGGCGAGCAGGGCGGCCAGGCCGGGGGCGAGGTGCCTGAGGGTACGCATGCCCCTGGGACGGGCCGGCGGCGCGGCCGGTTCCCCGGCTCGCCCGTTCAGCTCATCAGGGGCAGCAGCCCGGCCAGGTCGGCGCGCTCCCCGCTCGCGCTGACCCGGGCCGCGGCGAGCTCCGCCGCCCAGCCGCTGCGGCCCGTCGCGAGCCGGATCCAGGTGAGCGGGTCGGTCTCCACCACGTTGGGCGGGGTGCCGCGGGTGTGGCGGGGCCCCTCGACGCACTGGACCACCGCGAAGGGCGGGATCCGCACCTCCACGGAGCCGCCCGGCGCCTTCACGGCGAGGGCGTCGGCGAGCAGCCGGGTGCAGGCGGCCAGGGCCTGGCGTTCGACGGGGACGCCGAGGCCGGGCAGGGCCCGGTTGAGGTCGTCGGTGTGCACGACCAGTTCGACGGTCCGGGTGACCAGGAAGTCGGCGAGGGTCATGTCGCCGATCCACAGGTCCAGCACGCGGCTGCCCGGGCTCTGCTCCAGGGCCCCGGCCAGCGCGGCGGCGGCCCGCGCGTACAGCTCGGGGAGCGGGGCGCCGGTGAGGGTCTCCCGGGCGGCCTCGGAGATCTTCCCGGCGAGGGAGGCGGTGGCGAAGGGCCACTCGACGGCCGTCAGCTCGGGGACGGCGCCGGGCGGCCGGGCCAGGCCGGCGGCGAGGGAGTCGGCGATCCAGGCGACGTGCCCGGCGAGGTCGGCCACGCTCCAGTCCCCGACCCCGCTGGGCCGCGCGAGCTGCTCCGGGGTCAGCCCCCGTACGGCTTCGGCGAGGTGCCCGAACTGCGCGGTGACGGCCGCGCGGATCCTCGCCTGGTCGTAGGTGCGCGGCTTCTTCTTGACGGGCGGCATGGGGCGACCCTACTGGGGGAGGGTGACCTGGGTGCAGCCGTGACGGGCCGCCGCGTCCCGGACGTAGGCCCCGAACACCTCGGCGTAGCGGTCGCGGATGACCTGGGAGGCGTAGGTGCGGTCGGCCAGCAGGGTGAAGACGGCCGGGTGGCCCTGGCAACTGGCCGTCGCGTACGTCAGCGCGCCGCGTTCCCCCGCCGTGCCGGGCCCCACCGGGCTGGGCAGACGGCCGTCGCCGATGCCGACGGAGCCGCCGTCCTCGCCGAAGTAGGAGCGGGTCTCCAGCCACCAGGGGTCGCGGGTCAGGACGGCATGGAGGTCGACGTGGTCCCGGTCGGCGCGCGGCCTGGCGGTGTGGATCCGCTCCGTCTCGCCGGGACTGACCGCCAGCCGGCAGGTCTCCGTCCGGGCGGCGGCGGCCTGCGGGCTGCCGAGGGCGCGGTCGGGCAGGGCGCCGCGGTCCGTGGTGCGCAGCAGGGCGGCGTACCAGCCGCAGGCGTCGTGGCGGTCCCCGGTGGCCGGGCCCAGGGCCGTGGCCTGGGCGGGGAGGGCGTCGGGCAGCTCCGGCAGCCGGGTCGTGCAGCCCAGTTCGGCGGCCAGGCGCAGCGCGGCCGTGCGGGCGATCCGGGCGAGGGCGCGGCGGTCGGTGTCGGTGGCCCGGGAGTCCCCGGTGAGGGCGCTCGCCCGTACGGCGGTGGCGCCGGTCCCGGGCAGCGGGGTGGCGCACGGGGCGGTGACGGTGACGTCGCGGGCGCCGTAGTCGCCGAGGAGCCCGTCGCCCAGGGGGCGGCGCATCGTCGGGGCGGTCTGCGCGGTGAGGTCGGCCCGGGGGGCGTCGCCGCGTCCCGGGAAGGGGGCGCGGGGCACGGTGTCGAGCCGGTTCTCGGGCGGCCCGGCGGGCAGGACGCGGACCTTGAGCACGAAGTGCTGGTCCCCGTACTTCTTCCCGTCGATGACGGTCTGGAAGTCGCAGCTGTCGGGCAGCGAGACGAAGTCGACGGTGTTCTCGGCCCGGTCGGAGAGCCGCAGCCGGTCGACTCCGCCGCGCAGCCCGAGCACCTCGTCGCCGTCGACGAGTCCGGCGCAGGCGGAGGTGATCAGCGCGCGGCTTGCCCCGCGGGCCTGGTGCGTCGTGACGGCGTCGTACAGGCCCCAGCCGCCGAGGGCCAGGCCGGCGACGCCGGCGAGGAACACGAGCGCGTTGACCGCGTTGCGGCGTCGGCCTCGGTCGGGCAGCGGCCCGCCCCCCGTCGGCCCCATCGGTTCGAACATCCCCCACCCCGGTCCTTCGCACGGCCGCCCGGTACCCGACGGCATGATCGAAGTTATCAACCGGCTTGCGGAATCCGGCCGTTGCGCGCGTCTCGAACGCGTCACCGCCGGCCGGGGCGGCGGCGCGGCACGACGCGAGCCCCCGGCCGGAGGTCCGGCCGGGGGCTCGCGGTGGAGGGACGATCAGGCCAGCAGGGCCGGGATCGTCGCCTCGTGGGCCTCGCGGAGTTCGGCCAGGGGGAGCGTGAACTCGCCCTGGACCTCGATCTCCTCGCCGTCCACCACGCCGATGCGGGCCGCGGGCAGACCGCGGGCGCCGCACATGTCGGTGAAGCGGAGCTCCTCGCTGCGCGGGACGGCCACGATGGCGCGGCCCGCGGACTCGGAGAACAGGAAGGTGAAGGCGTCCAGGCCCTCGGGGACCACGACGCGGGCGCCGTTGCCGCCGCGCAGGCAGGACTCGGTGAGCGCCTGGATGACGCCGCCGTCCGACAGGTCGTGCGCGGCGTCGATCATGCCGTCGCGGGAGGCCGAGATCAGGATCTCGGCGAGCAGCTTCTCGCGGCCCAGGTCCACCTTGGGCGGCATCCCGCCGAGGTGGTCGTGGACGACCTGCGACCAGGCCGAGCCGCCGAACTCCTCGGCGGTGTCGCCGAGCAGGTAGAGCAGCTGGCCGGCCTCCGCGAACGCCATCGGCGTACGGCGGTTGACGTCGTCGATGACACCGAGGACCGCCACGACCGGGGTCGGGTGGATCGCGTTCTCGCCCGTCTGGTTGTAGAGGGAGACGTTGCCGCCGGTCACCGGGGTGCCCAGCTCGAAGCAGCCGTCGGCGAGGCCGCGGGTGGCCTCGGCGAACTGCCACATGACGTCCGGGTCCTCGGGGGAGCCGAAGTTCAGGCAGTCCGAGATCGCGAGCGGCTTCGCGCCGGTGGCGGCGACGTTGCGGTACGCCTCGGCCAGCGCCAGCTGCGCGCCCGTGTACGGGTCGAGCTTCGCGAAGCGGCCGTTGCCGTCGGTGGCCATCGCCACGCCGAGGTTGGAGTCCTCGTCGATGCGGACCATGCCGGCGTCCTCGGGCTGCGAGAGCACCGTGTTGCCCTGCACGAAGCGGTCGTACTGGTCGGTGACCCAGGACTTCGAGGCCTGGTTCGGGGAGGAGACCAGGGCCAGGACCTGCGCGCGGAGCTCCTCGGAGGTCTGCGGACGGGGCAGCTTGCCCGCGTCGTCGGCCTGGAGGGCGTCCTGCCAGGAGGGGCGCGCGTAGGGGCGGTGGTAGACCGGGCCCTCGTGGGCGACGGTGCCCGGGGGCACGTCCACGATCTGCTCGCCGTGCCAGAAGATCTCCAGGCGCTCGCCGTCGGTCACCTCACCGATGACGGTGGCGATGACGTCCCACTTCTCGCAGATCTCCATGAAGCGGTCCACGTACTGCGGCTCGACGATCGCGCACATGCGCTCCTGCGACTCGCTCATGAGGATCTCCTCGGGCGAGAGCGTCGCGTCGCGCAGCGGGACGGTGTCCAGCTCCACGCGCATGCCGCCGGAGCCGGCCGAGGCCAGCTCGCTCGTGGCGCAGGAGAGCCCGGCGCCGCCGAGGTCCTGGATGCCGGCGACCAGCTTCTCCTTGAAGATCTCCAGGGTGCACTCGATGAGGAGCTTCTCCTGGAAGGGGTCGCCGACCTGGACGGCGGGGCGCTTGGTGGGCTTGGTGTCGTCGAAGGTCTCGGACGCGAGGACCGAGACGCCGCCGATGCCGTCGCCGCCGGTGCGGGCACCGTAGAGGATGACCTTGTTGCCGGGGCCGGAGGCCTTGGCGAGGTGGATGTCCTCGTGCTTCATGACGCCGATGCAGCCGGCGTTCACGAGCGGGTTGCCCTGGTAGCAGGCGTCGAAGACGACCTCGCCGCCGATGTTGGGCAGGCCCAGGCAGTTGCCGTAGCCGCCGATGCCCGCGACGACGCCCGGCAGGACGCGCTTGGTGTCGGGGTGGTCGGCCGCGCCGAAGCGCAGCGGGTCGACGACCGCGACGGGGCGGGCGCCCATGGCGAGGATGTCGCGGACGATGCCGCCGATGCCGGTGGCCGCGCCCTGGTAGGGCTCGATGTAGCTGGGGTGGTTGTGCGACTCGACCTTGAAGGTGACCGCGTAGCCCTGGCCGACGTCGACGACACCGGCGTTCTCGCCGATGCCGACGAGCATCGCGTCGTTCGGCGGGACCTTCTCGCCGAACTGCTTCAGGTGGACCTTGCTGCTCTTGTACGAGCAGTGCTCGGACCACATGACGGAGTACATGGCGAGCTCGGCGCCGGTGGGCCGGCGGCCGAGGATCTCCCGGATCCGGGCGTACTCGTCCTCCTTGAGGCCGAGTTCCTTCCAGGGCTGGGAGGCGTCCGGGGTCTCGGTGGCGTTCTTGACGGTGTCGAGGCTCATGCGCTGACCAGCTTCTTCAGGACCGAGGTGAAGAACGGGAGGCCGTCGGTGCGGCCGGTCCCGATCAGCGGCTCGACCGCGTGCTCGGGGTGCGGCATGAGGCCGACGACGTTGCCCGCGGCGTTGGTGATGCCGGCGATGTCGCGCAGCGAACCGTTCGGGTTGACGTCCAGGTACCGGAAGGCCACGCGGCCTTCGGCCTCCAGTTCGTCGAGCGTGCGCTCGTCGGCGGTGTAGCGGCCGTCCATGTTCTTGAGGGGGACGGAGATCTCCTGGCCGGCGGTGTAGTCGCCGGTCCACGCGGTGTCCGCGTTCTCCACCCGCAGCTTCTGGTCGCGGCAGATGAAGTGGAGGTGGTTGTTGCGGAGCATCGCCCCCGGCAGCAGGTGGGCCTCGGTGAGGACCTGGAAGCCGTTGCAGATGCCGAGGACGGGCATGCCCGCCCTGGCCTGCTCGATGATGGTGCCCATCACCGGCGAGAACCGGGAGATGGCTCCGGCGCGCAGGTAGTCCCCGTAGGAGAAGCCGCCCGCGAGGACGACCGCGTCGACCTGGTGCAGGTCCTTGTCGCGGTGCCAGAGCGGGACCGGCTCGGCCCCCGCGAGGCGGATGGCGCGCAGCGAGTCACGGTCGTCGAGCGTTCCGGGGAACGTGACGACTCCGATGCGTGTGCTCACCGTCAGGCCTCGACCTTCACGGTGAAGTCTTCGATGACGGTGTTGGCGAGGAACGTTTCGGCCATCTTGTGGATGCGGTCGAGGGCGGCCTGGTCGACCGGTCCCTCCACCTCCAGTTCGAAGCGCTTCCCCTGGCGGACGTCGGCGATCCCATCGAAGCCCAGACGCGGCAGTGCACGCTGCACCGCCTGGCCCTGGGGGTCGAGGATCTCCGGCTTGAGCATGACGTCGACTACGACGCGTGCCACTGGCACTCCCGTGTGGTGGTTGGTGCGAAGGCGGTTCCCTCAGCGTACCCGGCGGAAATTTCTACGCGGGTAGATATCCTGCGGGGACGCCCGGCCCGCCGTTTGGGCTTCACCAACGCTTCGCAAAATCCACCGGAAAACCACGTGCCCGGCATTGCGGCGGGACACGCGGGGAGAATTAACTGGGCTTCGCTATTCAATGAGAATCACGGTACAAAGGAATCAGCCGGGATTCCGACGGTTTGATGCATTCCACCGAAACATCCACACAGGCGACATCACCGCACGTCAGCGAGCGACGGTGAGGGCGCACGAAGGGACCGATATCCGTGGCGCAACGCGTAGTAGTCACGATCTCCGACGACATCAGCGGCGGGGAAGCGGCGGAAACGGTCGTGTTCGCCCTGGACGGCAAGTCCTACGAGATCGACCTCAATGTGGCCAACGCAAAGAAACTGCGGAAGAGCCTGGCCCCCTTCGTGGCCGCGGGCCGCCGCCAGTCCCGTTCCGGGAAGGCCTTCAAGCACACGGCGATCGCCCCCGACCCGGCGGTCGTACGGGCCTGGGCCCGGTCCAACGGGCTCGACGTGCCGCCCCGCGGGCGCATCCCGAAGCGGGTCTACGCCGCCTACAACGAAGCCCACTGACCCCGGATTTGCCATCCACCCCCTCCGATCGGCTAGTGTGTGGATCACGCCGAGGGGCGAGGCCGAAAGGCCGGGCCCCGAAGTCGTGCGGGTGTAGTTCAGTAGCAGAACACCCCCCTTCCAGGGGGGAGGCGCAGTGTGCAATCCCTGTCACCCGCTCTGCACGCTTTACCGGCCACGGTTGTGGATCAGGTAGAGTGAGCTCGCAGAGCACGGCACTTGTGCCGTGGGAAGCATGCGGACGTAGCTCAGTTGGTAGAGCACCACCTTGCCAAGGTGGATGTCGCGCGTTCGAGTCGCGTCGTCCGCTCAGAAAGCAAAGGCCCCGATCATTGATCGGGGCCTTTGTCGTTGTCCGGCAGTCGTTGTCCGGCGCCGCCGCTCCCCCCATCCTTTATGTGGCACACGTCACCCCTCGATGACAAATGTCATCGCGGATCATGACGACGCACACTGCCGGTCCGGCCCGTACGCGCCGAGGCTGGGGGAACAGGGTCCGGGCGCGGTCCCGGCACACGAGGAACACCGGGGGACGTAGCCGTGTCGAAACTGACGGGGTGGTGGAAGCACCGCACCAGCGCGGGGAAGGTCGAGCTCTACACCCGCTGGTCCTTCCACTCCTTCGTGCTCATGGAGATCCTCGGGTTCGGGCTCTCGGGGCTGCTCTCCGCGCCCGACGGTCCGTCCGCCGCGGCCGGGGCGGCGGTGCTGCTGCTGGTCGGCGCGCACGCCGTACTCGTCGGCTTCCTGACCTCCAGGGCGCTGGACCGGATCGTCGGCAGCCGGGAGCGGCCGGTCCGGCTGGCGCTGGCGGTGGTGGCCGTGACGGCGGCCGGCTGTCTGGTCCTCCTCACCCTGCGCCGGACCGGGCGGCTCGACCAGCAGGTGGCGGCCGTGGCCGTGTCCGGGCTGGCCTGCTTCGGCTGCGGTTCGGTCGTGCTGTCCCTGGAGAAGGTCCGGCACATGCGGTACGTACCGCCGGCGACGGCGGGGAGCCTGGGCGCGGCCGTCTACGCCCTCGGAATGCCGCTGGGTGAGGCCCTCGGGTACGCGGTCGGGGTGCTGATCACCAGTTCGTTCCTGGCCGTCGCCTACGGGTTCTCCGGCTGGCTGCTCAACACCGTCCACGAGCTGGACCGGGCCCGTGAGCTCCAGGCGCAGCTGGCCGTGGCCGAGGAACGGCTGCGGTTCGGGCGGGACCTGCACGACGTGATGGGCCGCAACCTGGCGGTGATCGCGCTCAAGAGCGAGCTGGCGGTACAGCTCGCGCGGCGCGAACGGCCGGAGGCCGTCGACCAGATGATCGAGGTGCAGCGGATCGCGCGCGAGTCCCAGCGGGAGGTGCGCGACGTGGTGCGGGGCTACCGGGAGGCAGACCTCGCGGTGGAGCTGGAGGGCGCGCGCGGGGTGCTGAGCGCCGCCGGGATGGACTGCCGGGTCGAGTACGGGACGGCCGGCCTCGCGCTGCCCGCCGAGGTGCAGTCGGCGCTCGGCTGGGTGGTGCGGGAGGCGACCACGAACGTGCTGCGGCACGGGGACGCGCGCAGCTGCCTGATCCGGCTGACGGCGCAGGAGCCCTGCGGCACGGTGACCTTGCTGGTGGAGAACGACGGGGCGCCCGACGCCCCGGCGGGACCGCCCGGATCCGGGCTCGCGGGCCTGAGGGAGCGGCTCGCGGCGGTGGACGGGACCTTGCTGGCGGGACCGGCCGAGGGCGGCCGGTTCCGGCTGCGGGCCGAGATCCCGGGAAGCCGGACGGAACGAGTGGAGGTGCGGGCGTGAGCGCCGTACGGGTATTGCTGGCCGACGACGAACACCTGATCCGGGGCGCGCTGGCCGCGCTGCTGGGCCTGGAGGACGATCTGGTGGTGGTCGCCGAGGCGGCTTCGGGGCCGGAGGCCCTGGCGATGGCGCGGGCCCACCGGCCCGACGTGGCGGTGCTGGACCTGCAGATGCCGGGGGCCGACGGTGTGAGCGTGGCCACAGCGCTGCGGGCCGAACTCCCCGGCTGCAAGACCATGATCGTGACCAGTCACGGCCGTCCCGGGCACCTGAAGCGGGCCCTCGCGGCGGGCGTGCGGGCCTTCGCCCCGAAGACCGTCTCGGCCCAGCGGCTGGCCGAGCTGATCCGCACCGTGCACGCCGGAGGCCGTTACGTGGACCCGGAGTTGGCGGCCGACGCGATCAGCGCGGGGGACTCCCCGCTGACGGCCCGGGAGGCGGAGGTACTGGAACTCGCGGGGGACGGCGCGCCCATCGCGGAGATCGCGGAGCGGGCCTCGCTGTCGCAGGGGACGGTGCGCAACTACCTGTCCTCGGCGGCGACGAAGCTGGGCGCCGAGAACCGTCACACGGCAGTGCGTCTCGCACGCGAGCGGGGTTGGGTATAGTTGTCCTCGCGCTACGGCGCACAGGCGGACATAGCTCAGTTGGTAGAGCACCACCTTGCCAAGGTGGATGTCGCGCGTTCGAGTCGCGTTGTCCGCTCAGCTGGAGAAGGCCCCGGTCGGTGAATCCGATCGGGGCCTTCTTCGTGTTCCGGCCCCCGCGTCAGCTCCAGGTCTGGCCGGTGAGGCGCTCGTAGGCCTCGACGTACTTGGCGCGGGTCCGCTCGACGACCTCCTGCGGGAGGACGGGCGGCGGCAGTTCGCCCTTGGAGTCCCAGCCGGAGGCCGGGGAGGACAGCCAGTCGCGGACGTACTGCTTGTCGAAGGAGGGCTGCGCGTGGCCCGGCTCCCACTGGTCGGCGGGCCAGAAGCGGGACGAGTCCGGGGTGAGGACCTCGTCGGCGGCGACCAGGGTGCCGTCCGCGTCGCGACCGAACTCGAACTTGGTGTCCGCGAGGATGATCCCGCGCTCGCGGGCGATGTCGCGGGCGCGGCCGTAGACGGCGAGGGTGGTCTGGCGCAGCAGCGCCGCCGTCTCGGCGCCGGTGGTGCGCGCGACCTCCTCGTAGGGGACGTTCTCGTCGTGGTCGCCCACCTCGGCCTTGGCGGCCGGGGTGAAGATCGGGGCGGGCAGCTCGGAGCCGTCGACCAGGCCCTCGGGCAGGGCGAGTCCGCAGACCGTACGGGTCTTGCGGTACTCGGCGAGGCCGGAGCCGGTGAGGTAGCCGCGGGCCACGCACTCGACGGGGATCATGTCGAGGTTCTTGCAGACCAGGGCGCGGCCGGCCCAGTCGGCGGGGGCGCCGGCGGGCAGCTCGGTGCTGATGACGTGGTGGGGGACCAGGTCGGCGAGCTGGTCGAACCACCAGAGGGAGAGCTGCGTCAGGATGCGGCCCTTGTCGGGGATCTCGGTGGGCAGCACCCAGTCGGCGGCGGAGATGCGGTCACTGGCGACCATGACGAGTCGGCCGTCCTCGTCCCGGTAGAGGTCGCGGACCTTGCCGGTGTGGAGGTGGACGAGGCCGGGCACCTGCACCGGCTCGGGCTTTTCGACGAATCCGGGCACGGAGTCTCCCTGTGGTTCTGTACGAGCGCACGGCCATTCTCCCGCACGCGGGTCCGTGCGCGGGGCAGGGGGTGGCCGCCGCACCGGACCGTCCCGGGCCTAGGCGGTCAGTCGCGCTTGCAGATGCGGTCGAGGAGGTTGGCCGTGGCCCGCTGGATCCGTTCGTCGACGTGCCCGGGGCGGTCCAGCGCCGGGGACCAGGCGAAGGTGCCGGAGGCGAAGACGAGGGCGCCGCTGGGAGAGCGGTAGAGGGAGGTCTCCTGGTGGCGCTTGGCGCCCTCGCCGTCCGCGTACGGCGAGTGCGCGAGCAGGATCCGGTCCTGGTGCTCGGGGAGCTGGGTGCGCGGGAAGTACCGGTCGGCCTCGCCCGCCACCAGGCCGTCGAGCTCGTCGTTCTCGGTGGCGCCGGTGGACTCCCAGAGCCAGTGCGTGGCGTTGCGGACGACCAGGGGCGCGGGCTCGGGGACCCGTCCCGCGTACTGGATGCCGAGCAGCTGCTGTTCGGGGCGGTCGACTTCGCGCCACAGGCTGGGGCGGCCGGGGCCCCGGCGTTTTCGGCAGGTGAGGAGCCGGTCCTCGACCCCGGAGGGGGAGGGGCCCAGCTCGACCTGCCAGTACATGGTGTTGGCGGAGAGGAAGACGAGCGAGGTGCCGTGGTCGCGGGCGCTTTCGACGGTGCGGCGCATGGGGGCCGACCAGTACTCGTCGTGGCCGGGGAAGACGAGGCCCCGGTAGCGGGTGGGGTCGACGCGGCCGGCGTGCAGGTCGCGGGTGTCGGCGTAGGCGAGGTCGTAGCCGTAGCGCTCGGCCCAGCGGATGAAGTCGTAGGCGTGGCCGACGTGCAGGGGCAGGCCGGCGCCCGCGTAGGGGCGGTCGAAGGAGACCGTGGTGGCCGCGTCCCGTTCGCCGAGGAGGCGGCCCTCCTCGTCCCAGGCGTGGTAGAGGCTGGCGCCGGTGTGGCCGTCCTCGGGGTAGAGGTTGTAGGCCTGCCAGGTGATGTCGGGCAGGATCAGCAGGAGGTCGGCGGGCTCGTCGTCGCGGACCGTGAAGGGGATGTGGGAGCGGTAGCCGTCAGCGGTGGTCAGGACGGCGACGTACGCGCCGACGCTCCAGTACGAAGGCACCTGGAGCCGCCAGGACAGCCACCAGTGGTGGCAGGAGACGGTGCGGTCGGCGGTGAGCGGGGGCGGCTGGACGATCCCGGACAGCCGGGGGCTGGTGGTGATCTTGGAGGCGCCGTCGCCCGCGTAGTGACCGATCCGGTAGACGTCGACGGAGAACTGCTGGGGCGGGTCGACGGTGATGTGGAAGTCGATGGCCTCGCCGGGGGCCACCGGACCGTTCGAGGCGAAACCCTTGATCTGGCGGTGGACGTCGTCGGCGGTGAGCGGGCCGCCGCCGTTGCTGCGGGGGCGCGGGAGCTGGCCGGGGGCCAGGGACGGGTCCACGTACCAGGGGACGACCTGGCCGGTGTCGTCGAAGTACAGCTCGCTGCCGCGGAACCAGGGCAGGGGGCCCTGGCCGAAGGGGTCGTTGACCGCGTGCGCGAGCGCACCTGACTCCCACCGCCGGATCTGGTCCGCACCCATACCGCTCCCCTCCCTCGCTCCCCCGAACGCGTTTCCGTCACCTCGGTGCGGCGGGTTTCGGACACTCCCGCCGCGACCGGTCCCAGCACATCACATAACGCGCGCAGTCCGTCACCGTTCGTCGCGAATTGACGTGACCGGAACGTGGACCGCCGCTTTCAGACGAGGCGGACGGGCTTCTCGGGGCGTACGCCCACCTCCGCCAGCCAGTCCCGCAGCGGCTCCGGATCCCCCTCCTCGACGAGCGAGAGCACCCGGGGCGCCAGGTCGGCGCGGCGCTCGCCGCCGACCAGCAGGACCGGGCCGTCGAGCCAGTCCAGGCCGGGAGCCGCGCCCGCGGAGTCCACGGCCGCGCAGCACACCAGGGCGGTGACGTGGTCGGCCAGCAGGTCCCGGCCGGCGCGCGGGGGCTGGAGCGGGAACAGCGGGAGGGTGTCCGCGCCCCGGGAGCCGCCGGAGCCCGCGCGGGGGTCCGCGGTGCGCTCCTCGCGCGCCAGGTCCTCGCGGGCCAGGTCCGCGCTGAGCCGCCCGGCGAGGGCCTCTCCGGCGCAGCAGTCGCCGCCGGGATCGGTGAGGTACCCGAGCACCCGCTCCAGCGTCGGCCCGCCGAAGCCGTCCCCGGCGGGGGCGGGCGGGGCGGGGGCGGCCGGGTCGGGGGCGGCCGGTGCGGCTCCGGGGCGACCGGCGCCGCCCGCCGGGACGCGGACGGCATCCAGCGCGGCGTGCAGGCGGGTCGCCTCCGTACGCCACTGGCGGTCCACGACCTCCTCCGGATACGCCGCCCAGTCGACCGGCGACCAGTCGGGCCCGGTCTCGGCCGGACCCCCGTGGAACAGCCGGGCGGCCAGCAGCGAAGTGGCCTCGTCGATCACTCCGGGCCGCTCCAGCAGATCGCAGGCGGGGCGCTCGCCGAGCCGGGAGGTGAACTCCTCCGCGAGCCGGTCCCGGCGGGAGAGCTCGGTCAGGGCGGAGACCACCCCGGCGTCGAGGTGCGTGGGCCAGCGGCCCATCCGCCAGGCGGGCAGCGCGACCCGGGTCAGCAGCCGGTCCCAGCCCGCGTAGGCGAGGCCGACCTGCTCCTGGGCGACGATGCGCAGCCCGTAGTCCACGTCGTGGGCGCGGTCCGAGGCGGCCGCGGCCACGCCGCGCTCCATCTCGGCGGCGTCGTTCTGGCAGAGCCTCAGCAGCAGCCGGGCCGGGTGTGCGATCCAGCCCAGGCCGGGCCGGCTCCCCACGTCCACGGCGGCGTCGAGCCCGCGCACGAAACCGCGCGCGTCGGCTATGTCCGGATGCGCGGAGGGGCCCGTACCGGCGACGACGGGCGCGAGGACGGCCCGTAGCTCCGCGACGCGCATCCACCACAGGAACGGCGAGCCGATCACCAGCACGGGGGCCGCGCCGGGCTCGGACTCCGGACCGGCGGATATGGCGGTGCGGCGGTGGGCCGGATGCGTACGGTCCTCCAGCCAGCTGTCGCAGTCGGGGGTGAGGGCTATCGCGGAGGGCGCCGGAACGTCCATCCGGTCGGCGAGGTCGCGCACCAGGCGGTAGAGGTCGGGGGCGGCGGACTCGGGCAGCGGCACCGTCGGCGTCACGGCGGGACCGGCCCACAGTACGACGGCGCCGAAGATCCCGCCCACGAGCAGGACCAGGACGGCGACCGCGCACACGGCCAGGGTCACCGCCGGCCAGGGGTCACCTGCCAGCCGGCCCGTCATCCGGGCGGACACGAGCACCACCGCGAGGGCGGCGGGCAGCAGCACGGCGGCCAGTGCCCTGCTGCGGACCCGCAGCACGGCGAGGGCCCGCGAACGCGCGGACGGTGCGCCCACTTCTGCGATCGAACCTGTTGCGGACACGGCCGGACCTCACCCCCTCTGCCCTGCGGCGGCGTAGCTCACTCCCCCACTGTGACACCCGCCACCGACATCGCAATGCCGGTGGGCCATGTGCCGGAATGCTTCCGCCGCACCCTAGTTGGGGCGGGCGCGGACGTCAGGCGGTCCGGGTGACGATCACCCGATGGAATGGCTTTGGGTAAAGGTGGGTGCGTTCGAACGCGGCCGGATGCAGTCGCACGCGAACGGACGCGGACACGCGCGCGGGCCCGGTGCGCGTCTCCCGCGCCCCGGGCCCGTCCCGCCACGACCCCGCCGGTCAGCGGCCTTCGGCCGCCTTGGCCGCGATGTCCGTGCGGTGCTGCGCGCCGTCGAGCCGGATCCGCGCGACCGCCTTATACGCCTTCTCCCGCGCCTGTGCCAGGTCGGAACCGGTCGCCGTCACCGACAGCACGCGACCGCCCGCGCTGACGACCGCGTCGCCCTCGCGGCGGGTCCCGGCGTGGAGCACGTAGGCGTCGGGGGCGTCCTGCTCGGCCACCTCGTCGAGGCCCTCGATCGGGTCCCCGGTGCGGGGCGTCTCCGGGTAGTTGTGGGAGGCGATGACCACCGTGACGGCGGCGTCGTCGCGCCAGCTCAGCGGCGGCTCGGCGTTCAGGGTGCCCTGGGCGGCGTTCAGCAGGACGCTCGCCAGCGGGGTCCGCAGCCGGGCGAGGACCACCTGGGTCTCCGGGTCCCCGAAGCGGGCGTTGAACTCGATGACCCGGGTGCCGCGGGAGGTGATCGCGAGACCGGCGTAGAGCAGGCCGGAGAAGGGGGTGCCGCGGCGGCGGAGCTCGTCGACGGTCGGCTGGAGCACCAGCTCCATGACCTCGTCGACCAGCTTGGGGTCGGCCCAGGGGAGCGGGGAGTACGCGCCCATGCCGCCGGTGTTGGGGCCCTCGTCGCCGTCCAGCGCGCGCTTGAAGTCCTGCGCGGGCTGGAGGGGCAGGACGGTGACGCCGTCGGTGATGGCGAAGAGGGAGACCTCGGGGCCGTCGAGGTACTCCTCGATGACGACCCGGTCGCAGGCCAGCGCGTGGGCGCGGGCTACGGCCCGGTCCTCGGTGACCACGACGCCCTTGCCGGCCGCGAGGCCGTCGTCCTTGACGACGTAGGGGGCGCCGAAGGCGTCGAGGGCCTCGTCGACCTCCTCGGCGTCGGTGCAGACGTAGCTGCGCGCGGTGGGGACGCCGGCCGCGGCCATCACGTCCTTCGCGAAGGCCTTGGAGCCCTCCAGCTGGGCGGCCGCGGCCGTGGGGCCGAAGCAGGGGATGCCGGCCGCGCGGACGCTGTCGGCGACCCCGGCGACCAGGGGCGCCTCGGGGCCGACGACGACCAGCCCGGCGCCGAGCTCGGCGGCCAGCCGGGCCACGGCGGTGCCGTTGAGGGCGTCGACCGGGCGCAGCTCCGCCACCTCGGCGATGCCGGCGTTGCCGGGGGCGCAGTACAGCGCGGAGACGTCGGGGTCGAGGGACAGAGAGCGGCACAGGGCATGTTCGCGGGCGCCGCCGCCGATGACGAGGACCTTCACGCCGCCCAGGGTAGCCCGGACGGCGTGGCGCGTTTCGTGCGGCCACCCAATGACGGGTGGCTACTCGTTCGTGTATTCCTCCACAACGGTGGCTCCGAGCTCGCGCACGATGAGGTCGTGTCCGGTCAGCGCGGTGTCGACGAGGTCGGGGTCGTCCGCCTCCGGTACGTCGTCCTCGGGGGCGACCGGCGGGGGCGCCTGCCGGACGGGCGGCTGCTGGGACGGCGGCGAGGCCGACTGCTGGGGCGACTGGTACTGCTGCTGCGGGGCGGAGCCCTGGTGCTGCTGAGGCTGCTGCTGCGGGGCGGGCTGCGGCGGGCTGTAGGCGGGCGCGGCCGGGGCGCCGTACGAGGACTGCTGGACGGGGGCCGGGCCGCCGCCGCCCCCCACCACGGCGTCGATCTTCCAGTTGACCTGGAACTGCTCGGCCAGCACCGCCTTGAGGACCTCCTCGCTGCCGCTGCTCGCGAAGTTGTCGCGGGCTCCGGGGTTGGGGAAGCCGAGCTGGAGGGTGCTGCCGTCGAAGCCGGTGACCTGGGCGTTCTGGCTGAGCAGGATCCAGGTGAAGCGGCGGCGGTTCTTGACGGCCTCCAGGATGCCGGGCCACATCGCCTGGACCTGTCCGGCGCCGGCGGCCATGCCCGGGGAGGACGTGGCGGGGGCGGCGGCGGCCGGCTGGGCGGCGGCCGGGGCGGGAGCGGAGGCCGGGGACGGGGCGTGGGCTCCGCTGCCGGGCGCGGCGGCGCTGGGCCAGGCACCGGCGGCCGGCTGCGCGGGGGCCGCCGGGGCGGGGGCGGCGGCCGGGCCCTGGGGCGCCGCGGCGCCCGGCCAGGCGCCGGGGGCACCGCTGCCGGGCTGCGCGGCTCCGGGCCACGCGCCGGGGGCGGGGGCGGCCGGGGCGGCCGGGGCGGGGGCCTCAGCCGGGGCCGGAGCGTGGACCGGGGCAGGGGCCGGGGCGGCGGCCGCCGGAACCGGGGCCTCCTCGGGCCCGGGACCCCGTACGGCGGCCCGCGCGGCGGCGACCCCACCGCCCGGCCCGGCCGGGGCCATGGCGTGCGCCTCGGGCGCGGGAACGTAGCCCATGGCGGGCGGGGCCTGCGCGGCCTGCGCGGCGAACGCGCCGGCGGGCGGCCCGCTGCGCTCCAGCCGGTCGAGACGGGCCTGGAAGGAGCGCTCGTCGTCGAAGGCGGCCGGGAGCAGCACCCGGGCGCAGATCAGCTCCAGCTGGAGCCGCGGCGACGTCGCGCCCCGCATCTCGGTGAGTCCGGCGTTGACCAGGTCGGCGGCGCGCGACAGCTCGGCGGCGCCGAACACGGAGGCCTGGGCCTGCATCCGCTCCACGACATCGGCGGGGGCGTCGATGAGCCCCTTCTCCCCGGCGTCGGGCACGGCGGCGAGGATCACCAGGTCGCGCAGCCGCTCCAGCAGGTCGGCGACGAACCGGCGCGGGTCGTTCCCGCCCTCCACCACGCGGTCGACGACCTCGAAGGCGGCGGCGCCGTCCCCGGAGGCGAAGGCGTCGATGACGGAGTCGAGCAGCGAGCCCTCGGTGTAGCCGAGCAGGGAGGTCGCCATGGCGTACGTCACACCGTCATCGGCGGCGCCGGCCAGCAGCTGGTCCATGACGGACATGGAGTCACGGACGGACCCGGCCCCGGCGCGCACGACGAGCGGCAGCACGCCGTCCTCGACCTTGGCGCCCTCGCGCCCGCAGACCTCGCCCAGATACTCCCGCAGGGTGCCGGGCGGTACGAGCCGGAAGGGGTAGTGGTGCGTCCTGGACCTGATCGTCCCGATGACCTTCTCGGGCTCGGTCGTCGCGAAGATGAACTTGAGGTGCTCCGGCGGCTCCTCGACCACCTTCAGCAGGGCGTTGAAGCCCGCCGAGGTGACCATGTGGGCCTCATCGATGATGTAGATCTTGTACCGGCTCGACGCGGGCCCGAAGAAGGCCTTTTCCCGCAGGTCACGGGCGTCGTCCACACCACCGTGGGACGCGGCGTCGATCTCGATGACATCGATGGAACCCGGCCCGTTGCGGGCCAGGTCACGGCAGGACTGGCACTCGCCACAGGGCTCCGGGGTAGGACCCTGCTCACAGTTCAGGCAGCGGGCCAGGATCCGCGCGCTGGTCGTCTTCCCACAGCCGCGCGGCCCGCTGAACAGGTACGCGTGATTGACCCGGTTGTTCCGCAGGGCCTGCATCAGCGGTGCAGTGACATGCTCCTGCCCGATGACCTCGGCGAACGACTCGGGACGATAGCGGCGGTACAGCGCAAGGGACGACACGTCTACGAGGTTATCCGGGCCCGCCGACAACGGCGGCCCGCCGACGCCCCCGGACCCGTCCCGGAACGCAAAGCGCCCCCCACGCACCCGCCAGAGCCCACTTACCCTTGCTGCCTTCCGGCCCTGGGGGAGTTGGGTGAGATAGCGCCACGTGAGGGGCTGGGCCCCACCCTAGCCGATCCCGGGACCCGAAATCGACCCGCACCCCTCCCGGTATCCCGCCGGTTCCCTCGCCGGCCCCCAAGATCGGATCGTGTTCGCGAGCACCCCCCAACGTCTTGTATTGTTTGCGGCGGAGGATTCGCCTAGTGGCCTAGGGCGCACGCTTGGAAAGCGTGTTGGGGGCAACCCCTCACGAGTTCGAATCTCGTATCCTCCGCCAGTGCCTCACCGGGCACTTGAAGGCCCCGACCGGGAAACCGGCCGGGGCCTTCTGCGTTTTCGCCTGCTGTGTTTCCGCCTGCTGCGTCTGCGCTTCCTGCGGCCGGTCAGTCCAGGTCGAGGCGGGCGAGTTCGGTGCGCGAGCGGATGCCGAGCTTGGGGTAGGCCTTGTAGAGGTGGTGCTCGACCGTGCGCGGGCTCAGGAAGAGCAGCCCGGCGACCTCGCGGCTGCTGCGGCCCGCGGCCGCGAGCCGGACCACCTGCAGCTCCTGCGGGGTGAGGCGGTCGGCCAGCGCCCCGGCCGTGGGGACGGCCGCGGCGGCCGGCTCCCCGGCGGCACGGAGTTCGGCGCGGGCGCGGCCGGCCCAGGGAGCGGCGTGCAGGCGCTCGAAGACCTCCAGCGCGCCGTGCAGACGGGCCCGGGCCTCCGTCTGGCGCCGGGCGCGCCGCAGCCATTCGCCGTGGACCAGCAGGGTGCGGGCGGCCTCGAAGGGGCGCCCTGCCCCCTCGTGCAGGGCCTCGGCCGCGGTGAAGGCCTCCTCGCGCCCGGTCAACTGCGCCTCGCAGCGCAGCGCGACGGCCCGCGCCCAGGGCTGTCCCCCGGCCTCGGCCCATGACGCGAGGCGCTGCCACGGGAGCCGCGCCCGCTCGGGGGCGCCGAGGCGCACTGCGGCCTCGACCAGGTCGCCCGTCGCCGCCACCAGCGCCGTCATGTAGTGGCCCGGGCGGGTCCACGCCGACTCCAGGCGGACCAGGGCCTCCTCGTAGCGGCCCAGGCCCAGGTCGAGCAGGCCGAGCAGGCAGGCGACCGCGACCCCGCCGTCGACGGTCCCCCCGGCGACCGGCCGGCAGCGCTCCGGGTCCCCCTCTATGGCGGCGATCCGCGCGAGGACCACCTCCAGGCGGCCGATGCGCTGGGGCATGCCGCAGTCCTCGGCCACCGCCCGGGCCTCGGCCACCGACGCCTCCGCGTCGCGGTGCCGGCCCTGGATCACCTGGAGCCGGGCCAGCATCTGCAGCGCCTCCGGAAGTCCCCCCGCGAGCCCGGCCCGGCGCCTGCGGGCCACTTCGGCGGTGACCAGCTCCTCCGTCCGGCCGTCGTCGCCGAGCAGGGCCGCCGCGTAGACCGGGCGCATGCCGGGTCCGCCCTCGGCGGCGGCCGCGGCGAGCGCGGCGAGACCGGCCGGGTGGTCGCCGTCCACCAGCCTGGCCATGCCCCGCACGGTGTCGTCGCCGGGCAGGAGCTCCGCACAGGCGCGCACGGAGCCGGCGTCCCCGGAGAACCAGGCGTACGTCGCCGCGGTGCGCAGCATCGACGCCGACGGGCCGGGACCGGCTTCCGGGGCGCCGGCGACCAGGAGGCGCGCCGCGGCGGCCTGGTCGCCGCGCTCGAACTCCACGGCGGCACGGACCTCGGCAAGGGCCGCCCGGTCCGCCCCGGTGGTGGCGAGCGGGCCGGCCCGTTCGGCCAGGGTGGCGGCCGGGCCCAGGTCCCCGGCGGCCACGGCCGCGGCGGCCGCCCGGCGCAGCAGGCGGCCGCGGTCCGGCAGGGAGGTGGAGAGGTCCGCGGCGCGCTGGTAGAGGTCGCAGGCGAGGGCGGGGGCGGCCCGGTCCAGGGCGCGGTCCGCGGCCCGGGCGACTTCCGCGGCCACGGAGGCGTCGGGTCCGAGGGCTGCCAGCGCCAGGTGGCGGGCGCGGGCATCGCAGTCGGCGGCGAGAGCGGCCAGCTCCCGGTGCACCCGGGTCCGCTGGACGGAGGGGGCGCTCTGGTAGGCGGCGGCGCGGACCAGCGGGTGCCGGAAGGCCGCCCGGGCCCCGTCGACGCGCAACAGCCCCGACCGCTCCGCCGCTTCCAGCGCCCGCGCACCGCTGCCGCCCAGCGCGTCGACGGCGGCCAGTACGCGGGCCAGGTCGCGGCTGCCGTCCGCGGCGGCGGTGAGCAACAGCAGCCGTACGTGGTCGGGCAGTTCGGTGATCCTGTCGCGGAACGAGGCGAGGACGCGGTCGGTGACGCGCCGGCCGCCACCGGGGCCGCAGGCGGGCTCGGCCCGGCCGAACTCCAGGAGTGCCAGCGGGTTTCCGTCCGCGTCCTCCAGGACCTGTTCGCGGCGCGCGGCGGACAGCCGGTACCGCTCCAGCACCCGGGCGGCGGAACGGCGGTCCAGGCGGGGCAGGAAGAGCTCGGGGAGCCCGCGGGCGTCGAAGCCCTCGTCGCGTGCGGCGAAGACGAGCGCCACCGGCTCGGCGGCGATCCGGCGGGCCGCGAACAGCAGGGCGTCCGCGCTGCTGCGGTCCAGCCACTGGGCGTCGTCGACCACGCAGACCACCGGGCCGGATTCGGCGAGCCGGGCGAGCAGGGTGAGCAGCGCGAGTCCGGTCGTGTACCGGTCGGCCGGCCCGGCGGACCCGCCGAGCACGGTGTGCAGCGCCCGTGCCTGCGGGCCGGGCAGTTGCGCGACCTGCTCCTGTAACGGCCACAGCAGCTGGAGCAGGCCGGCGCCGACGAGGTCGCGTTCCGCCTCGCAGCCGGTCACCCGCCGCACCGTCGGCGCCGAGTCGGGCGAAATCCGGTCGAGCAGGGCGGACTTGCCGATGCCCGCTTCCCCGCGCAGGACGAGCGCGCCGCCCCGCCCCTGCCGCGCCGCGTCGAGCAGCGCGTCCAGCGCCGCTTCCTCGGACTGCCGTCCGTAGAGCATGTGCCGCCTCCCCCCGGGCCCCGCTCGCCGCCCGCGCCCTCCCGGCGGATTTACGTAGCCACTGCCAGAAACCTTACTGATCCGCCCGGTGGGGGCCCGGGCCTACGGTCGGCCCCAGACCCGCGGCACCCGCCGCGGCCGCCCCCTCGGGGGCCCTGAGCAAGGAGTCCGACCATGACCGTGCGCGTCCTCGCCCTCGTCGGCAGCCTCCGGGCCGGCTCGCACAACCGCCAGCTGGCCGAGGCGGCCGTCAAGCACGCGCCCGAGCACATCGAGGTCGAGATCCATGGCGGCCTCGCCGACATCCCCTTCTACAGCGAGGACATCGACGTCGAGGGGGCCGTCCCGGCACCGGCGGCGGCCCTGCGGGAGGCGGTGTCCCGGGCGGACGCGCTCCTGCTCGTCTCGCCCGAGTACAACGGCACCATCCCCGCCGTGCTGAAGAACGCGATCGACTGGCTGTCCCGCCCGTACGGGACCGGCGCGATCACCGGCAAGCCGGTCGCCGTCGTCGGCACCGCCTTCGGCAGCTACGGAGGGGTCTGGGCCCAGGACGAGGCCCGCAAGTCCGCGGGCATCGCCGGCGCCGCCGTCCTCGACCAGGCCCGGCTCTCCGTGCCCGGATCCGTGACCCGGTTCGCCGACACCCACCCCGCCGACGACACCGAGGTCGTCACCGGGCTCCTCGACGTCCTCGGCCAGCTGGCCACCAGCGCGAGGGCCTGAGGCACCCGCGCCGCGTCACGCACGAAGGGCCCCGCTGCCAGGCAGCGGGGCCCTTCGCTTTCCGGCCTCAGCGGATCTGCTCCGAGGCCCAGGCGGCCCAGTCGCGGCGCATCGCGTTGAGGCGGAGGCCGTATTCGAGGGCGATCTTGCCGTTCACCGAGAGGGGGTCGTCGCCCCAGTCGATGGAGCCGGACAGGGCGCGCAGGGCTTCGTGTTCGCGCTCCGAGAGCTCCACGATCTCCGTGAGGTAGCCCCGCGCCTGGTCGGGGGTGACCACATTGAGGAAGAAGACCCGCAGCAGGAGGTCGCTGCGGGTGTTGCGGGCCGGCTTGGTCTCGGTCAGCCAGTGGCGCAGTTCGCTCAGCCCCTCCTCGGTGAGGGTGTACTCCTTGCGGCCGCGCGGGCCCTCCGCCGAGACGTCGATCAGACCGGCGGCGGCCAGTTTGGACAGCTCCCCGTACATCTGGCTCTGCGTGGCGGGCCACACGTTGGCCAGGGAGGTCTCGAAGCGCTTCAGCAGGTCGTAGCCGCTGGCGGGGCGCTCTGACAGGAGTCCGAGGAGGGCGTGTCGAAGGCTCATGACCCTCACCTTACCTTCCACTCTTGACATGTCATAGATAGAGGTTCTAATTTCGACATGTCAGAACAGGAACATCGAGCCGGGGGTTCATCCGATGTCGTACGTGCGCACCTTCCTTCCGTGGATCGTCTTCGCCGTGCTCCCCTCCGCCCAGTGGCAGTGGGGCGCGCTGGCCGGGCTCGTCGCGGCGGTCGCGGTGACCGTGCAGCAGCGGCGGGCCGGGGCCGGCTTCGACGCCCTGATCATCGAGATCGGCTCGGCGGTCTTCTTCGCGGCCCTGGCGGCGGTCGCCTTCGCCGATCCGGACTCCGCGGCGCACGCCTACTCGGCCGCCCTCTCCTCGGCCACGCTGGCCCTGATCGCCGGGGTCTCGCTGCTCATCGGCAGGCCGTTCACGCTGGGCATCGCCAAGCGCACCACCCCGCGCGAGCTCTGGGGCGCGAAGCCCTTCGTCCGGATCAACGCCGTCATCACCGCCGTGTGGACCGCCGCCTTCGCCGTCACGGCGGGCGCCCTCGCGGCCCTCGCCCACGCCGGGCAGGGCCACTCGACGGCCGCGACCCTCGTGCAGGCCGCCGGTTTCGTCCTGCCGATGCTCTTCACCGTCCGCTACGTCGCCGCCGCCCGGGCCAAGGCCGCCGCCGCCGGGCGGTGAGCCCCCGGGCGGTGAGCCCCCGACCGGTGAGCCCCCGGCCGGAGCGGCGGCTCAAGGAGCGGTCCCGGTGAGCCGAAGGAGCGGGTAGCCGCTGTCACCGCCGAGAGGGAGTCCCCGTGCGTCCGTTGCTGCGTACCGTCCTGACCGCCGCCCTGCTGCTCGCCGCCCCCGTGGCGGCGGCCCCCGTCGCGCACGCCGGGCCGGCGGTGAGCGCCGACGAGGGCCGGGCCGCCGAGCCGTACGTCGTCACCCTCGCCCCGGGCGCCGATCCCGAACGGGTGATGCGCGAGACCGGGGTCACGGAGCCCCGGCACGTCTACCGCAGCGTGTTCGGGGGGTTCGCCGCCGACCTGGACGCCGCCCAGCTCACGGCGCTGCGGGCGCACCCCGACGTCATCGGCGTCGAGCGGGACGGCCGGGCCGCCGGGGTGCCGGTGGAGCCGACGGGGCCGGTGGGGCCGGTGGAGCCCGGGGCTACAGCCCGTTGGTGAAGAGGAGCCGGTCGGGGCTGGAGGGACCGGTCCGGGAGAGGACGCCCCGGGTGGACCCGGCTTCGAGGAACGCCCGGACCTCGGCCGGCTCCGCCGTCGGGTGCGCCGCCAGGTAGAGGGCGGCGACGCCCGCGACGTGCGGGGAGGCCATGGACGTGCCGTCGTGGGCGACGCTGCTGCCGCCGAGCTTCGCGGAGACGATGTCCTCGCCGGGCGCGTAGAGGGTGACGCAGGCGCCGTGGTTCGAGAAGGGGGACTCCTCGTCCCCCGGGCCGCTCGCCGCGACCGCCACCGCGCCCCGGGCGGAGGCGGGCGAGACCAGGCAGGCGTCCTTCGCGTCGTTGCCCGCCGCGAAGACCGGCAGCACGCCCGCGTCGGCGAGGGCGCTCGCGGCGTCGTTCACGGCCTGCGACGCGTCCCCGCCCAGCGAGCCGTTGAGGACCGCGGGCCGCACCGCGTTGTTCGCGACCCAGTCGAGGCCCGCGATCATCCCCGAGTAGGTGCCGCGGCCGGAGCAGTCGAGGACGCGGACGCTGACCGGGCGGGCCTCGGGGGCGACCCCGTACGTCGCGCCCGCGGCCGTGCCCGCGACGTGCGTGCCGTGTCCGTTGCAGTCCTCGCCCGTGGCTCCGTCGTCCACGGCGTCGAAGCCGGGGACGGCACGGCCGCCGAACTCCGCGTGCCGGTAGTCGATCCCGGTGTCGAGGACGTACACGCTCACCCCCGCGCCCCTGCCCCGGGTGGTGAACTCGCCGTCGAGCGGCAGGTTCCGCTGGTCGATCCGGTCCAGGCCCCAGGAGCGGGCCGGCGTCCGGGTGTCCGGCGCGGCGCCGGGCCGCGGCGGGGACGTGAGCTCGGCGTCCTCCTCGACCGACGTCACGCCCGGGCGCACGCGAACGGTGTCCAGCTGGGCCGGGGTGAGCGGGGCGGCGAAGCCGTTGAGGGCGCTGCCGTAGACGAAGGTCGGCCGCACGCCCAGCTCCCGGGCGGTCCGCGCCGCGTCGACGCCCTCGGCCAGCGTCACGATGTACGTGCCGGGGACCGCGGCGGCCGAGGTACGCAGCGGGGCGGGCGCCGGGGCCGGTTCCGGGGCGGCGTGCGCGGCCGGGGCGGCGAGGGCCGGGGCCAGCGCGAGCAGGGCGGCGAGGGTGACGCGCGCGGACATGCGCATGGCGGGCGGACTCCGATCGGGGCGGGGGAGGCGACGCCCGTACCGAAGCAGTTCGGGGCGGCCGGGCGAAGCGCATCGGATACGTGTCCGTCCCGTTCATCGGGAAAGCGGGGTGCGCTCCCCCAGGTGGGCGTCACCCGGGTGGCCCCGGGGACTCACCCCCGCACCCTCCCGCACCCTCCCGAGCCCTCCCGCGCCCTCCCGCGCCCTGCCCCGAACGACGGGACGGGGAGGGGCGGGGGAAACCCCCGCCGCTCCCCGTTCACCTCCCCGGGCTCAGCTCGTGCCCGCTCCGGCCGCCTCCGGCCGCACCGGCGCCGGGTCCGGGTCCGGGCCCGGGCCCGCCGCCCCCTTGGCGTCCCGCATCAGGACCAGGGCCAGGCAGGCGGCGGCCAGCACGCCCAGGGCCGCCGCGGCGAAGGTGGCCGACATGGCCGAGGTGAAGGCGGACCGGGCCGCGTCGGCCAGCGCCGGGTCGGTCAGCGCGGCGGCCACCGAGTGCCGGGCGGCGTCCGGGGCCCCGGCGGGCATCTCGCCGCCGTAGACCCCGCTGAGCAGGGCCCCGAGGACGGCCACGCCGAGGGCGGCGCCGGTCTGCTGGACGGTGTCGTTGAGCGCGGAGCCGACGCCGGCGTGCTCCTGGGGGACGGCTCCCATCAGGGCGGCGGTGGCGGCGGGCATCGCCAGGCCGCCGCCGAGGCCCATCACGGTCATGGCGGCGCACAGCGGCCAGAAGCTGTCGCCGGCCTCCAGCGTGGCCAGCAGAGCGAAGCCCGCGGCGATGACGGCGAGACCGGCGGCCGTCATGATCCGGTTGCCGACCTTCTTGCCCAGGGTGGCGCCGAGGCCGTTGAAGACCAGCGTGGCGACGGCGAGCGGGGTGAAGGCGAGGCCGGTCTGGGTCGGGGTGTACCCGGCGACGAACTGGAGGTACTGGGTCAGGATCAGCATCAGGCCGCCGTTGGCGAAGGTCAGCAGGACCAGGGAGAAGCTGGAGCCGCTGAACATCCGGTTGCGGAAGAGGCCGAGCGGCACCATCGGGGACCCGGTGCGCAGCTCGTGCAGGACGAAGCCGGCCAGGGCGAGGACCGCGACGGCGGCGTAGACCGTCGGGCCGTCCTTCGGGAAGGCGATGATGGCCCAGATCAGGGCGGTCATGCCGGTGACGGACAAGGCCATGCCGAGGAAGTCGGGCTTGCGCCAGGGGCCCTTGGACTCGGGCATCAGGACCAGCGCGGCGGCGATGGCGAGCAGGGCGATCGGGACGTTCATCAGGAACACGGCGCCCCACCAGAAGTGGGCGATGAGCACGCCGCCCAGCGCCGGGCCGCCGACCATGCCGACGATGGCGACCGCGCCCCAGGCGGAGATGGCCTTGCGGCGCTCCTCCTCGTCGAAGACGGTGATCAGGATCGAGAGGGTGCTCGGCATCACGAGGGCTCCGCCGATGCCCATGACCACGCGTCCGGTGATGAGCTGGCCCGGGGAGTCGGCGTAGGCGGCGAGCAGGGAGGCGATCCCGAAGAGCGCGAGGCCGATGATCATCACCCGGCGGCGGCCGAAGCGGTCGGAGAGGCTGCCCGCGGTGAGGAGGAGTCCGGCGAAGACGAGGATGTAGGACTCGATGATCCACTGGATGTCCTCGGCGCCGGCGCCGAGGTCCTCGGCGATCGGCGGGATCGAGACCGTCAGCACCATGTTGTCGACGACCAGTACGAGCGTGCTCAGGCAGAGCACGATCAGGATGAGCCAGCGGCGCGGGTCGCGCGCCGCCCCGCTCCCGGTGATCCCGTCCAGCGCGTCCATGGCGATCCCTTCCCCTCTTCCGACTGTTGCGTACACCGTTCGCTCGCGATGTGAACAACGTACGCCTCTGCGTACATCGTTCGCAACCCCTGCTGCGGAGCCCCGCGGCACGTGTCGTGGCTAAGCTGCGCGCGTGCCGTCGTACTCGATCGGGCAGGCGGCGAGCCTGCTGTGCGTGAGCCCGGAAACCGTGCGCCGCTGGGCCGAAGCGGGACGGCTGAGCGCGGTCCGCACGCCGGAAGGGGCCCGTGTGGTGGACGGCGCGGCGCTGGCCGCCTTCGCCAAGGAACGGGCCGAGGGCCTGCACCCGGTGCCCGAGGGAGCCGCCGCCACCTCCGTCCGCAATTCCTTCGCGGGCATCGTCACCGCGGTACGGGTCGACGACGTCGCGGCCCAGGTGGAGATCCAGTCGGGCCCGCACCGCATCGTCTCCGTCGTGACTCGCGAATCGGTCGAACAGCTGGGCATCGCCGTCGGGGTCAGCGTCACCGCCCGGGTGAAGTCCACCGAGGTCTGCGTGGACCTCCCCCCGGACGGCTGAAAGCGCCGCCGCCCGCACCCTCGGGGGGCACGGGCGACGGCGCTCGGGCCGGGACGGCGGCCGGGGGGCTCAGCCGCGCGGCCGGGGGGCTCAGCCGCAGTGCAGGGCCGCGTACAGGTCCAGCTTGTGGTCCAGCCGGGACAGGTCACGGCCCGTCAGGGACTCCACCCGCTCGATGCGGTAGTGCACCGTGTTCACGTGCAGGTGGAGGGCCTCCGCCGTGCGGGCCCACGAGCAGTTGTTGGCGAGGAAGACCTCCAGGGTCTCCCGCAGCATCCCGTCGCCCAGCGCGCCCAGCGTCCGCGCGCCGAAGACGCCGCGCACCTCCGGCGGCACCCCGGACAGCAGTTCCGCGAGGGTGTCCAGCTGCTCGACGGCCCGTACGGGGGTCTCCCCGCCCGCCGCCGTCAGCGTGAACAGGGCCTGGTTCAGGGAGGCCCGCAGCCCCTCCGGCCCCGCCGCCCGCGCGCCCGCGCCGAGGCGGAGGTCCGCCTCCGGGCCCCCGCACGCCTGGAGCAGCGGCCACACCGCGCGCAGCTCGGCGGCCACGTCGAGCCCCGCGCGCGGGTCCTCGTACAGGACGGCGGCGGACTCCCCGGCGGCCCACGGGATCCCCTCCAGGTGGCCCAGCGCCTCGGCCAGGGCCTCCCCGGAGGTGGCGGCGAGCACCCGGTAGGGGCCGCCGGCCGGCAGTCCGGCCGCGCCCAGCGCCTCCTCCAGGGCCGCCGGGTCGGCGTCCCCGTGCAGGAGGGCGATCAGCTCCTGCCCGGCGGCGCGCGCGGCGGCGGCCCGGCGGGCGTGCCCGTCGCGGTACTGGGCGAGGACCTCGGCGATCTCGTGGAGCACCCGCGGGGGCGCGGCGCCCTCGTCGGGCAGGTGGAGCTGCCAGGCGTCGTACGGGGAGCTCTCCGACTCGATGCGCAGCGAGAGCCCGTCCCGCGCGGCGGCCGCCCGCTGGGCGGGGATGGCCGGCGCGGAGGGGGTGCGGGCGATGGTGCGCCCGCTCGCGGTCAGCACGTAGCAGGGCACCTTGCCCAGGTGGGCGCAGGCCCGGTCGAGGAGTTCGGCGGGTCCGGCCCCGGCCTCAAGCAGGCGGCTGAGTTCGCCGCGGACGTTCTCGGGGAGGGCGAACGTCCGGGTCGGACGGCGGCTGAGGTCGCCCCACTGGCGCAGGTAGACGGCCTCGGTGACGGCCCGGAAGCTGGTCTGCGCCGGGACGGCCACGAGCGGCAGCCGGTGGGCCCGGCAGGCGCTGACGAGCTCGTCGGGGACGCGCCCGTGCGTCTCCTCTCCGGCGAGGAGGGCGGTGGCGCCGGCGCCGGCGAGGGCGGAGACGAAACGGTCCACCTTCTTCAGGTCGCCCTCCGACCACCACACGAGCCCGCTCAGCACCAGCTCCCCGGGGCCCAGGAAACGGCCCGGGTCCTCCAGGTCGGTGGCGGTGACCCCGCTGACCTCCTGGCCGAGAAGAGCTTCCTCACCCCAGAGCAGCGTGAGGCCGAGATTGTCGGACTGGAGCAGATCGAGGACGTGCATGGCAGGGACTCCTTGCGGTGGTGGTGACCCACATTCGCCAGGTGAATACGAGAAAGGTCATCGTAAATGCAAGGTGATGTCCTGCATACGGCTCTTGGTTGATTATCCAGGGCGAACTGCCCGAACCCGCCGGGTTTCCGTGGCCGGAACCAGTCGTTTCGTCCCCCGCCCCGTTGCTTCACTGAGGCGAACGCCGGATCACAGAGAGGCTGGTGGCGCGAAATGGACCTCAATACGGTGCTCGACGTGCGCGACGCGCGCCGCCGCGAGCCCTGGCGCCCCGGCGACGCCTGGCTCGGCGGCGGCACGTACCTCTTCTCCGAGCCCCAGCCGCACGTCCGCCGTCTCGTCGACCTCTCCCGGATGGGCTGGCCGCCGCTGTCCTGGCAGCCCGACGGCTCCCTCGACATCGCCGCCACCTGCACCATCACCGAACTGTCCCGCTTCGGCCGGTCCCTGCCCGCGACCGCCGCACCGCTGATCGAGCAGTGCTGCCGGGCCTTCCTCGCCAGCTTCAAGATCTGGAACATGGCCACCGTCGGGGGGAACCTCTGCAACGGCCTCCCGGCCGGCCCGGTCATCTCGCTGGGCGCGGGCCTCGACGCCACCGTCCTGCTCCAGGGCCAGGACGGCGCCATCCGCCGCGTGGCCGTCACCGACTTCATCCGCGGCGCCGGGGTCAAGGACCTACGCGAGGGCGAACTGCTGCGCTCCGTACGCCTCCCGGCCCGCGCCCTGACCTGCCGCACGGCCTTCCGGCAGGCCTCCCTCTACGGCCTCGGCCGCTCCGGCGCCCTGGTCATCGGCACCCGTGACCCCCAGGACGGCTCCCTCGCCGTCACCGTCTCCGCCGCGACGACCCGCCCGTTCCGCTTCTGGTTCACGCTGCCGCCCACCGCGCACGAACTGCGCGGGGCGATCGACTCCGCCGTCCGGCCCGGCGAGTGGTTCGACGACATCCACGGACTGCCCGACTGGCGGCGGCACATGGCCCTGCGCCTGGCCGAGGAGATCCGCCGCGAACTCTGCCCCTCGGAGGCACCGCGATGAGCTACGAGATCGAGATCAACCAGCGGCGGTTCGAGGAGGAGCCGCGCGCCGGCCAGTGCCTGCGCACCTATCTGCGCGAGCGCGGCTGGTTCGGCGTGAAGAAGGGCTGCGACCAGGGCGACTGCGGGGCCTGCACCGTCCACGTCGACGGGCAGCCGGTGCACAGCTGCCTCTACCCGGCCGTCCGCGCCGGGGGCCGCGCCGTCACCACCGTCGAGGGCCTCGCCCGGCCCGGCGGCGAACTCCACCCGGCGCAGCAGCAGTTCCTGGACGCCCAGGGCTTCCAGTGCGGCTTCTGCACCGCCGGCTTCCTGATGACCACCGCGGCCCTCCAGGCCGAGGCGGGCACCGCCCACGACGACGGCAAGCTCCAGGACCTCCCGCGCGCCTTCAAGGGCAACATCTGCCGCTGTACGGGCTACCGCGCCATCGAGGACGCCGTCCGCGGGGTCAGGCACACCGAACGCCCCGAGGCCGGGCAGGCCGTCGGCAAGTCCCTCGGCGCCCCGGCCGGGCCCCTCGTCGTCACCGGCACCGCCCGCTACACCTTCGACGTCGAGGTGCCGGGGCTGCTCCACATGAAGCTGCTGCGCTCCCCGCACCCCCACGCCCGGATCGTCGGCATCGACATCCGCGACGCCCTGCGGGTCCCCGGCGTGCACGCGGTCCTCACCCACCACGACGCCCCCGACCGGCTGTACTCCTCCGCCCGGCACGAGCACCCCACCGAGGACCCGATGGACACCCGTGTCCTGGACGACGTGGTCCGCTTCGTCGGCCAGCGCGTGGCGGCCGTCGTCGCCGACAGCGAGCAGGCGGCCGAGGAGGGCTGCCGCCGCGTGGTCGTCACGTACGAGGAACTCCCGTACGTGATCGACCCGGAGGAGGCGATGCTCCCGGGCGCCCCCGTCCTCCACCCCAAGGGCCGCGAGTCGGGGATCGCCCGCGCCGGGAACAACGTGTGCGGCGAGGTCCACCGGACGATCGGCGACATGGAGAAGGGCTACGCACAGGCGGACGTCGTCCACGAGGAGACCTTCCGGACGCAGCGCGTGCAGCACGCCAGCCTGGAGACCCACGGCAGCGTCGCCTACTTCGAGCCCAAGGAGGACGGCGACGGCGAGCGCATCACCGTCCGCTCCTCCACCCAGGCGCCGTCCCTGACCCGGCGGGCGCTGTGCGCGCTCTACGACCTGAACGAGGACGAGGTCCGCGTCGTCGCGGGCCGGGTGGGCGGCGGGTTCGGCGGCAAGCAGGAGATGCTCACCGAGGACATCGTGGTCCTCGCCGCCCTGAAGCTGCGCCGGCCGGTGAAGCTCGAATTCACCCGGGCCGAGCAGTTCTACGGTGCCACCACCCGCCACCCCTTCAAGATCACCGTCAAGATCGGCGCCAAGGCCGACGGGACCCTCACGGCCCTGCGCATCCGCGTGGTCTCCAACACCGGCGCCTACGGCAACCACGGCCCGGCCGTCATGTTCCACAGCGTGGGCGAGTCCTTCGCCGTCTATAAGGCGCCGAACAAGGAGGTGGAGGCGTACTCCGTCTACACCAACGGCGTGCCGGCGGGCGCCTTCCGCGGCTACGGACTGGGCCAGGTCCTCTTCGCCCTCGAATCGGTGATGGACGAGCTCGCCATCCGGCTCGGCATGGACCCGCTCGTCCTGCGCGAGAAGAACGTCATCGGCGCGGGCGACCCCCTGGTGACCCCGATCGGCCACGAGGAGGACCTGTTCATCGCCTCGTACGGGATGAAGCAGTGCATGGACGTGGTGCGCCGGGCCATAGCCGAGGACCGCAGCCACGAGGACGTGCCGGAGGGCTGGCTCACCGGGACGGGCTCGGCGGTCGCGATGATCGCGACCGGCCCGCCGGGCGGCCACTTCGCCGACGCCCGCGTCGGCCTGCTGCGCGACGGCACGTACGACATCGCGGTCGGCACGGCCGAGTTCGGCAACGGCACCACCACCGTCCACCAGCAGATCACCGCGGGCGCGCTGAACACGACGGTGGACCGGATCACCGTCCGCCAGTCCGACACGGACGTCGTCCGCCACGACACCGGCGCGTTCGGCTCGGCCGGCACGGTGGTGGCGGGCAAGGCCGTGCTGCTGGCGGCGAACTCGCTCGCGGAGCGCCTGCGGACCTTCGCGGCCCGGTACACGGGCGTGGCCCGGCACCTGTGCCGCCTGGACGCAGAGGCCTTCGACTGCGCGGGCCGGACCGTCACCCTCAAGGAGCTGTACGAGGCCGCGTACGAGACGGGCGGGCTGGAGGAACTGGCGGCGGACGGCCACTGGAGCGGCTCCCCCCGCTCGGTGGCCTTCAACGCCCAGTGGTTCCGGCTGGCGGTGGACCCGGACACCGGCGAGATGAAGATCCTGCGCAGCGTCCACGCGGCGGACGCCGGCAAGGTCATGAACCCGATGCAGTGCCGGGGCCAGGTCGAGGGCGGCGTCGCCCAGGCCCTCGGGGCGACCCTCTTCGAGACGGTACGGGTGGACGAGCGCGGGGAGGTCACCACGGCCGCCTTCCGCCGCTACCGCCTGCCGCAGTACGCGGACGTGCCGCGCACGGAGGTGCACTTCATGGAGACCTCGGACGCGATCGGGCCGCTCGGCGCCAAGTCCATGTCCGAGAGCCCCTTCAACCCGGTGGGCCCGGCCTTCGCGAACGCCCTGCGGGACGCGACGGGCATCCGCTTCACCGAAATGCCGCTGACGCGCGATGTGGTCTGGCAGAAAATCGCCCGGAAGACGCAAGGTGAAACCCACACATGACGGCACGGCTGCGGCCCGCGCCGCGCCGGCCCGCCGCTACTTCTCGGTCAAGCCACCGCGCGCGGCGGCGGAGGATCCGGCGCCCGCCCGGACGGCGTCGGCCAGCCGCTGAGCGGTGGCGTTGTCCGGACCGGCCAGGCGCGTGCGGGTGAGGGCGAAGGACAGCCCCCGCGCGCGGTCGGCGAAGGCGAGGGAACCGCCGCTGCCGTGGTGCCCGAAGGCGGACGGCTCCCCGCCCATCGGCGGCATGCCGAGGAAGTAGCCGAGCCCCTTGGCGTGCCGCCGCAGCAGCATCCGGTCCCGGCCCTCCACCGCCACCGCGGCGGCCGCCTCGACGCCCGCCGCGGAGAGCAGCCGTACGCCGTCCACCTCGCCCAGCAGCGCCGCGTACATCCGGGCGGCGGCGCGGGCGGTCAGCGTCGCGCAGGCGGGCAGGTCGGCCCGCAGGTAGCCGGGCCGGTTGGCGAGGGAAGCGGTGGTCCACAAGCCCCGGTTGGGGGCGACGAGCCGGGTGAAGGGGGCCCCGTACGGGAGCCCGGCCAGGTACGCCTCCCAGCCGCCCTCCACCAGCGGCGCGACCCGGGGCAGTTCGGACTCCGGCAGCCCGAAGTACAGCTCGTCGGCGATCCCGAGGGGCTCGGAGACGTACGTGCGCAGCGCCTGTCCGGGGGTGAGCCCGGTGACCCGGCGCACCGTCTCCCCGAGCACCCAGCCGTACGTCCAGCCGTGGTAGCCGCTGGCGGTCCCCGGCTCCCACAGCGGGCGCGCCGAGGCGACGACCCCGCACATCGTGTCCCAGTCGCACAGCTCGGCGCGGGTCAGGCCGCGCGGCAGGTGCGGGATCCCGGCGGTGTGGGTGAGGGCGTGCCGGACGGTGACGCCCGCCTTGCCGTGCGCCCCGAACTCCGGCCAGTAGCGGGCGACGGGGGCCTCACAGTCGAGCAGCCCGCGCTCCGCGAGCACGTGCACCAGGGTCGCCGTGGCGCCCTTGCCGACGGAGAAGGAGTGGATCAGCGTCCCGGACCCGGGGACGCCCGCGTACGCCTCGGCCACCGGGCGGCCGCGCCGGTAGACGGCCACCTGGAGCCCGGACTCGGCGCCGGACGCGACGAGCCCGTCGAGCATGCACTGGAGATCCACGCGCCCCGCCTTCACCACCGCACGCCGGTATCACAGAAAGTCATGATCACTCTACCGTCGGCTACACACAGCAGATCGCCAGAAAGACGGACGAACCATGCGAACGATGCGAACCATGACGAAGACCCTCGGCGCGTGCGGGGCGGCGGCGGTACTGGCCCTCGCGGCCCCGGGCACGGCGCAGGCGGCGAACGGCGTCCTGATCATCGACGGCGCCGCGCACCACAACCCCTCGGGCTGCTACGCCCTGGGCGACTTCGCCCCGCCGAGGATCGCGAACCTCACCGACGAGGTGGCCTCGGTGTGGTCGGGCCCGCTCTGCGACGGACGCGTGACGCAGCTGGTCGGCCCCGGCCGGACCGCCATCGGCCTCGGGCGGAGCGTGTACGTGCCCTGATCGTGCACGTGCCCTGACCGTGAACGGGCCCTGCCCGAGGACGGGCCCTGATCAGGCGGCCTGGAGCGAGACCTCGGTCGCCTTGATCAGCGCGACGACGGAGGAACCGGCGGCCAGGCCGAGGGCCTGAACGGCGTCGGCGGTGATCGCGGCGGTCAGGCCGCCGCCGTTCACGTCGACCTTCACGGAGGCCATGGCCGGCCCGGTGGCGACCTCGACGACCGTCCCGGCGATCTGGTTGCGGATGGAGAGCCCCTCGACGGACCCGGTCGCCAGGGCCACCTCGGTGGCCTTGACCAGCGCCTTCACGGAGGACCCGACGGCCAGGCCGAGCTCCTTGACGGCTTCGGCGGTGATGGCGGCGGTGAGGTCCTGACCGCCCTCCAGGCGGACCTTGACCGTCGCCATCGCCTCGCCGACGGTGACGGCGGTGACGGTTCCGGCGATCTGGTTGCGGATGCTCAGGCTCATGGGTGCTTCGACCTCTTACGTAGACACGTCGCGCGGCCCGGCAGGAACCGGACGGGATCGACGCTATGCGCCCGGGGGCTGACGCGTGTTCAGCCCCTCGCATCCGCGAACCAGAACCACCCGCCCGGCTCGTTCCTGCGGTTGTCGCAGGTCAGAGGGGGGTCATTGGCCCTGTCGGCCAGGCGGGCGGGGCCGGTCAGCCGAAGGTCGGCATCTCTCCGGCCGTGGTCGACATGTCGATGACCGCGAACGCCGCGCCCTGCGGGTCCGTGAGCGCCGCGAAGCGGCCGAAGGGGCTGTCCACCGGCCCGAAGTGCAGCGCCCCGCCCCGGGCCTTGGTCTTCTGGACGGCCTCGTCGCAATCCGGGACGCCGAAGTAGACCTGGACGTAGGACGGGATCTCCGGCGGGAACTCGTCGCCCATCTTCATCCGGCCGAGCACCGGGTTCCCCTTGCCGCCCACGCTGAAGATCTTGAAGTCCATGGCGGCCGCCTCGGAGTCCTCGCACTCCTCACCGGCGTCCATCTGCTGGGCCTCGTACGGGAAGACCTGCGTCAGGAACGCGTCCGTCTTCTCCGGCTCCCGGCTGAAGACCTCGGCCCAGGCGTACGCCCCCGCCTCGCCGACCTTCTCGAAGCCCTTGTGCTCGCCCGGCTGCCAGACGCCGAAGACCGCGCCGCCGGGCTCCCTGGCGATGGCCATCGTGCCGAACGTGCCGACCTGCATCGGCTCCATCACCACTTCGCCGCCCGCCGACCGGATCTTCTCCGTGGTGGCCGCGGCGTCCGGCGAGGCGAAGTACAGACACCACTGGGAGGCGGCCTCGGCTCCCGGCATGGGCGGGACGACGGCCGCTACCGCCTTCCCTCCCGCATAGGCCTGCGTGTAGTTGCCGTACTCACTGCTGGCCTCGGAGAAGGTCCAGCCCAGTACGTCGGCGTAGAACTCCTTGGCCCCCTCCAGATCGGTGAACATCGCGTCCACCCAGCACGGGGCGCCTTCCGGAAAATCGGACATGGTCGATCGACTCCTGTGTCGTACGTCGTCCCCAGCACATCCACTGCCTGTCGCCTCCACGCTAGGCGGGGGGTCTGACAATCGCGCGCCGACCGCGCGCGGGCGGCCGGGGCGGGGGAGGCTGGAGGCATGGACGACATCACCATCCGGCTCGCGCAGGAGCCCGAAGCCGACGCCCTGCTTTCACGCAGCCCGCTCGCCGCGCTCGTCGGGATGCTGCTCGACCAGCAGGTGCCGATGGAGTGGGCGTTCGCCGGGCCCCACACGATCGCGCGGCGGCTCGGCGCCGACGACCTCGACGCGCACGCCATCGCCGCCGCCGATCCGGACGCCTTCGCCGAGCTGCTGTCGCGCAAGCCGGCCGTGCACCGGTACCCGGGCTCCATGGCGAAGCGGATCCAGCAGCTGTGCGCGTACCTCGTCGAGCACTACGACGGGGACGCGGCCGCGGTCTGGCGGGACGCGGCGAGCGGCGCCGAGCTGCTGGAGCGGCTCAAGGCGCTGCCGGGGTTCGGGGAGCAGAAGGCGAAGATCTTCCTCGCGCTGCTGGGCAAGCGGCTGGGCGTCCGGCCGAAGGGCTGGCGGGAGGCCGCCGGGGACTACGGCCCGGCGAACGTGTACCGCTCGGCGGCGGACATCACGGGGCCCGAGTCGCTGGCGAAGGTCAGGGAGTACAAGCAGGCGAAGAAGGCGGCCGCCAAGCAGGGCCCGTAGTGGAGGCCCCGCAGTGCGGGCGCCGTAGCGCGGGCCCCGTAGTGGAGGGAATGCTTCCGGGAACGGGCCGCGGAACCCGGTGGATCTTCGTCGGAGGGTCTCCGTAGGATCCGGCCATGACCGAGAACCTGACGCGCGCCACCACCGCCGAGACCATCTCCGACGGACCCGGCAGCCGGATCACGCTGCTCACCGACACCGACCAACTGACCTGCAACACCGCGAGCTTCGAGGTGGGAGCGGCCGGCGCCCCCGTGCACTTCCACACCAAGGCGACCGAGTTCTTCCACGTCACCGACGGCCGGCTCGACGTCCTCGTCGGCGACGAGGTGCACACCCTCGGCAAGGGCGACTTCCTCAGCGTCCCCCCGGGCGTCAAGCACGCCTTCGCCCCCGCCGCCGGACACACGGCCGAGGTCTTCGTCGGCTTCACGCCCGGCATGGGCCGCTTCGACTACTACCGCCTCCTCGGCCGGGTCCGCGCCGGCGAGGCCACCGTGCAGGACATCATCGACAGCCAGCCGGTGTACGACAACCACTACGCGCAGAGCGATGCCTGGGCCGGCCGCGCCGACCGCAGCGCCGAGGCGTAGACCTCGTCGGCGCCGAGCCAGCGCAGCTCCTCCGCGAGCAGCTCGGCGCTCGTGCGCACCTTCAGGGCGACCGTCCGGTCCGGCCAGCCCGGCAGCACCAGCGCGGCCAGCGCCCCGGCCGGCCGGTCGACCCGGACCTCGCCCGCGGCGGTGTCCATCCGGACCCGGGTGATGACCGGCCCCTCGGTGGTGACCCGCTCCACCGGCACCCCGAGCCGCCACTCCAGCCAGCGCGCCAGCAGTTCGGCGCTCGCGTTGCCGTCCTCGCTCTCCACGGCGGCGCCCGTCACCCCGGACACGTTCTGCTCGAAGGCGGCCGCCAGCAGGGTGCGCCACACCGTGAGCCGGGTCCAGGCCAGGTCGGTGTCGCCGGGGGCGTACGAGGTGGCCCGCCGCGCCAGCGCGCCGACCGGGTCGGGCGCCGCCTGGGCGTCGGTGATCCGCCGCTGCGCCAGCCGGCCGAGGTCGTCGCGGGCGGGATCGTCGGGGGCGTCGGCCGGCCACCACGCCACCACCGGCGCGTCCGGCACCAGCAGCGGCAGCACCACCGAGGCGGCCTGCGAGGTGAGTTCGCCGTGCAGGCGCAGCAGTACGATCTCCCCCGACCCGGCGTCGGTGCCCACGCGCAGCTCGGCGTCGAGGCGGGTGCGGTGCGGCCGCTGGGGGCCGCGCGCGGTGCGCTTGATCACCGCGATGATGCGGCAGGGGTGTTCGCGGGAGGCCTCGGAGGCCGCGCGTACGGAGTCGTAGGCGTTCTCCTCGTCGGTGACCACGACGAGCGTCAGTACCAGCCCCATCGTGGGGCTGCCCACGGCTCGGCGGGCCGCGAGGAGCGCCCGGTCTATCTTGCTGGACGTGGTGTCGGTCAGTTCGGTCCGCATGCCCCGAGTCTGTCAGCGGCTGCCGTACGTCCGGCACCCGGTTCCCTGGATTCCGCCTGGACCCGCGGGGGCGGGCCGCGTCAGCGGCGCCGCCGGGCCGTGCCGAAGAGGGAGCGGGAGATCTCCCGGCCCAGCTGGGTGCCGACCGAGCGGGCGAGCGAGCGGAACAGTCCGCTCCCGACCACCTGCTGGGCGAGCGAGGGGTCCGGCTTCGGGGCGGTGCGCGCCGCCTTCTCGGCCGCCTTGGCCTGCTTCTCGGCTGCGGCCGCGGCGGCCGCCGCCTCCGCCTCGGCCTCGGCGGCGGCCTGTTCGGCGCTGATCTTCTCGTACGCCGATTCGCGGTCGACGGGCTCCGCGTAGCGCGAGTACAGCGGGGAGGCCTTCACCGCCCGGTCCAGGGCCGCCGCGTCGACCGGTCCCATCAGCGACCGCGGCGCGCGCAGCCGGGTGGCGGCGACGGGGGTGGGGGCGCCGTTCTCGCTGAGGACCGTGATGACGGCTTCGCCGGTGCCGAGCTGGGTCAGCAGTTCTTCCAGGTCGTAAGGGGAGTTGGGGAAGGTCTTCACCGTGGCCTTGAGGGCCTTGGCGTCGTCGGGGGTGAAGGCGCGCAGGGCGTGCTGGACCCGGTTGCCGAGCTGGGCGAGGACATCGGCCGGCACGTCCTTGGGGGTCTGCGTCACGAAGAACACCCCGATGCCCTTGGAGCGGATGAGCCGGACGGTCTGGGTGATGGAGTCGAGGAAGGCCTTGGACGCGCCGTTGAACAGCAGGTGGGCCTCGTCGAAGAAGAAGACGAGCTTGGGCCGGTCCAGGTCGCCGACTTCCGGGAGGTCGGTGTACAGGTCGGCGAGCAGCCACATCAGGAAGGTGGAGAACAGCTGCGGCCTGTCCTGCACGGCCGGGAGTTCCAGTACGGAGACCAGCCCGCGCCCGTCGGCGGCCGTGCGGAGGAACTCGCCGGTGTCGAACTCGGGCTCGCCGAAGAACGCGCCGGCGCCCTGCTGTTCGAAGGCGGTCAGCGCCCGCAGGATCACCCCGGCGGTGACGGTGGAGAGGCCGCCGATGCCCTTGAGCTCGGGCCTCCCCTGGTCGGAGACGAGGAAGGCGACCACCGCCCGCAGGTCCTTGAGGTCGATGAGCTCCAGGCCCTTGGTGTCGGCGTAGTGGAAGATCAGGCCGAGGGACTGCTCCTGGGTCTGGTTCAGCTGGAGCACCTTGGACATCAGGACCGGCCCGAAGGCGGTGACGGTCGCCCGCAGGGGGATGCCGGTGCCGAGGCCGCCGAGGGAGTAGAACTCGCTCGGGCAGCCGGCGGGCTGCCAGTCCTGGCCGACGTCGGCGGCCCGTGCGCGGACCTTGTCGTTGTCCGTGCCCGGCGCGGAGATCCCCGAGACGTCGCCCTTGATGTCGGCGAGGAAGACGGGCACGCCGTGGGCGGAGAGCTGTTCGGCGATCAGCTGGAGGGTCTTGGTCTTGCCGGTGCCGGTGGCGCCCGCGACCAGGCCGTGCCGGTTGAGCATCGACAGCGGGACGCGGATCTGCCGGTCCGGCAGGCAGGCACCGTCCCAGAGCAGGGCACCCAGTTCGAGCGCGGGTCCGGTGAACGCGTACGCGGCGGCGATCCGCGCGGCCGGGCCGTCCGCGGGGTCCGCGGGGTCCGCGGGGTCCGCCGGAACGGCGGGGTCGGTGCTCGGACTCATGCATCACTCCCGTAATAGCCCCGTGTGCCACTTTTGCACCGACGGCGCGAGGCTGCGCCCGCAGGCGCGGGCCCGGTAGGCTTTCCGTGTGATCTTCAAGCGCATCGGAAGCGGGCGGCCGTACCCCGACCACGGCAGGGAAACCACCCGGCAGTGGGCGGACGTCGCCCCGCGCCCGGTCCGGCTCGACCAGCTCGTGACGACCAAGGGCCAGCTGGACCTCGAAACGCTGCTCGCCGAGGACTCCACCTTCTACGGCGACCTCTTCGCCCACGTCGTGAAGTGGCGGGGCGACCTGTACCTGGAGGACGGGCTGCACCGCGCGGTGCGCGCGGCCCTCCAGCAACGCCAGGTGCTGCACGCGCGCGTCCTGGAAATGGACTGATTGCGCCTTTCGGGTCGGCCTTGGCCGATCAATAGATCATTTAGTAGGCATCGTTCCGGTACGGCACTACGCTGCGCCCCATGAGCATGCTCACTCCCCCCGGCATGGGCGGAAAGTACCGCGTCACGGGAGCTGCCTACCCCCGCATGAGCCGGCCCCGGCGACGCCGCAAGGTCGTGTTCGCCCTGCTCGGATCGCTCCTCGCGCTGGCCCTGCTCGGTTACGGGGGACTCCAGCTCATCGGCGTCTTCCGGGGCGACGGCAAGCGGAACGCGGCAGCGGCGGGCAAGGACTGCCCCACGGCGTCCCCCGGCGCGGGCAAGGCCGCGAAGGCCGTGAACACGGGGTCAGGCCCCGGCGCGGCTCCCTCGGCCCCTCCCGCGGCCGCGCTCCCCCAGCCCGGTCAGATCACCGTCAACATCTACAACGCGACCCCGCGCGCCGGACTCGCCAAGGCGGTCCGCGACGAGCTGGAGAAACGCGGCTTCGTCATCGGCCAGGTCGGCAACGCCCCCGCCGGCTTCGACAAGAAGGTCCCCGGCGCCGGGATACTGGTCGGCTCACCGCGGACCGACAAGGCCGCGTACTCCGTGCTCGCCGCGCAGCTCACCGGGGTCACGACCCAGACCGACGCGCGCGAGGGCGGCGACATCGACCTGATCCTCGGCGACTCCTTCAAGGAACTCACCGCGAAGGCGGACGCGGACAAGGCGCTGGCCGCCCTGGCCAACCCCGTGCCCGCGCCCGCCGGGAAGTGCTGAGGCGGGCGGACCCGCCGTACGGCTATTCCGCCGAGCCGTACATGCGGTCGCCCGCGTCACCCAGGCCCGGCACGATGTAGCCGAGTTCGTTGAGCCGCTCGTCCACGGCGGCCGTCACCACCGTCACCGGCGTGCCCGCCAGCGCGCGCTCCATGACCTCGACGCCCTCGGGCGCGGCCAGCAGCACCACGGCGGTCACGTCGTCGGCGCCGCGCTTGATGAGTTCCTGGATCGCGGCGACCAGCGTGCCGCCGGTGGCCAGCATCGGGTCGACCACGTAGACCTGACGGCCGGAGAGGTCCTCGGGCATGCGCGTCGCGTACGTGGAGGCCTCCAGGGTCTCCTCGTTGCGGACCATGCCGAGGAAGCCCACCTCGGCGGTCGGCAGCAGCCGCACCATGCCGTCCAGCATGCCGAGACCGGCGCGCAGGATCGGCACGACCAGCGGGCGCGGGTGCGAGAGCTTGACGCCCGTGGTCGGGGCGACCGGGGTCTCGATGTCCGCCTGCTCGGTGCGCACGTCACGCGTGGCCTCGTAGGCGAGGAGCGTCACCAGCTCGTCGGCGAGCCGGCGGAAGGTGGGCGAGTCGGTGCGCTTGTCGCGCAGCGTGGTGAGTTTGTGCGCCACCAAGGGGTGATCGACGACCTGCAAACGCACAACATCCTCCAAGACTCAGCCGGGCTTCGACCTGCGATCTGCGACCTGCGACCCTGCTACCTGCGAAACCGGTCGCCTGTTCGCGACCCACTGGCAAAAGGCTACGCGGTGGGACGGGCGCCGCGCGCCCGTGCCCGGCCCGCACCGGGCCCGCGCCCGGCCGTGCCCGGCCCGGGACACGCCCGGGAGCGGCCCGAGGTGCGGCCCCCGGCGGCGCCCGGGACCCTGGGGTGATGACCCACGCACCCGTGATCGCGGCCGTCGACGGATCCGAGCACAGTCTGCGCGCCCTGGAATGGGCCCGCACGGCCGCGCTGCGCCACGGCACCGGCCTGTTGGTCGCCCATGTGCTCCCCGAGGCGTCCCAGTTGTACGCGGGCCGCCGCTCGGCGCTGCACGATCCGAACGAGCCCGAGCAGTACGCCGACCCGGTGGGCGACCACGTGCGCGGCCTCCTGGAAACCGCCCCCGAGCTGCCCCCGGAGGTCCGCTACGAGGCGCTGGAGGGCTCGGTCCCCGAAGCCCTGCGGGTGATCGCCGCCGAGAGCGCGCCGCTGATGCTGGTCATGGGCTCGCGCGGGCGCGGCGGGTTCGCCGCGCTGCTGCTCGGCTCCAGCAGCCGGGCCGTCGCCACCACCGCGACCTGCCCCGTCGTGGTCGTCCCGCATGCGGACCGGGAGGCCGGGGGCGCCGCCTCGCACCCCTCCGCCGGCCGCGTGGTGCTCGGGCTGCACGCCGCGGAGACCCCGGACGACGTGGTGGACTTCGCCTTCGCCGAGGCCGCCGCGCGGGGGACCGCCCTCCAGGTGGTCTCCGCGTACGCCCTCCCGCCCGGTCCGACGATGGTGATCGACAGCCCCTTCGCGGTGATCCCGCCCGAGGCGCTGGCCGACGGCGGCGACGGCATCCCCGCCGAACGGGAGATGCTGCGCTCCCAGACGGAGCGCCTCGCCCCGGTCCGGGCCCGGTACCCGGACGTGCCCGTCGAACAGGCCGCCGTGCCCGGGGACGCGGCCGGACGGCTGGTGGAGGCGTCCCGGGCGGCCGCGCTCGTCGTGGTGGGCCGCCACCACCCGCGCCGGCGCTCCCTGCTGATGGGCTCGGTCGCGAACGCGCTGCTCCAGCACGCGCACGGCCCGGTGGCCGTCGTACCGACCCTCCACGACGACGCGGACGAGGCCTGACCTGGGCCGTCCTGCCGAAGGGTGGCATCAAACGCGCCACCCGGGGGAAGGTGGGTCCGGGGGGACTGCTTCGCGCCGGCGGAGGAGGACGACCGGACCAGCCGTGGGTGGTGGCCGATGCCCGACACGCAGCCGAACGAGACCAGCACGAGGGACGGGAGCGACGGAAGCAGCGGGAGTGACGGGATCGCCGGGAGCGAGGCGTACGAGGCGTACGAGACCCCGGAGACGGCGGCGCAGCGCAGGGCGCGGCGCGCCCAGTTCCTGCGCGACCTGAACGAGGCCCGGGAACTGCGCGACCGGGTCCAGCCACGGCGCGCCCGCGCGGCCCGGATGCGCCAGCAGATGCGGATGCGCACCTTCCGTTGGTGACCGCGCGCGGACCCGGGCGCGGACCCGGTTTCGCGTCCGCCGCGCGCCCGCCCCTCCTCCGTCCCTCACCCGTCCCGCCCCTCTTCCCCCGCCGGCCGCCCGCCGTCCCCCCTGCGTCTCCCTGCGTCTCCCGCCGGCCCCGCAACCGGCCCCGCAACGGGCGCCGCGACACGGCCGCCGCGCCGAAGACCTCTCGCAAAGCCGCTGTTTCTGCCACGATGCCGATTGGGCGGGGTAAGGACCGGCGAGCGTCACGGCCGTTCCCACCCCAACCTCCGGCCGGGGGGACCTCCAACCGGCACACCTATGACCAGTGGGAGAGTCACGGTGTATTTCGCCGCACTGCTCGCGCGCACCGAAGACGGGTGGGAAGCGAGCGACATGGAACTCGACAACGTCGAGTCCCTCAGTGATCTGATCGATCTCGCCCGGTCCGCCGCTGTCGACGACGACACGGTGGTCGCCCTCATCGAGCAGGAGGACGCGTGGTTCGGCGTCATCCGCGTGGACGGGGAGGAGGACCCTCGGTACTACGTGTCGAACGCCTCCGCCGCCGACCGCAGCTCGTACGGCTCGATGCTGACCAAGGAGCTGCTGGGCAACGATGAGGAGGACGACGATCTCGACGTACTGGATCTGGACGGGACCGAGGACGGCGAGGACGAACCGGTCGCCGCGTTCACGGACGCCGGGGACGACGACGCGGACGACGAGGTGGGAACCGGGGCCGAACCGCTCCCGGCCGGCCCGCTCGGCGACCCCCGGCTGCTGGACGACCTCGGAGTCGGCCACAAGGAACTGATGTCCCTCGACGGAGACGCCCTCTCGGAGATCGCCGACTCGCTCGGCGCCACCGAGGTACTGGAGGCCGTCCGCTAGTGATCGCCGTGCACGACACCCCGTACGACCACGATCCCGTACGGGATCCCTGGCGGGACTCCATGCGCCTGGCGCTGGAGCAGGCCGCCCTGGCGGTACCGGCCGGCGACGTGCCGGTCGGTGCCGTCGTGCTCGGCCCGGACGGAGAGCTCCTCGCCGCCGGGCACAACGAGCGCGAGGCGGCCGGCGACCCGACGGCGCACGCCGAGGTACTGGCGCTGCGCCGGGCGGCCGCCCGGCTCGGGGAGTGGCGGCTGACGGGGTGCACCCTCGTGGTGACCCTGGAGCCGTGCGTGATGTGCGCGGGCGCGCTCGTGCAGTCACGGGTGGCGAGGGTCGTGTACGGCGCGGGGGACGAGAAGGCGGGCGCGGCGGGGTCGCTCTGGGACCTCGTGCGCGACCGCCGGCTCAACCACCGGCCCGAGGTGATCCGCGGGGTGCTGGAGCAGGAGTGCGCGCGGCAGCTGACGGAGTTCTTCCGGGAGCGGTGAGCGGGGCCACTCCGTCCGGAGTTGCAAAGCACTCCCCGCCATCGGCTAGGATCTATCTCGGTAGTGTGTCCGAGTGGCCGAAGGAGCTCGCCTCGAAAGCGAGTATGGGGCAACCCATCGGGGGTTCAAATCCCTCCACTACCGCACTTGACGAGGGCCCCGGTTCGTACGAACCGGGGCTCTCGCGCATGCCCGCCGTGACCGGCCGACGGCTCGGCCGTTGTCACGGCATGAACAAGACCCAGCGCATCCTCGCCGCCATCGCCCTCGCGGGGGCCGCCGCGGGCTTCGCCGCACCCGCCGCCTCCGCCGCGGGCATCGCCCCCCTCACCCTCCCGGACCTGCCGACCGCCACCCCGGACATGCCGGCGGGCGCCCAGCCGCGGTCCGTCCAGGAGATCGGCTCGAAGGTCAGCGCGGGTGCCAACCAGCTCAACCAGCTGATGGAGCTGCCGAACCAGCTCGCGCCCGTGATCGCACCCGTCCAGCCCATCGCCGACCTGGCCGGGGCCATCGAATAGCTCCCGTACCGGAGGACCGGACGGGCGTACGGACGACCGGGGCGCACGGACCCATCACGCGAAGAAGGCCCCGACCGGAGTCGGGACCTTCGACGTGGGGGACGGGGGAAGTGGCATCGGGGGGACAAGCCACTTCCCCCGGTGAGGACGGAACCTGCCAGCCCGAGCCGCAGTCAGGGGGGAAGCTTGCGGCTCGGACCCCGCAGTGAGGTCCTGTCCCTCACCCACCGATTTCCTGCCAGAACCGGTGGGCTCTCCTCAATCCTGCGCTGTCCGCAACCCGGCACCCAGCGGCAAAGGACCCGTCCCCCCGGGTCATTGGTCCTTAAAGGGCAGGTGAGTGCCAGAACTTGACCGGTTAGACTCCACCGACTTTGCAGTAGCCGGTTGGGGAGGCCGACACCGTTCATGGACACCAAGAAGCTCATCACGGGCGTCCTCACCGTGTTCGTCCTCTTCGTGATCATCACCCAGCCGAAGCGGGCCGCCGAGATGGTGGGAATAGGCTTCCAGGGCATATCGGATGCGGCCTCCGGTATCGGCGAGTTCATCACCGAACTGGTGAACTGAACCCGTACGCTGAAGCGGTTTCCGGACTTCCCGCCCCCCACTCCGACGGATGGGGGGTCTTTTGCATTCCCGCCATTCGAGCAAATTGCCCACATATGCAGAAGTTGCCCTCAACACGTGGTTATACGGTGCTTGCACACAGTGCACATGTCTTGTGATGCTATGACCGCTTTTGACGGATAGTTGACTGAAGGGGTGGCGTGACCGTGCCGGCCAGTACTGCGCCTCAGGTGCCACCCCAGCAGGAGTCCCAGCAGGAACCCCCGCCGCACGCGCTCGCGCCCCGGCAGGAGCCCCGCCAGGAGCAGCACGAGGAGCCCCCGGCCCCCCAGGCGCCACCGGTGCCGCCGAGACCTCAGGGCCGGGGTGCGGACACCCGGGCCCTGACCCAGGTCCTCTTCGGCCAGCTGAAGGGGCTGCAGCCGGGCACCAGCGAGCACGACCGGGTGCGCGGGGCCCTCATCGAGGCGAACCTTCCGCTGGTGCGGTACGCGGCGGCCCGCTTCCGCAGCCGCAACGAGCCGATGGAGGACGTCGTCCAGGTCGGCACCATCGGCCTGATCAACGCCATCGACCGGTTCGACCCGGAGCGCGGGGTCCAGTTCCCCACCTTCGCCATGCCGACGGTCGTCGGCGAGATCAAGCGGTACTTCCGGGACAACGTCCGCACCGTCCACGTCCCGCGCCGCCTCCACGAGCTGTGGGTGCAGGTCAACGCCGCCACCGAGGACCTCACCACCCTCCACGGCCGGACCCCGACCACCGCCGAGATCGCCGAGCGGCTGCGGATCGGCGAGGACGAGGTGCTGTCCTGCATCGAGGCCGGCCGCAGCTACCACGCGACCTCGCTCGAAGCCGCCCAGGAGGGCGACGGCATGCCCGGCCTGCTCGACCGGCTCGGGTACGAGGACCCCGAGCTGGCCGGCGTCGAACACCGTGACCTCGTCCGCCACCTGCTGGTCCAGCTGCCCGAACGGGAGCAGCGGATCCTGCTGCTGCGGTACTACAACAACCTCACCCAGTCGCAGATCAGCGCCGAGCTGGGGGTCTCCCAGATGCACGTGTCGCGGCTGCTCGCCCGGAGCTTCGCCCGTCTGAGATCCGCAAACAGGATCGAGGCCTAACCGGATCGGGTGGAGGCGCTCCCGCGTTTCCCTACAGAACCGGCTCATTCCGCTCGGTCGGCCGTCTGTCACTGGAGATACTTGTCGACATGACGCTACAGCGTGTTGCCGACATGTGACATTCTGCTGGAACCGCGTTTGCCGCAGCCCCGCCTCCGGTATTCAGGTGGAGGCTGCGTTCCTCCGACGGGCGCGCAGAGAACGCGACCGTCCGCGACCTCAAGGGGGTGGCATGTCCGTAGACCAGGGCAGCTCCAAGGTGCTCACGCTCGTCAAGCGCGAGACTCCGGCAGTGTCCGACCGCTCGGAAGCCATCGACACCCGCACCCTCTCCCGCACCCTCTTCCAGCGACTCGCCGCCCTGGACGCGGACAGCCCCGACCGAACGTACGTACGCGACACCCTGATCGAGCTGAACCTGCCGCTGGTGCGTTACGCGGCGGCCCGGTTCCGCAGTCGCAACGAGCCGATGGAGGACATCGTCCAGGTCGGCACCATCGGCCTGATCAAGGCGATCGACCGGTTCGACTGCGAACGCGGCGTGGAGTTCCCGACGTTCGCGATGCCGACCGTCGTGGGCGAGATCAAACGATTCTTTCGAGACACTTCCTGGTCCGTCCGCGTCCCGCGCCGGCTCCAGGAACTGCGCCTGGCGCTGACGAAGGCCAGCGACGAGCTCGCCCAGAAGCTGGACCGGTCCCCGACCGTGCCGGAGCTGGCCGCCGTGCTCGGCGTCTCCGAGGAGGAGGTGGTCGACGGGCTCGCCGTCGGCAACGCCTACACGGCCTCCTCGCTCGACTCGCCCTCCCCGGAGGACGAGGGCGGCGAGGGCTCCCTCGCGGACCGTCTCGGGTACGAGGACACCGCGCTGGAGGGTGTCGAGTACCGGGAGTCCCTGAAGCCGCTGCTGGCCAAACTCCCGCCCCGGGAGCGGCAGATCATCATGCTGCGCTTCTTCGCGAACATGACCCAGTCGCAGATCGGCGAGGAGGTCGGCATCTCCCAGATGCACGTCTCCCGGCTGCTGACGCGCACGCTGGCGCAACTGCGCGTGGGCCTCATCGGGGAGTGAGCCGGAGCGGCACCGCGGGGTTCACATTTGACATGACGTCAGGAAAACTGGCGCGATGCGAACGGGATCCCGCACCACGCTCGCCCTGACCCTCGCCCTGTGCGGCACGGCCGCCGCCGCCCTCACCGGCTGCGGTGGACCGGCCCGGGACGGCTACGTCGCCGTGGGCGCGGCCGGCCCCGGCCCCGAACGGGGCGCGGGGCAGAACGTGGCACCCCAGGAGCGGGTCGAGTTCCAGACCCTGCCCCCGGCCGCGTCGGCCGCCGAGGCTTCGACGGCCTCCACGCCTTCTCCGTCTTCTACGTCGCCCGGCGCACCGGGGTCCGGGCCCGGTGCGGGCTCCGCCCCGGGCGGAGGGACGGCCACCGGCCCCGGCGGCTCCGCGGCACCCCCCGGCACCCCGCCGGCTCCGGGCACCCCGACCACGCCGGACCCCTCCGGGGGCGCGGGCGGCTCGGGCGGCTCGGGTTCGGGCGGCTCGGGCGGCTCGGGCGGCTCGGGCGGCTCGGGTTCGGGCGGCTCGGGCGGCTCGGGCGGCTCGGGCGGCTCCGGTTCGGGCGGCACACCGGGCACCCCGGCCACTCCCGGCACTCCCAGCGCGCCCGGCACGAAGCCGGGTACTCCGCCGCCCCCGCCGCCGCCCGCCACCGCGGCCCGGATCACACTCGGCACCCCGGCCCGCGCGGCCACGTCCGAACGCTGGTGCGAGCGCGTCACGGTGACGTTCACCAACACCGGCGGCACCGCGGCCCGTTCGGGCACGGTCGGCTTCGCGACCCACATCATCGGCGCCCTCGGCGTCGACTGGGCCACGATCACCACCAGTCAGCCGCTGCCCGCCCCGATCGCCGGGGGCACGTCGAAGACGCAGACCTACACGGTCTGCGTGGAGTCCTGGCGGGTCCCCCTGGGCATGCACGTGGACACCCGGAACGTCACGGCCACCTGGAGCTGAGGCCCGGCCGGTCAGCCGGTCAGCCGGTCAGCCGGTCAGCCGACGACCATCCACACGGCGGCCCCCAGCACCAGGACCAGCGCGACGGCCAGCGCCACGCCCACGCCGCGCCTGGAACCGGAGGACTCCTTCGCGCGCCGCCGCGCGCCCGGCACGGACGGGGTGCGGGCCGGTTCGGCCTCCTCCACGAACGCCCGGAACATCTGTGTGCTGCCCGCGGGGTCGTAGGTGCCCTCGGGCTCAGGTGAGTTGTGGTTCGCAGCCATGGCTCAGGACCCTAACGGCTTTTCCGATTCCTTTACCGGCGGACCCCCCGGATTAATTTGCCTGTAGCAACCATTCGCTCCTATGGTTGCCCCAAGCAACGAGATGGGAGACGGTCCGGTGACCACACGGACGGCGCGGAGCACCACCCGGTACGAGGAGCTGGCCCGCCAGCTCACCGGGGTCGGTGCGGTCAAGCGCGACCTGGCCCGGATCCTGCCCCCGGACTGCCCGCCCGGCGCGGCCGCCGTCCTCACCGTGCTCGACCGGCACGGCGAGATGAGGCTGAGCCGCCTGACCGAGTTCATGGCCGTCGACATCTCGGTGTCGAGCCGGCACGTCGCCCATCTGGCGGCCCGTGGCTGGATCGACCGGGAGACCGACCCCGGAGACGGCCGCTGCCGGATCCTGCGCCTCACCGCCGCGGGCCGCGCGGTGCTCACCGAACTGGGCGCCCGCTACACGGACGCGCTGGAGAAGGCGCTCACCGGCTGGTCCCCCGAAGACATCGACGCACTCAACACCCTGCTGGCCCGACTCCGATCGAGCTTCTAGACAAAAGGAAACCCATGGCTACGACCACACCCCACGGTGTGCGGGGAGGCGGCCGGCCGGAGACCACGTCCGACGGCGCGCCCATGACCCACGCCCAGATCATGAAGGCGCTGTCCGGGCTCATGCTCGGCATGTTCGTGGCGATCCTGTCCTCCACGATCGTCTCCAACGCCCTGCCCAAGATCATCAGCGACCTCGGCGGCACCCAGTCCTCCTACACCTGGGTCGTCACCGCCGCCCTGCTGTCGATGACGGCCGCCACCCCGCTCTGGGGCAAGCTCTCCGACCTCTTCAGCAAGAAGCTGCTCGTCCAGATATCCCTGGTCATCTACGTCCTCGGATCCGTCGTGGCGGGCCTGTCCCAGAACACCGGCACGCTCATCGCCTGCCGCGTCGTCCAGGGCATCGGCGTCGGCGGCCTCTCCGCCCTCGCCCAGATCGTGATGGCCGCGATGATCTCCCCGCGCGAGCGCGGCCGTTACAGCGGCTACCTCGGCGCGGTCTTCGCCGTCGGCACCGTCGGCGGCCCGCTCCTCGGCGGCGTCATCACCGACACCGCGTGGCTCGGCTGGCGCTGGTGCTTCTACGTCGGCGTGCCCTTCGCCGTGATCGCGCTGATCGTCCTCCAGAAGACCCTGCGGCTCCCGGTGGTCCGCCGCGAGGTCAAGGTCGACTGGCTCGGCGCCTTCCTGATCAGCGGGGCCGTGTCCCTGCTGCTGATCTGGGTCACCCAGGCGGGGACCTCGTACGACTGGCTCTCCTGGCAGACCGCGGCCATGGTCGGCGGCGCCGTGGCGCTCGGTCTGCTCTTCCTGCTCGTCGAGTCCCGTGCGAGCGACCCGATCATTCCGCTGCGCCTCTTCCGCAACAAGACCATCAGCCTGGCCTCGGCCGCCTCGCTCTTCGTCGGCATCGCGATGTTCTCCGGCACGGTCTTCTTCAGCCAGTACTTCCAGCTGGCCCGCGGCGAGTCCCCCAGCATGTCGGGCATCCTCACCATCCCGATGATCGGCGGCCTCTTCGTCTCCTCGACGGTCTCCGGCCAGATCATCACCAAGACCGGCCGGTGGAAGGCGTGGCTGGTCGCCGGCGGCGTCCTGCTGACCGCCGGACTCGGACTGCTGGGCACCCTGCGCCACGACACCGCGTACTGGCACATCGCGGTCTTCATGGCGCTGACCGGCCTCGGTCTCGGCATGATGATGCAGAACCTGGTCCTCGCCACCCAGAACCAGGTGGCCCCCGAGGACCTCGGTGCCGCCAGCTCGGTCGTCACCTTCTTCCGCTCGCTCGGCGGCGCCGTGGGCGTCTCCGCGCTCGGCGCGGTCATGGCCAACCGGGTCACCCACTATGTCAAGGACGGACTGGCCGAGCTCGGCCCGAAGGCCGCCGCCATGGGCCACGGCGGCACCGCCGGCGGGGGCATCCCCGACCTCGACAAGCTGCCCGCGCCGTTCCGCACGGTCATCGAGTCCGCGTACGGGCACGGCGTCGGCGACGTCTTCCTCTACGCCGCGCCGTTCGCGCTGCTCGCCCTGGTGCTGGTGGTCTTCATCAAGGAGGTCGCCCTGAAGTCGAGGCCGGCCGCCCACGCACCGGCCGCCGAGGGCTCCACCGAACTCCCGGCCCAGGTCACGGAGACCGCCACCACGAAGGTCCCGGCCCCGTAGGCGACGCAGGACCGGCGGACCGGAAGGACGCGGGGACGAGGCACGAACGTGTCCCGTCCCCGCGTCCTTCCGCCGTCCGCCCCCGTCACCGAGGGCTGCGGCCCGGCCCGCCGCCACCGGCTCTGGCCCGGGCCTTGGCCTCGATCCCCGCGATCAGGACGTCGAGGGCCAGGCCGAAGTCCGCCTCGGGCGCCCGCCGGGCCGTCGCGGCGCAGCCGTGCAGGAACTGCGAGACCGCCAGGTGCGCGCCGGTCCGGCCGGGATCCGCCAGGCCGGTGGCGTCCAGCAGCCGCTGGAGGGCGGCGTCGAAGGCCCGCGCGTGCGGGCCGATGTTCGGGTAGGCCACGCTCAGCGGGGCCACCCACGGATGCTCCGCCAACAGCCTCCGGTACCCGCGCGCCAGACTGCGCAGCCGGCCCGGCCAGCCCTCCTCCGGGGGCGGTCCGGAGGGCAGCCGCTGCTGGCCCAGGGCACTGTCCAGGGCCAGTTCGAGCAGGTCGTGCTTGGTGTCCACGTACCAGTAGAGGGACATCGCGGTCACCCCGAGCTGGGAGGCCAGGCGCCGCATGGAGAACCGGTGCAGCCCCTCCGCGTCGAGGAGGCGCACGGTGGCGGCGGTGATCCGCTCCCGGTCCAGCCCCGACGGTGCCTCGCTGCGGCGTCTGGCGTGGGCGGCGGGCCCGGCAGCCAGCCACACACTGGTCCTGGTCCCGCCCGGATCGGCCTCGGTCGCCATGGAGGCACCCTCCTCGCCACAAGGGGATCAGCCCGGAATGCCCGGTCCGCCCTCTTGATGCTAGGGGGTTGACCGCCCGTCCCAGCGGGATCAGGACGAGCCGGCCGAAGGAGCCGTCAGGTCGTAGAAGGTGACCCCGTCGATGGTGGTGGCCTCGAACGCCCCCTTCACCCAGGCCTCGATGGCGCTGCCCACGGCCCCGCCCGGCCCGCCGCCGCCCTCGCGCGCCCCGCCGGTGCCCGAGGCGATGAACCAGTGGATCCGCCCCGCCTTCACGTACTCCCGGAAGCGCTCCGGCGTCGGGGAGGGGTCGCTCCCGTTGAACCCGCCGATCGGCATCACCGGCGCGCCCGAGGCCAGCTGGTAACTCGCCGCGTTCTGGCTGCCGATGGCCGCCGCCGCCCAGGTGTAGCGGGAGGAGTCGGTGCGCAGCGCGGCCGTCGCGGCGGCGCCGACCCGGGTGCCGCCCAGCAGCCCGCCGGGACCGCCCGTGCCACCGCCGGCGCCCGGGCCGCCCCGGCCGCCGAGGCCGCCGGGTGCGGCGGGTGCGGCGGGGCCACCCGGTCGTGCGGTCGCTCCCGTGCCGCGGGGCATGCCCTGCGGTGCGCCCTGCGGTAGCCCTCGCGGTGCGCCCTCCCCGCCGGGGCCGAAGCGGCCCGGTGTGCCGCCCGGGCCCCGGAAGCCGCCCGGGCCGCCATGGCCGCCCGCCACCGCCGGACCGGCCGTCACGATGGAACCCGTGTGCCCGGAGGCGACGGTGGTCAGGCAGTACGCGAACGGCCCCGCCAGCGCCGCGCCCAGCCCGAGGGCGGCCACCGCGAGCAGCGCCCGGTGGCCCAGCCGGGCGGCGAACGGCAGTGCGGCCGCCGCGGCCAGACCGGCCGCCAGCACCGTCCAGCGCAGCCACGGCAGGTACCCGGTGGCCCGGCCGAGCAGGACGTAGGCCCACCACGCGGTCAGGGCGAGCGTTGCGGACAGGGTGAGCGCGGCGGCCCGCCCGCCGCGTTCCTCCCAGAGCACGGCCACGCCCATACCGGCCAGCGCCGCCACGAAGGGGGCCAGCGCGACGGTGTAGTACTCGTGGAAGATGCCCTGCATCCAGCTGAACACCACGGCGGTGATCAGCAGGGACCCGCCCCAGGCGACGAAGGCCGCGCGGGCCATCCCCTCCAGCGAGTCGGTGGCCCGCCGGGCCCGCCAGGTCACCACCAGTCCGGCCACCAGGAACACCAGGGCGGCGGGCAGCAGCCAGGAGATCTGGCCGCCGATGTTGGCCGAGAACAGCCGGTCGATGCCGGTCTCCCCCCAGCCGCCGCCCCCGGCGCCGCCGGGGCCGCCGCCTCGGGCCGCCCCGCCGCCGACGCTGCCCGTCTCGTTGCCGCTGATCCGGCCGAGGCCGTTGTAGCCGAGGGTCAGCTCCAGGAAGGAGTTGTTCTGCGAGCCGCCGATGTACGGCCGGGAGGCGGCGGGCCACAGCTCCACCACCGCAACCCACCAGCCGCCGGCCAGCACCGCGGCCAGCCCGGCCGCCAGCAGCTGCCCCAGCCGGCGGCGCAGCCGCGTCGGCGCGCAGACGGCGTAGAGGACGGCGAGCGGCGGCAGGATCACGAACGCCTGGAGGGTCTTGGTCAGGAAGCCGAACCCGACCGCGACACCGGCCCAGACCAGCCACCGGGTGTGCGCCCCCTCCAGGGCGCGCAGTACGCAGTACACCGTGACGGTGAGCAGCAGGGTGAGCAGGGCGTCGGGGTTGTTGAACCGGAACATCAGCGCGGCGACGGGTGTCAGCGCGAAGGCGGTTCCACTCAGCAGGGCGGCCGCCGCGCCGAACTGGCGGCGGACGGCCGCGTACAGGACGGCGGTGGTGGCGACGCCCATCAGGGCCTGCGGCACGAGGATCTGCCAGGAGCCGAGCCCGAAGAGCCGGACCGACAGGGCCATCGGCCACAGGGCGGCCGGGGGTTTGTCGACGGTGATCGAGTTCCCGGCGTCGGAGGAGCCGAAGAAGAAGGCCTTCCAGCTCTCGGAGCCGGCCTGGACGGCGGCGGAGTAGAAGGAGTTCGCGTAGCCGGAGGAGCCCAGGTTCCACAGCAGGAGCAGGGCGGTGGCCAGCAGCAGGACGGTGTACGCGGGCCGTTCCCAGCGGGGCCGGGGGTCCGCGCGGCGGACGGCGGCGGGCAGCGGGGCGGCGGGCGGGAAGAGCGGGAGCGCGGCCGTGGTCACGGACCCTCCTCGGTCGTGGGGGAGGTGCGCTCGGGGAAGACCCAGGCGCGGAAGAGCAGGAAGCGCAGCACGGTGGCCGCGAGGTTGGCGGTGATCAGGACGGCCAGTTCGGTGCTGTGGGCCGGTTCGGCGCCGGCCGCTCCCAGCGCGGCGAGCGAACCGCTGGTCAGGGCCAGTCCGATGCCGAACACCACGAGCCCCTGGGCCTGGTGGCGCACCGCCCGGGCCCGCCCGCGCACCCCGAAGGTGAGCCGGCGGTTGGCGGCGGTGTTGGCGACGGCGCACAGCAGCAGCGCGGCCGCGTTCGCCGCCTGGGGGCCCGCCGCGCCCCGCAGGGCGGAGTAGAGCAGCAGGTAGAGCAGGGTGCTCAGGACGCCGACGGCGCAGAACCCGAGCAGCTGCCGGGCCAGCCCGCGCGGCACCCCGGGCAGGGCGACGCGGTCGCGCGGGTCGTCCCCGAAGGGGCGGACGAGCCGGTCGAGCGGGAGCGCCCCGACGGCCAGGGCCCGGCCCACCCGCCAGACCCCCTTGAGGTCCTCGGTGGCGGTGCGCACGAGGTGGACGCTGGAGTCGGGGTCGTCGACCCAGTCCACCGGCACCTCGTGGATCCGCAGCCCGGCCCGCTCGGCGAGCACCAGCAGCTCGGTGTCGAAGAACCAGCCGGAGTCCTCCACCAGGGGCAGCAGCTCCTGGGCGACCTCGCGGCGGATGGCCTTGAACCCGCACTGGGCGTCGCTGAACCGGGCGGCGAGCGAGGAGCGCAGCAGCAGGTTGTACGCGCGGGAGACGAACTCCCGCTTCGCGCCCCGCACCACCCGCGCGGAGCGGGCCAGCCGGGTGCCGATGGCCAGGTCGGAGTGGCCGGAGATGAGCGGGGCCACCAGCGGCAGCAGTGCGTTCAGGTCGGTGGAGAGGTCCACGTCCATGTACGCGAGGACGGGTGCCTCCGAGTCGCTCCACACGGTGCGCAGGGCGCGGCCGCGGCCCTTCTCCTCCAGCCGTGTGCCCCGTACCTCGGGGAGCGCGGTGGCGAGGGCGGCCGCGACCTCGGGGGTGCGGTCGGTGCTCGCGTTGTCGGCGATGGTGATGCGGAAGGGGTAGGGGAAGGTGCGGGTGAGGTGGGCGTGCAGGCGGCGCACGCAGGGGCCGAGGTCCTCCTCTTCGTTGAAGACCGGGATGACCACGTCGAGTACGGGCACGCCGGGCAGTGGCGCGAGGGGCGCCCGGGCCGGAAGAGCCCCGGGGCAGGCGTCGGTTGACATGCTCCGACCCTCGCGGGGCGCCCTGTCACGGCTGTGTGGTGAGCCTGTGGCCCCTCTGTGAGTCCGGCGACGGGCCGACGGCGAGGGGCAGCAGGACCTCGAAGGCGGTCCGCCCGGGCTCACTGCGTACGTCGACCCGGCCGCCGTGCGCGACGACGACGGCCTGCACGATGGCGAGGCCGAGGCCGGTGGATCCGGCCGCGCGGGAGCGGGAGGCGTCCCCGCGGGCGAAGCGCTCGAAGACGTGGGGCAGCAGTCCGGGGGCGATACCCGGGCCGTCGTCCTCGATCCGCAGCCGGACGGCGGATGTTTCACGTGAAACGTGGGCCGTGACGGTGGTGCCGGGCGGGGTGTGGGTGCGGGCGTTGGCGAGGAGGTTGACCAGGACCTGCTGGATCCGGGCCGGATCGGCGCGGACCGTCGCGGGTTCGGCGGGGAGGTCGAGGCGCCAGTGGTGTCCGGGGCCGGCGGCCCGGGCGTCGCTGACGGCGTCGACGACGAGCGGTGCGAGGTCGGTGTCGGTGGCGCCGGTGGTGAGCGGGCGGCCCGCGTCGAGCCGGGCGAGGAGCAGCAGGTCTTCGACGAGGCCGGTCATGCGGGTGGCCTCGGACTCGATCCGGCCCAGGGCGTGCCGGGTGTCGGGGCCGGTCTCCTCCCGTCCCCGGCGGGTCAGTTCGGCGTACCCGCGGATGGAGGCGAGCGGGGTGCGCAGCTCGTGGCTGGCGTCGGCGACGAACTGGCGGACCCGCATCTCGCTGTGCTGGCGGGCGGTGAGCGCGGAGGAGACGTGGCCCAGCATCCGGTTGAGGGCGGCGCCGACCTGGCCCACCTCGGTGCGGGGGTCGGCCTCGGCATCGGGGACCCGCTCGTGGAGGGCGGGTTCGCCGCTGTGCAGGGGGAGTTCGGAGACGCGGGTTGCGGTCGCGGCGACCCGGCGCAGCGGGCGCAGGGCCACCCCGATCAGGGCCTGACCGGCGAGGGAGGCGGCGATCAGCCCGGCGAGGGTGACGCAGACCTCGACCCCGACGAGGGTGCCCACCGTACGGTCGACGTCGCGCAGCGGGGTGGCGAGGACCAGGCCGCCGTCGGGGGAGGTGCGCACCCGGTAGCCGCCGAGTCCGGGGAGTTCCGCCTCGACGGGCCCGGGGCGGCCGTGCGCGCTCTGGCGGGCGACGGCGAGCAGGGCGTCGGTCTGGCCCTGGGAGAGGGGGCGGACGTGGTCGAGGGGCGATCCGTCGCCGGAGGAGCTGAGGCCGGAGGCGAGCACCTTGCCGTCGGGGTCGAGGCGGATCCCGGCGGTGCCGGTCGGGTTTCCGGGGGCCAGGACGAAGCCGAGGCTGTTCTCGCGGGAGGCCTTCCCGGCGCCGGGGCCCCGGGTGGCCATGTCCACGGAGACGCCGAGCTGTTCGTCGAGCCGGTCGACCAGGTACGAGCGCAGCGCGAGGGTGGTGACGGTGCCGATGGCCGCGCCCACCACGGCGATCAGGGCCACCGCCGAGACGACGAGCCGGGTCCGCAGGGACCAGGGGCGGCCGGGGAGCCGGGGCGGGCGCGGGGCCACTAGTCGGCCGGCTTGATCAGGTAGCCGGCGCCGCGGCGGGTGTGGATCATCGGGGGCAGGCCGGTGCCCGCCTCCAGCTTGCGGCGGAGGTAGGAGATGTACAGCTCGACGACGTTGGCCTGGCCGCCGAAGTCGTAGGACCAGACCCGGTCGAGGATCTGCGCCTTGCTGAGGACCCGGCGGGGGTTGCGCATGAGGTAGCGCAGCAGCTCGAACTCGGTGGCGGTGAGGTGGACCTCCTGGCCGCCGCGGACCACCTCGTGGCTGTCCTCGTCCAGCCGCAGGTCGCCGACGGCCAGCACCGAGCCGCCGCGGGCGGCCTGGGCGGCGCCGGAGCGGCGGACGAGGCCGCGCAGCCGGGCGACGACCTCCTCCAGGCTGAAGGGCTTGGTGACGTAGTCGTCGCCGCCCGCCGTCAGCCCGGCGATCCGGTCCTCGACGGAGTCCTTCGCGGTCAGGAAGAGCACCGGGACCTGCGGGATCTCGCGGCGCAGCTGTCCGAGGACGGCCAGACCGTCCATGTCGGGGAGCATGATGTCCAGGACCACCACGTCGGGGCGGAACTCCCGGGCGGCGCGGACGGCGCCGGCCCCGTCCCCGGCGCTGCGGACCTCGCAGCCCTCGTAGCGCAGGGCCATCGACAGCAGCTCGGACAGGGAGGCCTCGTCGTCGACGACGAGGACCCGGCAGGGTCCGCCGTCGGGCCGTACCAGGGCCGTCGGGGAGCCGGTGGACGTGGACGCGTGGGAGGTGGTCGTCGCAGTCATGCCCTCACGCTGGCCGCCGCCTCTGAGAGCGTTCTTGCCCCTTCCTGTGAATCTCCTGAGAAACGTCTTCAGGGGGTGCGAGGGGTGCGAGGGGCGGAAGGGCCGGGCAGTCCGGGAGGGCCGGGCGGTCCGGTGAGGCCGAACAGCCGGGCGCCGTTGTCGTGGCAGACGGCCCGCAGCCAGTCGTCGCCGAGGCCGAGGCGTTCGAGGGCCTCCAGCTGGTGCTCGTACGGGTAGGGGATGTTCGGGAAGTCGGTGCCGAGCAGGATCCGGTCGCCGAGGTCCGCGAGCCGTCCGAGCGCGCCGGGCGGAAAGCCGCTCAGCCGTTCCGCGAAGTCGGTGAAGACCATCGTGGTGTCGAGGCGGACGCCGGGGTGGCGGTCGGCGAGGTCGAGGAAATCGGCGTACTCGGGCATCCCCATGTGGGCGACGATCAGCGGCAGGCCCGGGTGGCGCTCCAGCAGCCGGGCGACGGGGCCCGGGCCGGTGTGCTTGCCCGCGACCGGACCCGAGCCGCAGTGGATCACGGTGGGGACCGCGGCCTCGGCGAGCAGCCCCCACACCGCGTCGAGCCGCTCGTCGTTCGGGTCGTAACCGCCGACCTGGACGTGCGCCTTGAAGACGCGGGCCCCGCCCGCCACGGCCTGCCGGACGTAGGCCGGGGCGTCGGGCTCCGGGAAGAAGGTGGCGGTGGGCAGGCAGTCGGGGGTGCGGGCGGCGAAGTCCGCGGCCCAGGAGTTGAGCCAGGCGGCCATGCCGGGCTTGTGCGGGTAGACCATCGAGGTGAAGGCACGGACCCCGAACTCCCGCAGCAGCGCGACCCGCTGCTCCTCCTCGTGCCGGTAGGTGATGGGCCAGGCGACGCCGGTGAGCGGGCCGACGGCGTCGAAGTAGTCCCAGACCTTCTCCATGACCCGGGCGGGCATGAAGTGCGTGTGGACGTCGACCAGTCCGGGCAGGTCCAGCCGTTCCCGGAAGGCGCGGACCGCGTCAGCCGTGGTGGTCGAAGCCGTGACACCGGGCGGTTCGGATGCCCCAGCGGGCTGCGTGCTCATGTCCCCACCCTCGGCGGTCGGCCCCTCGCGTGTCCACCACGAACAGCGGTGGAAGGGCAGGGGGATCAGGATCCACGTCCTGATCCCGCGGCCAGAACGGGCAGAACGGTCAGAACGGTCGAGCGGTCAGAACAACCCGTCCTGTTCCGCCCCGGGAAGCACCGGGGGCACCGGCGCGAGCGGCACGTCGGTGACCGTGTCCGCGGCCGCCACGCCCAGTCCCCAGCCGGCCATGAGGCGGGTGTCCACCACGAGCCCGTCCGCGAAGTGCAGGTCCGGCCCGGCCGCGGCGACGAGGCCGCCCGCGATGCTCCCGCCGGGCACCAGCTCGGTGACCACCCGGGCCGGGGCGGGCAGCCCGTCGGGCCAGAACACCGCCGCGTGGTCGGTGATCCCGCACGCGACCCGCTCCAGCGACTCCGGCCAGCCGGACAGTGCGGCGGCCCGCGCGTGCAGCCCGGCGACCTCCCGCGCCCGCTCCGGCGCCGGCGGCAGGTGTCCCCGTACGGCGCGCTTGCGGACGTACGCGATCCGGTCCGGCACCCCGAGGGCGGCGCGCAGCAGCTCCTCGGTGCGGCGCGCGGCCATGAGCGGCCCGCGCCCCAGCCAGGCCCAGGTCACCGCCCCCTGCTCCAGCAGCCGGGCCGGGCCGCGCTCCTCGGCGGTGATGCCGACCTTGACCATCCCGGGCCCGAACCACGCCAGGTAGACCCGGTAGGTGCGCGGGTCGGCGGCATGGGTGTCGGCGGCCACCGAGAAGGACCGGTCCAGGCGGGCGCACTCGGGACACTGGGCGCTGCCCGTGCGGCCCGGCACGGTCCGCTCCGTCGGACACGGGGTCCGCTTCCCGGCCCGCCACACCCCGAGGCAGCGCCGCCCCTCGCCCACGGTGAAGGCCAGCCGGGTCCCGTACACGAGGCGGCTGGTGCTCTCGTGGCCCGGCGGGCCGCCCTGCCAGCCCATGACGGGGCGGCCGTCGGTCCAGCGCAGTCCCGTGCTCCGCCAGGTCACAGCGGGAGGGGCCGTTCGAAGAAGGTGTCCAGGACGACGGTGGCCTGGGTGCCACTGACGCCGTCGATGGCGTACAGGCGCCGCAGGACGTCCTGGAGCTGCCGGGTGGTGGCGGTGCGGACCTTGACGAGGACGGCGGCGCTGCCCGCGATGACGTGCGCCTCCTGGATCTCGGCGATGGCCTCGAAGGCCTCCCGGGAGTCCCCCAGCCAGCTGCGGGAGTCGACCATCACGTAGGCGAGCACCCCGCTGCCCACCGCGGCCGGGTCCACCTCGACGGTGGTCCGCCGGATGACCCCGCGCTCGCGCAGCTTGCGGACGCGCTCGTGGGTGGCCCCGGCCGAGAGCCCCACGGCCGCGCCCAGCGCCGCGTAGGACTGGCCCGCGTCCTGCTGGAGGCGCCGCACGAGCGCCCGGTCGATGTCGTCCACGCGGTGTTCCTCCCAGGGCCCCGGCTGCTCTTGCCAAGACGGTACCGGATCCTGCAATACCGAGATAGCGCCGAACAGAATTCGGCGAGACCGGCCTACCGGGCGACGAACTGCGTGAGGATCGCCTGCACCTCGTAGATGTCCACGCCCTTGGTGAAGGTCTTCCCGATCGGCTCCGGCGTGCCGGATATCCAGATCTTCAGCTCGGCGTCGAGATCGAAGTGCCCGGCCGTCTCCACGGAGAAGTGCGTGATGCTCCGGTACGGGATGGAGTGGTACTCGACCTTCTTCCCGGTGAGCCCCTGCTTGTCGACCAGCACCAGCCGCCGGTCGGTGAACAGGATCGTGTCCCGGATCAACAGGTACGCGGCGTGGACCTGCTCCCCGTTCCCGAGCAACCGCGCGAAGTCCCGCTGCGCGGTGCCGGCATCGATGTGGTGCGCGTTCCCGAACAGACCCATGGAGTCCCCCTTCGAAGGTACGAAAAGACCGACCGGTCCCGCGAAGGCTAGCCAGGGGAACATCAAGACAACGCAAGAGGCCCCCCGGTGAACCGGGGGGCCTCTTCGGCTGTGCACTCGGCAGGATTCGAACCTGCAACCTTCTGATCCGTAGTCAGATGCTCTATCCGTTAAGCTACGAGTGCTTGGGCTTCCCGGGGTTTTGCGCCCCGTTGGCCTTGCGAGAACAACAATACATGGACCTCGGCGGGACGCGAAATCCATTAGGTCCAACCCATCTGACCTGCGAAAACGATTCAGATGAAGATCGTCCACGTGGGTCGCGCGGCGGGGTCGCGCCGGGCTTGGGGCCGGTTTGGTTACCCATCGGGGGGCCTTCGAAACCACTCGGCCGGAGCCGGCCGGTCGCAGGGACCCGGAACGCACCGAAGCCCCGGTCCGTGAGGACCGGGGCTTCGTGAGTGCGGAGGCGGAGGGATTTGAACCCTCGATGGGGTGTAAGCCCCAAACCGCATTAGCAGTGCGGCGCCATAGACCGGACTAGGCGACGCCTCCAGCACACCCTCGCGTACGAAGGTGCGTGCAGATGATGACACAGGCGCGGGGCCGGTCACCAATCCGCTCCCACGGTACAAGCAGCCGGGGCCGCAGGGCAAAGCCTTAAGCCCACCCAAAGCCCACGCAACGTCGGGGCGTGCTCCTCGTTGGTGAGGCGTACGACGTACGGACGACCTGGAGTGCCCCATGCTGCGTCTCGCCGCCTTCGCCGTCACCTCCGCCCTGGCCGCCGCGGCCGCCGGACCGCTGCCACCACTGCCGCTGGGGCGACTGCTGTCCGCCTCCCCCGACCGCCTCACCGTCACCGTCTCCGACACCGGCAACCGCCTGGTCGACGGCGAGTACCGGCTGGAGTGCCGCCCCGTCGGCGGCGACCACCCGGAGGCCGAGAAGGCCTGCGCCCGGCTGGAGCAGTTCGCCAAGGAGGGGAAGGATCCCTTCGCGCCCGAGCCCAAGCGGCAGCTGTGCACCTTCCAGGACGGCGGCCGCGCCACCGCCCGCGTCACGGGAACCTGGCACGGACAGAAGGTGGACAGCACGTTCCGGCGGAGGAACGGATGCGACATCAGCCGGTGGAACGACCTGGAACCTGTGCTTCCGAGTGCGCGTTCCTGACCTGGGCGGATGTGGCGGATGCACGGATTCCTCCGTTCCTCCGCCACCTCCCCGCGGAGCGGTGCCCTTAGACTCCTCCCGTGACATGCCGGTAGTCGTGGTCAGGGAGGAAGCTCGTCGTGAGCAGCAGGCCATCCCGAGGCGCTGCTCGCCTCGCAGCAATACTCGACGCACTCCCGGACGCGCTGTTGCTCGTCAACGCCAACGGCACGGTCGTCAACGCGAATTCGATCGCGCTGGAGGTCATGGAGAGTCCCGGCACGGGTCTCGTCGGCCGCGGCGTGCTGGACCTGCTGCCGGAGTTCGACTCCAAGCTGATCCCCGGATCGATGCGCCGGCCCGGCGACGACGAGGAGGGCCGCGCCCGGCCCAAGCGGATGACCGCGCGCCGCACCGACGGCAGCGAGTTCCCCGTCGAGGTCACCGCCGCCCACCTCGACGGCCGTGACGCCTACCGCGAACCCCAGCCCGCCTACACCGGCGACGAACTGCTGATGCTCGTCGTGCGGGACCTCTCCGAAACCGTGGACACCGAGGCCGAGCTGGCCCGCTCGCAGCGGCAGACCGAGATGATCCTGCGCGCCGCCGCCGAGGGCGTCGTGGGCACGGACACCGACGGCCGGGTCGTCCTCGTCAACCCCGCCGCCGCGCAGATCCTCGGCTACCGCGCCACCGACCTCGGCAACCGCGAGCTGCACGGCCTCGTCCAGCACTCGCGCGCCGACGGCTCCCCCTTCCCCTTCGACGAGTCCCCGCTCGCCGACACCCTGCGCAGCGGGCGCAAGCACCGGGTCCGCGGCCAGGTGCTGTGGAACAAGGCCGGTCAGCCCGTCGCCGTCGACCTGACCACCTCGCCCGTACGGGACGGGGAGCTGCTCGTCGGCGCCGTCATGACCTTCACCGACCGCCGCCCCTACGACGCCCTCGCGGCGCGCCACGCCCAGCTGCTCGCCGTCCTCGGCGAGTCCCTGCGCGGCCCGCTGGAGGAACTGCGCGGGGAACTGGCCACGCTGGCCGCCGATGACGCGGGACAGCTGTGGCCCGAGGCCAACCAGCTGCTGCACCACCTGGCCGCCGGCTACTCGCGGATGACCACGCTGGTGGACAACGTGCTCGGCTACCAGCGCCTCGACGCGGGCACCGAGAAGCTCCGCAAGAAGAACGTCCTGATCAACACGGTCGTCGCGGCCGGGATCGACGGCGCCGTCGAGCTGATCGGCCCCGGCCGCGCCCAGTTCGCCGTGCACGCCCCGACCATCGAGGCCGAGGTGGACGCGCGGCACATCGCGACGGCCCTCGCGCACCTGGTCGCGGACGTCGCCGGGGTCGACGCCACCGGCAAGACCCCCCAGGGCAGCGGCTACATGGACTCCACGATCGTGGTGGCCGCCGCACAGCGCGGTGACGTCGTACGGATCGAGGTGCGCGGCCCGTACGAGGGCGGCGACCCGGTGCACGAACCGATCGTGCGGGGCATCGTCGCCGCGCACGGCGGGGTCCTGCAGACGGTGGAGGTGCCGGGCGCGCCCGGCGGGGCGTACGTACTGGAACTGCCGCTCGGCTCCGGAGCCGGGACGGTGACCCTGCCGGAGCCGGACCCGGAGCCCGAGCCCGACGCGGACGGTGGCGCCCCGGGCGGCTCCGGCGAGCGGCCTTCCGGCGGAGGCGGTCCCGCGGCCGGTCCCGGCGGCCGGCGGGCCCGGCGCGGGGTGGACGCGTTCCTGGACGACGAGGCGGACGCGGCGAGGGCCCCCGGGGGCGGGGGCGCGCTGGCGCTGCCGTCCGGGCGGCGCCGAGCCGACGGCGCCCCCGCCGACGTCCCCTCCGGGCCGGCCGAACTCGCACAGTCCCCGGTGAACCCGGCCGGGCTGGGCACCGGGCGCAGGCGGGGCCGGGACGGCGACGGCAGCGAAGCCGCGCTCGGGCCGGTGCGGCCCGGGGCCGGGCGGCCCGTGCCCCCGCAGGGGACCGCCATGCCCGCGCTGCCGCCCGTACCGGCGGTGCCCCCGGTGCCGGTGACCGAGCATCCGGCCGGACGCCGCCGGGCCCTGGGGGCCGCGGCCGCGCCGCCCGGGCCGGGGGCTCCCGCGGCGCAGCGGCCGATCGCGCCCGAGGGCGGCTTCGCGCTGCCCGCCGGGCCGCCGCAGCCGGCCGCCGCGGTGCCGGTCGCCCCGCCCGCTCCGGCTTCCGGCCCCGTTCCCGCTTCCGGTGCTGCTTCCGGGCCTGCTTCCGCCCCCGCTCCGGGTGCCGTGAAGGCCGTCGCCGGCCCCGGTGCCGGTGAGGGCGACGGGGACTCCGAGGGGCCGGGCGGACGCCGGGCACGCCGGGTGCTCGGCTCGCCCGTGGCCGCCGAACCGGCCGCCCCGCAGCCCCCTTCGGCTCCCGCCGCCGGGCCCGTCGCCGCCTCCGCCGGCGCGGAAGCCGTACCGCCGACCGGGCGGCGGCGCGCGCTGCCCGCGACCCCGGCGTGGCCCGTTCCGGCGGCCCGGACCGCCCCCGAGGACAGCGACGGCGCCGGCCACGCCGCCGTTCCCGCCGCCCGGCAGCCCGGTGACGCCCCGGCGGGCGCCGCGCAGCCGATCAGCGTGCGCGCCCTCGGCACCCTGGGCCAGGGCATCAGCCTCGACGCCGGCGCCACGAACGGCGGCGGTTCCGGCTCCGGCCGTCGCCGCAGGCTCTCCGAACCGGCCCCCCAGGGGCGTGCCTTCGCCATAGGCGCCCCCGAGGCGGGCTCCGCCGAGGGCCCCGAGCCGCTGGACGGACCCGGCGGGGCCGTCGAGGTGGTCAACCGGCCCGTACCGCGTCCCGTGGACGACGAGCTGCCGCCCGAGCCGCTCGACAACCCGCGCCGGCTGCTGGTGTGGCCCGCGCCGGACGCACAGACCCAGCAGGCGCTGAGCGACCGCGGCTACCGTCCGGTGATCGTGCACTCCCGCGAGGAGGTGGACGCGCAGATCGCCGCGTTCCCCGCCGCGCTGTTCGTCGACCCGCTGACCGGGCCGATCACCCGCACCGCCCTGCAGTCCCTGCGCCAGGCCGCCGTGGCCGCCGAGGTCCCCGTCCTGGTGACGGCCGGGCTGGGGCACGCCACGCGCGAGGCGGCGTACGGGGCCGATCCGGCGGTGCTGCTCAAGGCGCTCGCGCCCCGCGACAGCGAACAGCACCCCTCCCGGGTCCTGCTGATCGAGGAGCACGACGAGATCGCGACCGCGCTGACCGCCGCCCTGGAGCGGCGCGGCCTCCAGGTCGCGCGGGCGGGCGCCGACACCGACGCGGTGGAGCTGGCCACCCGGATGCGGCCCAACCTGGTGGTCATGGACCTGATGCAGGTACGGCGCCGCCGGGCCGGCATCGTGGACTGGCTGCGGGCCAACGGGCAGCTGAACCGCACCCCCCTGGTGGTGTACACGGCCACCGGGATCGAAGCGGCCCACCTGCCCCGGCTGGCCTCCGGCGAGAGCGTGCTGTTCCTCGCCGAACGGGCCACGACGGCGGACGTGCAGGGCCGCATCGTGGACCTGCTGGCCAAGATCGGGACCAACTAGCCATCCTGGCCCGATGGCCATCACCAACACGTCCGAGCAGACCGTCCCCGCCGACAGCGGAGAGGTGAACCTGCTGATCGCGCGGCAGGTGGAGCCCGGGCACGAGGAGGACTTCGAGGCCTGGGCCCAGGGGATCCTGGAGACGGCCGCGGGTTTCCCCGGCCACCTCGGGTACGGGCTCTTCCGGCCGGCGGCGGACGGCGGTCCGTGGTTCCTGGTCCACCGCTTCCGCGACCAGGCGGCGTTCCGGCACTGGCAGGACTCCCCGCAGCGGGCCGAGTGGTTCTCCAACTGCCTCGGCCACCACCACACCGAGATAGCCCGGCGCGAACTGCAGGGCATGGAGACCTGGTTCGCCAAGCCGGGTACGACCCGGCCCGCGCCGCCGCGCTGGAAGATGGCGATCAGCTCGGGGCTGGCCATCTTCCCGATCTCGCTGGCGGGCAACGCGGTGCTCGGGCCGTACCTGGTCGACGTGAACTTCGTCCTGCGGACCGCCGCCTTCGCGGTGGTCTTCAGCACCCTGATGACCTACGTGGCCATGCCCGCGGTCAGCAAGCTGCTGCGGCCCTGGCTCACGCGCGGCTGATCAGCCCAGGGTGGTGACGTCCAGGGCGCCTTCGGCGTACTGCTTGCGGATCACCTTCTTGTCGAACTTGCCGACGCTCGTCTTCGGCACCGCCGTCACGATCGTCCAGCGCTCCGGCAGCTGCCACTTGGCGATCGACGCTCCCAGGAACGCACGCAGCCCCGCGTAGTCCACCGTGGCGCCCTCCTTGAGCACCACCGTGGCCAGCGGGCGCTCGCCCCACTTCTCGTCGGGGACGGCGACGACCGCCGCCTCGGCGACCTCGGGGTGGGCCATCAGGGCGTTCTCCAGCTCCACGCTGGAGATCCATTCACCGCCCGATTTGATGACGTCCTTGGCCCGGTCGGTGAGCGTGAGGTAGCCGTCGGGGCTGATCACGCCGACGTCGCCGGTCTTGAGCCAGCCGTCCGCGCTGAACTTGTCGTCGGGCCGTACGGGTTCCCCGGCCGCGCCGCCGTAGTAGGCGCCCGCGATCCAGTTGCCGCGCACCTCCAGCTCGCCCGCGGACTCCCCGTCCCAGGGCAGCAGGTCGCCGCCCGGGCCGACGAGGCGGGCCTCGACGCCCGCCGGGAAGCGGCCCTGGGTGATCCGGTACGGCCACTCCTGCTCGGCGCTCAGACCGGCCGGCGGGTGGGCCATGGTGCCCAGCGGGGAGGTTTCCGTCATGCCCCAGGCGTGGCACAGCCGGACGCCGAGCTTGTCGTAGGCCTCCATCAGGGAGGGCGGACAGGCCGCGCCGCCGATGGTGACCTGCTTCATCGAGGTCAGGTCGCGCGGGTGGGCGGTGACCTCGGCCAGCAGCCCCTGCCAGATGGTGGGGACGGCGGCGGCGTGCGTGGGCTTCTCCCGCTCGATCATCTCGGCGAGCGGGGCGGGCTGCAGGAACCGGTCCGGCATCAGCAGGTTGATGCCGGTCATGAAGGTGGCGTGCGGCAGGCCCCAGGCGTTCACGTGGAACTGGGGGACCACGACCAGGCTGGTGTCCTTGGCGGTCAGGCCCATCGACTCGGTCATGTTGACCTGCATGGAGTGCAGGTAGATCGAACGGTGGGAGTAGAGCACGCCCTTGGGGTCCCCGGTGGTGCCGGAGGTGTAGCACATGGCCGCTGCCTGGCGCTCGTCCAGCTCGGGCCAGTCGTAGTGGTCGGAGCGGCCCTCCAGCAGCTCCTCGTACTCGTGCACGCGTACGTCGAGCCCGTCGAGGACGGAGCGGTCGCCGATGCCCGCGACCACGACGTGCTCGACGGTCGGCAGGTGCGGCAGCAGCGGCGCCAGGAGCGGCAGCAGGGTGCCGTTGACCAGCACCACCCGGTCGGCCGCGTGGTTGACGATGAAGACCAGCTGCTCGGGAGGCAGCCGCAGGTTGAGCGTGTGCAGGACCGCGCCCATGGACGGGATCGCGAAGTACGCCTCCACATGCTCGGCGTTGTTCCACATGAGGGTCGCGACGCGGTCCTCCTGGCGGACACCGAGCTCGTCGCGGAGGGCGCCGGCGAGGCGGGTGGCGCGGGTACCGATCTCGGCGAAGCTGCGGCGGTGCGGCTCGGCCTCCCCGGTCCAGGTCGTGACCTGGGACTTCCCGTGGATCGTCATCCCGTGCTGCAGTATGCGGGTGACGAGGAGTGGTACGTCCTGCATGGTGCTCAGCAAAGCGTCCTCCCGGTGAGCGCTGCGGCGCTGCGGCGGCTGTCGGATGCTGCCGATTCTGTGCACATACCGCTCGGCATGTCACTACCCGGGGGTACAAACCGCGGGGCGGATCACTGTGGGCCGGTCGATGTTTCACGTGAAACGACGCGGCGGGGACGTCGATGTTTCACGTGAAACGAGGCGCTCGGAGCGGGCGCCGGGGGGCGCCGGGCCGCGGGCGGGTCAGCGCACCGGGGTCAGTTCCGGGTCCTCGCGGAGTTTGCCGAGCGCCCGGGAGACGGCGCTCTTGACCGTGCCGACCGAGACGCCGAGCAGCTCGGCGGTCTGCGCCTCGCTGAGGTCCTCGTAGTAGCGCAGCACCACCATGGCCCGCTGCCGGTCGGGCAGCCGGGTCACCGCGCGCCACATCGCGTCGCGCAGTGCCTGCGCCTCGGCCGGGTCGGAGGCGGGCGGCTGCTCGCTCTCCGGGAGCTCGTCGCAGGCGAACTCGTCGACCTTGCGCTTGCGCCACTGGGAGGTCCGGGTGTTGACCAGGGCCCGCCGGACGTAGCCGTCCAGGGCCCGGTGGTCCTCGATGCGGTCCCAGGCGACGTAGGTCTTGGTGAGGGCCGTCTGGAGCAGGTCCTCGGCATCACAGGGGTTGGCGGTCAGCGACCGCGCCGTGCGCATCAGGACCGAGCCCCGGGTCCGGACGTACGCCGAGAACGACGGGTACGGCGTCGGGTTCGAGGCGTGGGTGCACACGGGCGTGGTCATGGCTCCACGCTAGGAGCGGACGGCGCCCGTGGGATCGGCCGCAGGTGCCGAAGGCGGGTCCGTCTCAGGTTGTAGGCCCGGGCCGCGTCCCACCTCCTGTAGGTGGAGGGGCGGGCGCGGACCGGGACCACGGGTGGGGCGCCGGTGTGTGCGGGGGGCGGATGCCGGGGCGGGTGCCGGGGCGGATGCCGGGGCGGGCGGTCAGGTGTCGGCGCCCAGGACCAGGCCGGAGGTCGGGACCCCCGTCCCGGCGGTGACCAGGACGTGTTCCGTGCCGGGGACCTGGTTGACGGACGTGCCCCGAAGCTGGCGGACGGCCTCGGCGATGCCGTTCATGCCGTGCAGGTAGGCCTCGCCGAGCTGGCCGCCGTGCGTGTTGAGCGGCAGCGCGTCGGCGGCGACGAAGTCCGCGGCCTCGCCCGGGCCGCAGAAGCCGAACTCCTCCAGCTGCATGAGCACGAAGGGGGAGAAGTGGTCGTAGAGGATGGCGACGTCGATGTCCGCGGGCCGCAGCCCGCTGGTGCGCCAGAGCTGGCGGGCGACGACGTCCATCTCCGGGAGGCCGGTGAGGTCGTCGCGGTAGAAGGAGGTCATCGCCTCCTGGCGGCGGCCGGCCCCCTGGGCGGCAGCGGTGATCACGGCGGGCCGCCGGCGCAGGTCCCGGGCCCGTTCGGCGGTGGTGACGACGAGGGCCTGGCCGCCGTCCGTCTCCTGGCAGCAGTCCAGCAGCCGCAGCGGCTCCACGATCCAGCGGGAGGCCGCGTGGTCGGCGAGGGTGATGGGCTTGCCGTGGAAATACGCGGCCGGGTTGTTCGCCGCGTGCCGCCGGCCGGTCACCGCCACGTGGCCGAAGGCCTCGGGGGTCAGGCGGTGGGCGTGCAGGTAGCGCTGGGCGGCCATCGCCACCCAGGACGCCGGGGTGAGCAGGCCCCAGGGCAGGGACCAGCCGAGCGCCGCGCCCTCCGCCGAGGGCTCGCGCTGCTGCACCCCGGAGCCGAAGCGCCGGCCGGAGCGCTCGTTGAAGGCGCGGTAGCAGACCACCACCTCGGCCACCCCGGTGGCGACGGCGAGGGCTGCCTGCTGGACGGTGGCGCAGGCCGCGCCGCCCCCGTAGTGGATGCGCGAGAAGAAGGAGAGCTCCCCGATGCCGGCCGCCTGGGCGACCGTGATCTCGGGGCTGGTGTCCATCGTGAAGGTGACCATGCCGTCGACGTCGGCGGGGGTCAGCCCGGCGTCGTCGAGGGCGGCGTGGACCGCTTCGACGGCGAGCTTGAGCTCGCTGCGGCCCGAGTCCTTGGAGAACTCGGTCGCGCCGATCCCGGCGATGGCGGCGCGGCCGCCGAGGGTGTCGCGGGTACGGACGCTCATGCGCCGGCCCCCAGGGTGACGGTCACGGTGCCCGTGACGTGGTGGCCGACGGAGTTGGCGCCGACGATCCGGATCTCGGCGGTGTCCCCGTCGAGGGCGGTGACGGTGCCGGTGAGCGTCATCGTGTCGCCCGGGTGGTTGGGCGCGCCGAGGCGGATCGCGACCTTGCGCAGCACGGTGCGCGGGCCGAGCCGGTCGGTGACGTACCGGCCGACCAGGCCGTTCGTGGTCAGGATGTTCATGAAGATGTCCGGGGAGCCCTTCTCGCGGGCGAGTTCCGCGTCGTGGTGCACGTCCTGGTAGTCGCGGGAGGCGATGGCGCCCGCGACGATCAGCGTGCGGGTGATGGGGATCTCCAGCGGGGGCAGTGCGTCGCCGACGTTCATGCGCTCTCCTCCTCGTCCTCGGCTGCGGCGAGGGCGTCGCCCAGCTCGGCCAGCAGTTCACTGCCGGAGCCCAGGTAGGCGTCCAGCTGGCGCCCCCACAGGAAGTGCCGGTGGACGGGGTGCTCCAGGTCGGCGCCCATGCCGCCGTGCAGGTGCTGGCCCGTGTGGACGACCCTCTTGCCCGCCTCCGAGGCCCACCAGGCGGCCGTGAGGGCGTGTGCGCGCGAGTCGAGCCCCTCGTCGATGCGCCAGGCGGCCTCGTAGGCGGTGACCCGGATCGCCTCGGTGTCCATGTACGCGTCGGCCGCCCGCAGCATGACCCCCTGGTTGGTGGAGAGCGGCCGCCCGAACTGCTCGCGGGTGGAGGTGTACTCGACGGCGCGGGCGAGCGAGCCCGCGCAGACGCCCGCCTGGAGGCCCGCGAAAGCGGTGCGGGCGCAGGCGAGGACCTGCTCGTAGGCACCGCCGCCCTCCGGGGCGGGGGCGGGGGTGGTGCCGGACGGGCCGGGGGCGCCGAGGCGTTCCGCGGGGGCGCCGGTCAGCGTCAGCCGGCCCGCCGACCACGGGGCCGTCGTCTCCACCGGCTCCGTGACCACCCCGGGCGCGTCCGTCCGTACGAGCCACAGCGCCCGGTCGGCGTCCGGTACGAGCACGTGCGTCGCGTCGCGCAGCCAGGGCACGGCGGGTGCGGTGCCGGTCAGCCGGCCGTCGGGCGCGGCGGTGATCCGGCGGCCCCGGGCCGGGAAGGCGCCGGTCGCGACGGCCTCGCCCGAGCCCAGGGCGGGCAGCAGTGCGGCGCGCTGGGCGGGGCTGCCGTGCGCGGCCACCGGCAGGATGCCGTACGCGCAGGTGGCGGCGTACGGGACCTGCGCGGTGGTGCGGCCCTGTTCCTCCAGCAGCAGGACCAGGCCGAGGAGGCCGATCTCCTCGACGGCGGCGGTCAGTCCGGCGGAGACCAGGGCCTTCCACAGTTCGGCGTCACTGCCGGTGCCCGCAGCGGCGAGGCGTTCGTGGGTGGCCAGGTCGCGGAAGATCCGGGCGGCGAGTCCGGCCGCCGCGGCCTGTTCCTCCGTGGGGTGGAAGTCCACGTCAGCCCGCCTCTCCGCGGAAGACGGGGAGTTCGAGCGTGTCGTCGACGCGCAGGAACTCCAGCTGGACGGGCAGGCCGATGCGCACCCTGTCGTAGGGCACGCCGGTGATGTTCGTGACCAGTCGGACGCCCTCGGCGAGCTCGACGACGGCCACCGCGTACGGCGGGTCGAAGGCGGGGAAGGGCGGGTGGTGCATGACGACGTAGCTGAAGACCGTACCGGCGCCGCTCGCCTCGACGGTGTCCCATGCGGGGGAGGCGCAGGCGTTGCAGCCGGGGAGCCAGGGGAAGCGCAGGGTGGCACAGCCGGCGCAGCGCTGGATCAGCAGCCGGTGCTCGCGGACCCCGTCCCAGAAGCCCTGGTTGTCGCGGTTGATCACGGGGCGGGGGCGCTGGGGGGCGGCCGCGGGCACGGGCGCGGGCCGCGGTTTCGCCTTCGTGCCCGCGGGGGCGTACTTGAGGATGCGGAAGCGGTGCGTCCCGGCGAGCCGGCCGCCCGCGTGGACGTCCATGCGGGTGGTCACGAAGTACCCGGTGCCGAGCTTGGTCGTCTTGCGCGGGGAGACCGACTCGATCACGGCGTCGAAGGTCACCGTGTCCCCGGGGCGCAGCGGCCGCAGGTACTCCTGCTCGCAGTCGGTGGCGACGACGGAGGTGCAGCCCGCGCCGTCGAGGAGCGCGAGGAGTTCGTCGTAGGCGCCGGAGCGGCCGGTGTGACCGGAGAGCCCGCCCATCGTCCAGGCCTGGAGCATGGTGGGCGGGGCGATGGCGTCCGGCCCGGTGTAGGCGGGGTTCGTGTCCCCCAGGGCCTCGCACCAGTGCCGGATCATCGGCTCGTTGACCGGGTCCTTGCCCCGGCCGGCGGTGGCGGCGGGGAGTCCCTCGAAGGCCTGGAGGGCGGCGTGGAACCGTATGTCCCCTTCGGCGTCCCCGGCGGCGTGCGCGTCCGCACTCGCGTCGGCGCCCTCGGCCCTGTGTCCGGCCGCGTGTCCGGCCGTGTGCCCGGTCCTCGGCGTCGTCGGTCCCCCGGTCATCGCTTCCTCCCCTTCATGCCGAGCCGCATCATCGCGACGATCTCGCGCTGGACCTCGCTGACCCCGCCGCCGAAGGTGTTGATCTGGGCGGCCCGGTTCAGCCGTTCCAGCTCGCCGCCCGCAAAGGCCCCGGGACCCCTGATGAGGGCCTCCTCGCCCACCGCCTCCTGGCAGATCCGGTACACCTCGACGGCGGACTCGGTGCCGAGGAACTTCACCCCGCTCGCGTCGCCGGGGGCGAGCGTGCCCGCGCCGACGTCCTGGACCAGGCGCCAGTTGAGGAGGCGTACGGCGGCCAGCCGGGCATGGGCCTCGGCCAGCCGGGCCCGCACCCAGGGGCGGTCGCCCGGGCGCTCGCCGGTGGCGGGGTCGGGGGTGCGGACGTGCCGGCGCGCGCGCTCGTAGAAGTCCTCGGCCTGCATGCCGATGGCGGCGAGGGCGACGCGTTCGTGGTTGAGCTGGTTGGTGATCAGGCCCCAGCCGCCGTGTTCGGGGCCGACGAGGTGCCCGGAGGGGACGCGGATGCCGTCGTAGTAGGTCGCGGTGGTGGTGAGGCCGCCGACCGTGTCGATCGGGGTCCAGGCGAATCCGGGGCTGTCGGTGGGCACCAGGATGATCGAGATGCCCTTGTGCTTGGGGGCCTCGGGGTCGGTGCGGCAGGCGAGCCAGATCCAGTCCGCGTTCTGGGCGTTGGAGGTGAAGATCTTCTGCCCGTCGACCACCCATTCCGCGCCGTCACGGACGGCCCGGGTGCGCAGCGAGGCGAGGTCGGTGCCGGCCCCGGGCTCCGAATAGCCGATGGCGAAGACGAGCTCGCCGCGCAGGATGCGGGGGAGGAAGTACTCCTTCTGCTCGCTCGTCCCGTACTTCATGAGGGTGGGGCCGACGGTGTTGAGGGTGACCATGGAGACGGGCGCCCCGGCCCGGTAGGCCTCGTCGAAGAACACGAACTGCTCGTCCGGCCCGCGCCCTTGGCCGCCGTACTCGACGGGCCAGCCGATGCCGAGCAGGCCGTCGGCGCCGATCCGGCGCAGCAGGGCGCGCTGGGCGGCAGGGTCCTCGGGCGCCCCGTCCGGCAGTAGCTTCCTGAAGTACTGGCGCAGTTCGGCGCGCAGCCTCGACTGGGCTTCGGACGGGGCGAGGTGCACGGCACTGGCCTCCCGGCATCGCGTCATCGGACGAGTGGACCTGACTGTCCGTCAGATTTACTCGCGATGTCAAGGTCGGGAGACCGGCCGGGGGCCGGAGCACGCGGAAGGGCGCCCGCCCGACCGGACCCCAGCCGGTCCGGTCGTACGGGCGCCCTCAGCGGTCGGCGCGGCTCAGGGGCCGCCTACCACCAGGGGTGGAAGTCCACCGCGACGTTCGTGTTGGCCTGGTGGATCGCCGTGAAGGCGGAGCCGTTGACCTGCGCGGTGTTGTTCTGGTTCGAGGCGCCGGAGCCGGTGGCCACCTGCTGCGAGGTGGAGGAATTGCCGTGGTTGTTGCCGCCCACACCACTGCCGATGATGCCGGCGACGCTCGCATTCGACCCGTCGTTCGCGAGGGCGCCGTTGTCGGCCGAGGCCACGCCGCCGAACAGGGCCACGGCGAGGGGGAGAGCGGCGACGGCGGCGATGACGCGGGCGGTACGGATGCTTGCCATGTCTGAATCCTCCAGAAAACCGAAGTCGGGTGATCTCCAAGGCAGTTGGCCGACCGCCTCGGTCGTTCCGTGTTGCGGACGACGTCGCGAGACCAGAGTTGCCCACCGAATCCCCGGCGAACCACCCCGCAGCCCCCTATTCCCCCGCAAGCATGACCAACATCGGATAAACCTCATTCGCGCCACGGCCGCCGCAGGTCAGCGCCGGCGCCCCCGCTGGAACCCCTGGCACACCACGGGCGAATCGTTCCCTCAAACCGGCCTGTCCCGGACATGCCGAAGAGGGCCGTGTCGTCCGGGAACCCCGCCGTCTCCCGGTCCTACGGCCCTGCCTGTCGAGCTTCACGCCCCCTGCGCGCCCCCGGTGTGCGCCGAGGCCATTCCACCGTGCCCCGCTCCGGGGGCACTCCGCGGCGCGATCCACGGCCGTGACCGACCGGGCTCCAGCGCCTGCGCTCGTACGTCTGCTACGTCTCTTTCACGCTTCTGCTGCGTCGTCTCTGCTGCGTCTCTTCCGCGTCCTGCTCCACGTCCCTGCCGACCGCGTCGACCGGGCCGTACTCCCTGCTGGTGCCGTACCCGCTCCAGCCGACCCACTACGCCGCGAGCGCCATCTGCCGCCGCTCCGCACCGCCGCCGAGACCTGCACCCGCCTGCACCCCAGCACCCGCACCCACACCCACATCGGAACCGGAACCCGAACGACGTACCGAGTCGGCGGCGAGAGCGGCAGCGGTGGCCGAGCAGCGGACGGACGGGGACTTGCCGTGGGCCTCGGCGCGGATCCGCTGCTTGATGGTCGGCGGGAGCGAACCGCCCCGCATCATCGCCCGCCACGTCCGTCGCGCCACCGGAGCCGGCCGACGCACGGCGGGGACCATCGGAGTGGCGACGGAGGCGGATGCGGCGACCGGAGCCGCCTTGCCGCCGAATCCGAGGGCGGCCAGGAGGGCCACGACTGCGGCGAGGACGGTGGTCCAGATCGACGTGACGCTGCTGCGGTGGGTCATGACGGATGCCTCATTTCTCAATGTTCCGACGGGCGGATCTGCATACATTCGTCATGATGTGGTCGCAACCGCAGGGCCCCCACGACCCGCGCCGTTCTTCCGACAAACACCACTCGTATGAACCAACGCGGATAATCGGCCATGAATCGAGGTGTCCCGATGACGGTCTTCCAGTGCCGCAGCTGCGGCCGTGCGCTCACGCGGGCGGTCACCGAGCGGCCCCTGCCGCACCCCGACGTGGACGCCGGGTGGCACCGCCCCGACGCGGGTCCCACGGACGCGCAGGGTCACACCGACAGCCCGATCGTGCGCATGGCTCCGGGGGCGTTCGCCGTGGATCCGCAGCCGTACGGACCCCCGTACGTCCTGGAGGAGCCCTCCGGCCTGCTGGTCGAATCCGGTCCCCGCAGCACCCTCGTCCTCAACCCGGACGACGGCACCGGCCTGGAGCCCCACCCGGACCGCGCGATGCGGCGCGGCTACTGCTGCGGCATGGACGGCGAGTGGGGTCCCAACCTGGCGTGCGCCTGCGGCGCGGTCGTCGCGACGGTCCACTCGGACTGCTACCAGGTCCGGGAACTGCGCCTCCAGCCCGCCGCCGTGACCCGCCACGACTGACCCCTTGAGGCGGCGCGCGCCCCGCACACGCGCACGGCCCCTGACCGACGTACTGGTCAGGGGCCGTTCCGCTGCGGTGGGTGTGGGATTTGAACCCACGGTGACATCGCTGCCACGACGGTTTTCAAGACCGTTCCCTTAGGCCGCTCGGGCAACCCACCTGGCCGGTACAGAGTACCGGGATGTGGGGGTGGGTGTGGTGGGTGTTTCGGGGCGGGAGGGGGTGGCGGGGGTCAGGAGGTCTGGGCCCTGTCGTAGGCGGCCTTCGCCTCGTCGCCGAAGTAGGGGCCGTACATCCGGTTCGGCAGGAAGCTGTACCCGAAGCTGTTCACCGAGACCTGGGTGCCCAGGCCCGTCGCCTCGTTGAAGTCCTGGAGCCATGGGCCGCCGCTGGAGCCGCCCGTCATGTTGCAGCCCAGCCCGTGGTCCTTGGTCAGCAGGAAGTCCTTGTTGCTGTTCCCGCTGCAGTAGACGAGCTTCGTGCCGTCGTACGGGGCCGCCGCGGGGAAGCCGAAGGAGTACATCTTCTTGTTGTAGCCGCCGTTGAAGAGGATGCCCTGGGCCCCGACGGCCTGGCTCAGCTTCTGGCCGTTCAGGGGGGCGACGACCGCGAGGCCCACGTCCATGTTCATGTCCTCGCTCGCCGCCCACTGGTCGGTCGCGAAAGTCTTGGTGGCGGGCCACTGGCCGTAGGGCGCGTTCCCGTTGTCGTACGCCGGGACGAAGACCCAGTTCGTGTGCCAGGCGCCCTGGTACTTCACGCAGTGCCCGGCGGTGATGACCGTGCTGCCGTTGGCGCTCGTGATCGAGTCGCCGGAGCAGGAGGCCGTGCGGTCGCCCATGGTGAAGAAGACCCGGCCCGAGGTCTTCACGATCGCTCCGCCGCCCGTCCAGGCCCCGCCGGCCTGCGGGAAGGCCGCGGGGGAGGCCGCGGCGGCCGAGGCCGTCGTGGGCGCCACCCGGACCGGCGGGCCCGACGGGGCGGCCCCGGAGGAGACCGTACGGGTGGCGGTGGCGCCGGGGCCCGCCGGCACGTCCAGCGGGGTGGCCCGGCGCATCCGCTCCGCCGTCCAGAAGCCGGCCGTGTGGGACGGCCGGAACGAGGCGGGCGATTCCGCGGCGGCCGAGGGGGAGGCGGCCGTCAGGGCCCCCGCGAGCAGTGCGCCCGAGGCGAGGAGGACGGACGCCGCCGTGCGATGACGATTCACGCAGGACTCCTTCGTCCGTGCCCGGACCGGTCTGACCCGGGCAGGGTGGGGTGAAGAGCTGTCGGTGCGGATCGGCTGTGCGGGTGCACCGTCGCACGAGAGGCGCGAGATGTCAGGAGGCAGTCCGGGCGTTCGGTCGGTTCCGGCCAGGAAATGGCCAACTCCCCTGCGGGAGCGAGGTCATACGGTGAGCAGGACGCCGACGTACGAGACCCCGGCCACCATCACCCAGGCCCCCAGCCCCAGCAGGGCAGCGCGCCCGCCGGTCCGGGCCAGCCTCGGCAGGTCCACCGCGCTGCCCAGGCCGAACAGGGCCGCCGCCAGCAGCAGCCCCTGAGCGGTGTGCGCCCACTCCAGCAGCGCGTCGGGCAGCACCCCGGTGGTGCGCAGCGCCGCCGCCGCCAGGAACCCGGCCACGAAGAGCGGGACCGGAGCGGGCCTGCGCCCCGAGGTGGTGCGTGCCCCACGGCGCCGGGCCCGCATCGAGAAGGCCACGGCCGCCACCAGCGGAGCCAGCAGGGCCACCCGCATCAGCTTGACCAGGACCGCCTCGCCCAGCGCCCCGGGGCCCGCGGTCTGGGCGGTCGCCACCACCTGGCCGACGTCATGGACGCTCGCCCCCACCCAGCGCCCGAAAGCCGGGTCGGAGAGCCCCAACGGGCCCTGGAGTAGGGGCAGGACGGCGATGGCGAGGGTGCCGCAGAGGGTGACCAGGGCCACCGAGGAGGCGACGTCCTCCTCGTCGCTGCCGGAGACCTCGCTGACCGCTCCGATCGCCGAGGCCCCGCAGATCGAGTAGCCGGTGGCGATCAACAGGGGCTGATCGCCCGGGAGTCCAAGGCGCCGGCCGAGCCAGACGGTGCCGAAGAAGGTGGCCGCGACCACGCCGGTCACCATCGCCACCGTCGCCCAGCCGAGGCGGGCGACCTGGTCCAGCCCGAGGCCGAGGCCCAGCAGGACGATGCCGATGCGCATCAGTCGCCGACCGGCCAGCGACAGGCCCGGGCGGGCGGTGCCGCGCACCGTGCTCCGTAGACCTGGAAGGTGGGCTGCCGCGATGCCGAGCACCACCGAGGCGGTCAGCATCGGTACCGCCGGGATCAGCAGATGGACGCACCAGGCGAGCAGGGTGCCGGCGGCGGCGAGGGCCAATCCGGGCCAGGAGGTGGATGTTTCACGTGAAACACCGCGCAGCGGCGTCCTCGGCGGCCGCGGGGCGGTGCGGTTCAGGAGGGCCATCAGCCGGTCGGTTCCGGGTAGACGCGGCGGACACTGCTGCCGAGGCGGCTCACGTCGGCCCCGTAGACGTGCAGGGATATCGCCTTCGTACGGCAGGAGTTGCGCACCTTGTGGATGTCGCCGGGCGGGGCGAAGCCACAGACGTCGCCCTGACCGTTGACCACTTCCTCGGTCGCCACGAGACGCGCACTGCTCCCGGGGGCGATGGCGGGGGCGAGCCGGTAGCGGATCTCGCTCTCCGCGCCCTCGTGCACCCCGGCCACGCACCAGGAGACGTGGTCGTGGATGGCGGTCTCCTGACCGGGCAGCCACACCAGGGCGACCACGGAGAAGCTTCCGTCGGGCTCGGTGTGCAGGACGTGCTGCCGGTACCGGTCGGGATGGCCTTCGCACTGCTCGGGGGTGAGCAGCTCGGGCGCGCCCAGGTGCGGGGCGAGTCGTTCACCGACCAGGTAGGCGGTCAGGTCGGGGGCCAGCCCCCGGTCGACGACCTTGCGGATCTCACTGACGAGGGCGGCCATCCTCGCGGTCGTGCGGGCCTGCGTGGTGGTGGTCATGGAAGCAGCGTCCGTCGGCTGATCCATCACGTCCAACGACAGTTCTGCCCTGAATTCCCAAGCTCCGCTTATGGATCGAGGGTCGCTGGAGCGCCGGAGCCCGGAGCGCTGGAGCGCCGGAGCCCGGAGCGCTGGAGCGCCGGAGCCCGGAGCGCTGGAGCGCCGGAGCCCGGAGCGCCGGAGCCTGGAGCGCCGGGTTCAGTCTGCGGGGCTCAGCAGCCGACCCGGTTCGCGGCCACGCGCTTCAGCTCGTCGAGCACCACGGCCGTCGCCGGGATCCGCAGGTGGTCGCGGTAGACGTAGGCGGCGATGTGCCGGCGCGCGGCGGGTTCCAGCACCCGTCCGCACACGCGGCTGAGGGAGAGCGAGGGCAGCACCAGCGCGGGCATCATGGCGACACCCAGGCCCTGCGCCACGAGGCTCTGGACGACCAGGTTGTCGTCGGTGGCGAACCTGATGTCGGGGACGAAGCCCAGCTCGGCACACTCGTGCAGCAGGTTGGCCCGGCAGCGCGGGCAGCCCGCGATCCAGCGCTCCTCGGCGAGGTCGGCCAGGTGCACGGCGCGGCGCCGGGCCAGCGGGTGCCCGGTCGGCAGCAGCACGGTCAGCTGGTCCTCCAGCAGCCGCACCTCGGCCACTTCCTCGGGGATCTCCTCGTGCAGGCCGGGATAGGTGAAGGCCAGGGTGATGTCGCACTCGCCGCGCTGGAGGCGGCGCAGGGACTCCGGCGGCTCCCCCTCCAGCAGCTCGACCTGGACTCCCGGGTGGTCCTTGGCCAGGCCGCTGAGGGCTTCCGGGACGAGGGTGACGTTGGCGCTGGGGAATCCGCAGACCCGGACCCGCCCGGTGCGCAGCCGGGTGTACGCCTTCAGCTGGGCCTCGGCGGCGGAGAGGCTGCCGAGGATGGACTCGGCGTGCCGGGCCAGGGACTCGCCGGCCTCGGTGAGCTTCATCTTCCGGCCCACGCGGGTGAACAGCGGGGTGCCGACCGCGCGTTCGAGCGCCTTCATCTGCTGGGTGATCGCGGGCTGGGTGTAGCCCAGGACGCGAGCGGCCGCGGAGTACGAGCCCGCCGCGACCACTTCATGGAATGTCCGTATGTGCCGTGAATCGAACACCAGCGAAGCATAAGCAGATATTGGGAGGGGCCGTAGGCGGAATCCCGCCCACGGCCCCTGCCATCAAGCCAGCGTCGAGCGCGGGCCCGTCACCACTCGTCGGCCGGCTACTCGTCGGCCGGCTACTTGTCGCCGACCCGCGAGCCGAGGGTGATGTCGACCGTGTTCGGCTTGCCGTCGCGCAGGTACGTCAGCTTCACCGTGTCGCCCGGCTTGTACGTCCAGATCAGGCTGATCAAGGTCGGACCGCTGTCGACCTGGCGGCCGCCGAACTCGGTGATGACGTCGCCGGGCTTGAGGCCCGCCTTGCCGGCCGGGCCGTTGGGGTCGACCAGCTCGTTGGCGGACGCGCCCTGCTCGGAGATCTTGGCCCCGTCGCTCTTCGCCTGGAGGTCCACGGAGACCGAGATCACCGGGTAGACCGGCTTGCCGGTCTTGATCAGGGAGTCGGCGACGTTCCTGGCCTGGTTGATCGGGATGGCGAAGCCGAGGCCGATCGAGCCGGCCTGGCCACCGCCGAAGCCGCCGTTCCCGGCGGACTGGATCGCGGAGTTGATGCCGATGACCGCGCCGCGGCCGTCGAGCAGCGGGCCGCCCGAGTTGCCGGGGTTGATCGAGGCGTCCGTCTGGAGGGCGCTCATGTAGGAGTTCTTGCCGCCGGAGCCGTCGCCGGAGGCCACCGGACGGTTCTTGGCGCTGACGATGCCGGTGGTGACCGTGTTGGACAGGCCGAAGGGCGCGCCGATCGCGATGGTCGAGTCGCCGACGGCGACCTTGTCCGAGTCCCCGAGCGCCAGCGGCTTGAGGGCGGTGGGCGGGTTCTTCAGCTTGAGCACGGCCACGTCGTAGCCCTGGGCGCGGCCGATCACCTCGGCCTCGTACTTCTTGCCGTTGGAGAAGGTCGCGGAGAGCTTGCCGCCGTTGGCGGCGGAGGCCACCACGTGGTTGTTGGTGAGGATGTGGCCCTGTTCGTCGTAGACGAAGCCGGTGCCGGTGCCGCCCTCGCCGTCCCCGGCGGAGGCTTCGATGGTGACCACGCTGGGCAGCGCGGAGGCGGCGAGCCCCGCGACCGAGGCGGGGTCCCGCTTGACGTCCTTGGGGGTGCTGGCGGTGATGGTGGTCGAACCGGAGGCGTTGTCGCTCCGCTGCGCCGCCCAGTAGCCGACGCCGCCGCCGATGCCGCCGGCGAGGAGGGCCGCCGCGAGGACGGCCGCGACCAGGCCCCCCCTGCCCTTCGGCTTGGGGGCGGGGGCGCCGTCGGTGTGCAGCGGCGCGCCCCAGCCGCCGTGGCCGGCGCCGCCGCCGTCGTACGCGGGCACGGCGGGCGGCGGCGGGGGCCAGCCCTCGGCGCCGTGCGCCGCCGGGGCGGGGGGCGGGGTCTGGCCGTAGGCCTGGTATGGGCCCGGCTGCTGGTCGTGGGGCTGACCGTACGCGGGGGGGCCGGCCGGGGACGGCGGGAGCTGCTGGGTCTGCTCGGCGCCGGGCGCGGCGGGGTTCTGCGCCGGGGCGGGAGCCGCGGCCGGAGCCTGCGCCGGGGCCGGCGGGGCGGTGGGCGGCTGCGACGGAGCCTGCTCGGGGGCGGAGGCGGCCACCGGCACAGGGGGTGCGGACGGGGCCGCGGGGGGCGTCGGGGCCGCGGTGCCCTCGTTCTCGGTGCTCACAGCGCTCTCTCCTCAGTCACACACGGCTACACGGCCTTCAAGGCCACTGGAAATCAGGCGATGCCGGCCCTGAACCGGCCCGGCATCGGTCCGACTGAACGTTCGACATGCCGCACAAGTTCCAGGGTGAAGCTTTTCCCATGACCCGTCAGAGCACTGTAAGCCGGACCTGTGCGTCTCCCCCCATCCTTTATCTCCGACATATCCGGCGCATCCCCAGGACTCACCCCGACGCGCGAAGCCCCCTCGATGGCACCATGACCGGGTGACCCACGCACTGCCCCGCCCCATCCAGGTCGTTGCCCACCGCGGTGCCTCGGAGGATGCCCCCGAGCACACCCTGGCCGCCTACCGCAAGGCCATCGAGGACGGCGCCGACGCCCTCGAATGCGACATCCGGCTGACGGCCGACGGCCATCTGGTCCTGGTCCACGACCGCCGGGTGAACCGCACCTCGAACGGCCGCGGGGCCGTCTCCGCCCTGGAGCTGTCCGAGCTCGCCGCGCTCGACTTCGGCTCGTGGAAGGACCGCGAGGAGTCCCCCGACTGGGACGCGGACCCCGAGCGCACCTCCGTCCTCACCCTGGAGCGGCTGCTGGAACTGGCGTCCGACGCCGGCCGCCCCGTCCAGCTCGCGATCGAGACGAAGCACCCGACCCGTTGGGCCGGACAGGTGGAGGAGCGTCTGCTCTTCCTCCTCAAGCGCTTCGGCCTCGACGCCCCGCCCGCCGACGGCCCGCACCCGGTCCGGGTGATGAGCTTCTCCGCCCGCTCCCTGCACCGGGTGCGCGCGGCGGCCCCCACGATCCCGACCGTCTACCTCATGCAGTTCATCTCCCCTCGGATGCGCGACGGGCGGCTGCCGGCCGGGGTGCGCATCGCCGGGCCCGGGATGCGCATCGTGCGCAACCACCCCGGCTTCATCCGCAAGCTCCAGGCCGCCGGGCACTCCGTCCACGTATGGACCGTGAACGAACCCGAAGATGTTCAGCTATGCGCGGATCTGGGTGTAGAAGCGATCATCACGAACAGGCCACGTCAGGTTCTGTCCCAACTGGGACGCTGACGTCCCGATTTGCGCACCCTTCCCACGCGACCCGCGGGTAACAGGGTGTGCACCGGCGCATCCGCTCCGCGTTCATTGGTCATGAATGCGTCAGAGGGCCTCGTCAGAGCGGTTTCCGGTCCAGGCCATTGGGGCATCCAGACCATGGCGTGGGGCTAAGGAGGTTCCGGGGGTGGCGTTGGTGATGGCACAGGAAGTGCCCACGTCGTCGTGCATGGACATAGCCCATGGACCGGCGGGCGTGGGCGAGGCGAGGCACCGCATGCGCGAGCAGCTGCGCATCGGCGGTCTGTCCGACGCGGTCGTGGACGATGCCGTACTGATCCTTTCCGAACTGCTCAGCAATGCCTGCCGGCACGGCCGGCCGCTGGGCGCGCGGGAGGTCGGGGACGGGGAGATACGCGCCGCCTGGCGCGTCGACAAGGCGGGACGGCTGACGGTCGAGGTCACGGACGGCGGCGGTCCGACCCGCCCGGTCCCCTCCACCCCCTCGGTGACCGCGCACGGCGGCCGGGGACTGAACATCATCAGCGCCCTGGCCCAGGACTGGGGTGTCCGGGACGGAGCGGCGGGTGAGGTCACCGTGTGGGTGATCGTCGCCTGCGGGCCCCGGCACGACGATTTCGCTACGCGCGTCACTGCCCCGGCGATCGACTTCTCGGCCGCCTTCGACGATCTGGATCCGTGAAGCGGATCCCCCGGACGCACGGGGGACGGCCCCCCGGGAGCGCACGCCGACCGTGCTCCCGCGGTGCTCCCGGCCGCACCCCACCGGATGCGGCGGTACGAACGGCTAGGCTCGCGACCGCAGAGACCGCCGTACCGCCGCAACCGGGAGACACCCACGATGGCCAAGAAGCGCCCCGCCGCGAAGACCGCGAAGCCGCAGATCACCAACGGGGAGATCCCGGTGGTGGGCGCGCGCGAGCCCTGCCCCTGCGGTTCCGGGCGGCGCTACAAGGCCTGCCACGGCGCGGCCGCCTCGCACGCCGTCACCGAGCACGTGCAGCGCCCGTTCGAGGGGCTGCCGGGCGAGTGCGACTGGGTGGCGCTGCGCGAGCTGGTCCCGGCGGCCACCATCCCGCTGACCCTCAAGGGCGGCCTGCCCGAGGGCGTCCCGTCCGTCACGCTGGTGACCGTCCTGCCCATGGCGTGGCCGGCGCTGCGCCGCGAGGACGGCTCCGTCCTGCTCGGCCTGCAGAACGATTCGAGCACCGGGGACCTGGCCCGCGACATGGCCGACACCCTGGAGCGCGCGCTCGCGGCCGAGCCGGGCACTCCGGTCGCCGCCCGGCGCGTGCCGGCCGAGGGCAGCCGACTTCAGGATCTCCTGGACCTGGACGGCGTTTTCGAGCCGGTTGTGCACAGCGGCTTCGAATTCTGGATTCCGGAGTCGGAGGACGCCCGCAACGCCTCCCCGGAGATCGCCGCTTCGCTGGAGCGCGCCAACGCGGCCGCCATCCCGACCGTGAAGCTGACCTCCGTGGACGCCGCCTACTGGTGCGAGACCCCGGAGAAGAACCACCTGCGCTGGGTCATGCCGCACCCCGAGGAGAAGCTGCTCGACGCCCTCGCGCGGCTGCACGCCGCCGGCACCTCCTCGCTCGGCGAGGGCACGAAGCTCGTGGGTTCCTTCCGGGCCCACGGCCTGATGGTCCCCGTCTGGGACCTGCCCACCGGGGTCGGTGCCGAGGACGTGGAGAAGCCCGCCGCCGAGCTCGCGGAGCGGCTGGCCGCGGCCCTGGCCACGGACACCCCGCTGACCACGGAGGAGCGCCGTGCGCGCGGCGGACTCACCAACCGTCAGGTGACGCTCAGCTGACGTCCCGTAGGCCCGCGGGAGCGGTGACCGGAGTCACAACTCCCGCTAATCGCCTGCAAATCGATGTCTGAATATCAGAGATCGAATTTGCGAACAGGCGATCTCTTGTTACCGTTCTTGTAGCCCGGTCGCTGGTGCATCCCCCGTCGCCAGCGACCGGGCCCTTGCTTTTCAGGTGGTGCTCAACCCTCGTGCGGTGCCGGTGAGTTGCTCCCGGACCGCAGCAGCAGCCGCCCTTCATCATCCGGAACTGCAAACTCCGCAACAGCCGAGTAGCCGTCCGGGGTTCCGACCGACTCCCCTCGCGGCGTCTCGCACAGACCCGGCTCGTCCCCCGCGGCCACGGCGCAGCGGATCTGCACCGTGCGCCCCGCCGGCCCCATGACCGTCAGTACGGCGTCCAGCGCCCGCCCGCTGGTGTTGCGGTAGTAGCTGCGGCCCCACGTCTGCCCCTCGCCCTCCAGGACGCAGGTCTGCGCCTCCAGGCCCTGCGGGGCGCGGAGTTCGGGACCGCAGCGGGAGTCCGTGCGGGCCTGGAGGGCCGGTCCGGGGCTCGCCGGGTCGGCGCCGGCCCGTGCCCTGTCCGACGTACGGGACGGGTCCGAAAGGCCGAGCGAGGAGAGCAGCCCCCCGCCCTTTCCGTCGCCCTGACCGGCGAAATCCGGCCCGGCGATCGCTCCGGCCAGGGGAAGCGACAAGATGATCAGCACACCGGCGCCGATACCGATCAGGCGGAGATTCATTCGCCGAAGATAGCGACGCGGGAAAGGGGCGCGGAGATCCCCGCGCCCAATTCCCCGGGAAACTCGTCGTACTGGCACCCGTACGAGTGACTCAGTACGCGAGCCGGCTGCCCCCGCCGGGAGCGCCGCTGCTCGCCTCGACGAGCGCGTCCACGACCGCCTCGACCTCCGGCAGCCACAGCCCGCCGGCTCCCGCCGCGGGCTCCCGTTCCCAGCGGACCTGCCCGCCGCCGGAGGCCGTGGAGGGCGGCAGCAGCAGGTATCCGCCCTCGCCGTGAAAGCGCAGCGAGGCCGGTACGTGGTCCTTGGCGTAGAGGAGTTCGCCGAGCCGCTCCAGCGAGTACGGGGCCACCAGCAGGGACCACCGGGTGGGCGTGGCGACGACCGGCCCGAGCCGCAGCCCCTGCGCGTCCAGCCGTACGACGGCCCGCGCGGCCGCCCCGGCCGGCAGGCTCACCGCGCACGGCGCCGCTCCGCCGGTGGCCAGCAGCAGCGGAGCCGCCGGGCGCCGGGTCCACCACCAGGTCACCATCCGGGGGTCGGCGGTGGCGGCGAGCAGCCCGGGGTCGAAGGGATGTGCTCCGGGGACCACGCAGTCCGGGTCGGGGCAGGCGCAGCGCGCACTGTCCGCGGCGGCCCGGCCGACGCCGGGGAGCACGGGCCAGTGGTGGACGGTGGCGCAGGTCAGCGCCGCGTCGAGGAGGGACGGGACGGCGCCGGCCGGGACCGCCGCGGTGGAGCGGGAGGGGGCGGCGCGCGGGAATTTGAAGCGATCGCGGAGCCGCTGGAGACGCCTTCCGAGGATCTCGCGCATGAGCGCTCGTTCCTTTCCGTTGAACGTCGAGGGCCACATCACACCATGTGAGCGGTGTCTCACCACACGTACAGGTTTCGCGTCACTGTCCGCCGCAAGCAGGTTCACACGGTTCGTGCAGTTTTCTCACTGGTCCGTCGAACGTCCGCCGGGGGTCCGGCGGGAACGCCCGGACGACCCGCGCCGCTACCGAAAACGGCTGCCGCCGCTAAGGACGACGACCCGCGCCGGGCGGTTCCCGGCGGTGCCGGAAGACGTCAACTGGCCCCGGACACTGCCGATTACGTACCCGGACCGCCTGGGACGCCCGTCCAGTCGATCGCAAAAACCGTCCGCTTGCCGCTTTTTCCGGCCAAGTTTTAGCCCCGGCTGAACAGTGAGTCGCCGTCTCACGGACACCAGTATTCCCGCCTGGGCAATGCTGGACATCGCTCCTCGTGTGCGTGTAGATGTGGATCCATTGATGGCGGCGCAGCACGATCTGGGGGTTTGCGATGCTATATGGCGAATCGCACCAGGTGGAAAGGCGGACGCCATGAGCGCCCCGCATCTGCCGAAAGTGGCTGGAATCGATCCGGCAGTTACAGCTTCAGCGCACACTGCGGTGCCCACACCCGCTTCCACCTCGACGTCCACGAACGCCTCCCCCGCCCCTCGAACCGCCCCCGCCCAGGCCGTACCGCCTGCCGCGAGCAGCGTCATCCAGGACCGGCTGGCGGGCATGGTCTCCGACCTCACGACCCTGCACGAGCTGACCGAACGCCTCGCGCGGGCCACCGACCTCGCCTCCTCCCTCCAGGAATTCCTGCGCGCCGGAGCCGTCCTCGTCGGCGCGCGACGCGGACTGGTCGTCCTGGAACCCTCCGACGGGCTCGGTCCCCGCACCACGATCGGGCTCGGTCTGGGCCGCGCGGACCTCGGTCACATCGAGACGGTGCCGCGCAGCGCCACCTCGTACGGCCGCATCCTCGACGGACTGCCCGACGCCCACGGCGGCTCCGAGTTCCTGCCCGAACCGGCCTCCGCCCCGGCGGTGCCCGGCGCCGGGGAGCACGAACCCCCCACCGACCCCCGCCACCGCGAGGTCGCGGCCCGGCTCGGCTACGCCGCCAGCTACGCGCTGCCGATGACCGCGGACGCCACCGGCCGGCTCGGCGCCGCCGTCTGGCTCTACGACGAACAGGCCGAGCCGAGCGAGCGCCAGCGCGACCTCGTCGGGCTCTACGTCCGGCACGCCGCCGAACACCTGGCCCGGATGCTGGAGGTGGAGCGCTCCCGCACCCGGCTGGCCACCGTCTCCGAGGAACTGCTGCCCAGCCGGCTGCCCCGGATCCCCGGGGTCCAGCTCGCCGCCCGGCACCACACCGGCCCGCGCGGCGGCGGCGACTGGTACGACGCCCTGCCGCTGCCCGAGGGGGCCATGGGCCTGGCCGTCGGATCCGTCGCCGGCTCCGGGCCGAGCGCCGTCGCCGCGATGGGCCGGCTGCGGGCGTCGCTGCGCGCCTACGCCGTCATGGAGGGGGAGGACCCCGTCGCGGTCCTCTCCGATCTGGAGCTGCTGCTGCGCCTGACCGAGCCCGCGCGCTCGGCCACCGCGCTCTTCGCGTACTGCGAGCCCGCGGCCCGCAAGATCATCCTGGCCGGAGCCGGGCACACCCCGCCGCTGCTCATCGGCGAGCGCCGCACCGAGTACGTGGAGACCACCCTCTCCGCGCCGCTGGGCATGCTGGCCTGCTGGGAGGCGCCGAGCGTGGAGATCGAGCCCGCATCCGGAGAAACGGTGCTGCTCTACACCGACGGCCTGCTGCGGCGCACCGGTGACCCCATGGACCGGGCCTACGCCCGGCTGCACGCGGCGGCCGCGGGGGTTCCCCGTAGCGCCCGGGAGGACCCGGCGGCCCTCTGCGACCACATCCTGCGCACCGTCCTGCCCGGGGAGGACCTCGGCGCCACCGGGGCGGACCCGGCCGAGGACATCGTCCTGCTCGCGGCCCGGTTCGACTGACGGCGGCTGCCCGCTGGGGTGCGCGCCCGGCCGCACGCAGCGGGCAGGCGGGTTCTGAGGGCCATGGAGACGCCCGGTATGACTGATATGTCACAGCCATCGCCGGGCGCCTCCCCGACGCACATACGATGAACGAGGTCCACACACCCGGACCCTGCGTGTCGATGCGGCTGAGGAGAAGACGTGGCTGACGAGCTCACCCCGGAGACCCCGGAAGAAGAGCAGCCCCAGAAGAAGCACAAGCAGCGCAAGAACGGGCTGTACCCGGGCGTCAGCGAAGAGCTCGCCGAGAACATGCGCAGCGGCTGGGCCGACACCGAGCTGCGCGGCCTGGAGCCCATCGCCCAGGCGGCCCACACCGCCGAGCGGCGCGCCGCGCTGTCCGCGCGCTTCCCCGGCGAGCGCCTGGTGATCCCGGCCGGCCGCCTGAAGACCCGCTCGAACGACACGGAGTACCCCTTCCGCGCGTCGACCGAGTACGCGTACCTCACCGGCGACCAGACCGAGAACGGCGTACTGGTACTGGAGCCCACCGGCCCCACGGGCCACACCGCCACGGTGTACCTGCTGCCCCGCTCCGACCGCGAGAACGGCGAGTTCTGGCTGTCCGGCCAGGGCGAGCTGTGGGTCGGCCGCCGCCACTCCCTGACCGAGGCCGAGCAACTCCTCGGGATCCCCGCCAAGGACGTGCGCGAGCTCGCCGAGGCCCTCGCCGAGGCCGAGGGACCGGTCCGCGCCGTCCGCGGGCACGACGCGGTCATCGAGAAGGCGCTGACCGACAAGGTCACCGCCGAGCGCGACGAGGAACTGCGCGTCTACCTCTCCGAGGCCCGCGCCGTGAAGGACGCCTTCGAGATCGGCGAGCTGCAGAAGGCCGTCGACTCCACCGTCCGCGGTTTCGAGGACGTCGTGAAGGTCCTCGACAAGGCCGAGGCCACCTCGGAGCGCTACATCGAGGGCACCTTCTTCCTGCGCGCCCGCGTCGAGGGCAACGACGTCGGCTACGGCTCCATCTGCGCCGCCGGCCCGCACGCCTGCACCCTGCACTGGGTCCGCAACGACGGCGACGTCCGCTCGGGCGACCTGCTGCTGCTCGACGCCGGTGTGGAGACGCATTCCCTCTACACGGCCGACGTCACGCGCACGCTGCCGGTCAACGGCACGTTCAGCGAGATCCAGCGCAAGATCTACGACGCCGTGTACGCCTCCCAGGAAGCCGGCATCGCCGCGGTGAAGCCGGGCGCCAAGTTCCGCGACTTCCACGACGCCTCGCAGCGCGTGCTCGCCGAGAAGCTCGTCGAGTGGGGCCTGGTCGAGGGCCCCGTCGAGCGCGTCCTGGAGCTGGGCCTGCAGCGCCGCTGGACCCTGCACGGCACCGGCCACATGCTCGGCATGGACGTCCACGACTGCGCCGCCGCGCGCACCGAGGCGTACGTCGACGGCACGCTGGCGCCGGGCATGTGCCTGACGGTCGAGCCCGGTCTGTACTTCCAGGCCGACGACCTGACCGTGCCCGAGGAGTACCGGGGCATCGGCGTCCGGATCGAGGACGACATCGTCGTGACGGAGGACGGCAACCGGAACCTCTCCGCCGCGCTGCCGCGCCGGTCGGACGAGGTCGAGGCGTGGATGGCGCGCCTCAAGGGCTGACACCCGCGCGGACGCACCTGTGCGTGCGTGCCTGCGTGACGGTGGGCGGGGACCGGGACGGTTCCCGCCCACCGGCGTGTCCGGGGCCGACCGCCACGGCTGCCACGGCGGGCGGCGCCCCTGCGGTTACGAGACCTTCAGCAGGGCTCCGTCGCGCCACTTCAGCATCTTGTCGAAGCTCACCACCGCGCCCCGGCCCGGCCGGTTGCGGAAGCGGACGTGATCGGCGAGCTCGGCGATCAGGTGCAGGCCCCGGCCGTGCTCGGCCAGCGAGGGTCTGGGGCGGGAGACCGTCGCGGGCGGGAACCCCGGCCCCGAATCGGTCACCTCGATGCGGCAGCGGTCCCCGTCCAGATAGGCCGTGACGTGGTACGCCTCGGTTCCGTCCGGGAGCCCGTCGCCGCCGCTGCCGCTGCCGTTGCCGCTGCCGCCGCTGCCGCCGGGGCGCGGATCCGCGCCGCCGCCCTCGCAGGGGCCGCCGAGGCCGCCGTGCTCCACCGCGTTGGCGCACGCCTCGGTCAAGGCGACCGACAGGTCGAAGGAGATGTCCGGGTCCACCCCCGCGGTCTCCATCGTCCCCAGCAGCAGGCGCCGCGCGAGCGGCACGCTCGCGGCTTCCCGCCTCAAGTGGAGAGACCACCAGATGCTCATACGGTTACCTATTGCCGCCCCCGGCGGACCGTAAGCCCCCGGGCGCCGTCAGAGCCCTCGTTCGGCCGATGCGACGCTCCCGGGCGGCGGTGTATGCGAGGGGCCCGCGGGACGCCGGCCCGGCGCCGCCACGCTGACCGTCCGCCGTGCCGGTCCTGACCCCGCGCCGACCGCGCGCTGCTCCCGCACTGACCCTGGGCCGGAACCCGAGGGTCCCTCCAGCACCTGCCGTATGCAGGGCACGGGCCCAGTGCGATGATGGCCCGGCCATGACTGCCACCCACACGACACGCGCCGGAGCGGGCCTCCGGATGACCCGGGCCGCGGTGTTCACCGCGCTCTGCGTCGTGCTGTCCGCAGCCGGCCACGCGGTGGCCTCCTGCGCGACCGTGCCGTGGTGGGCACTGGCCCTGGCCCTCGTCGGCGTCTTCGCGGTCGCGGCCCCCCTCGCGGGACGCCGCCGGTCGCTGCCCGGCATCGCCGCCGGACTCACCGTCGGCCAGCTCGGACTGCACACCCTGTTCGGCCTCGGCCAGCACGGCGCGGCCCCGATGCCGGCAGAAGACGGAGCCGACACCTCGCTCGCGGCGCTCGCCGCCCGGCTGGTGTGCGGGGGCAACTCCGTACCGCTCAGTCAGGCCGACGCCCGGCAGATCCTGGAAGCCGCCGGACTGGACCCGGCCGCGATGGCCGGACAGGCCGCGGCACACGCCCACATGGCCCACGCGCACATGGCGGGGGCCGCCGGGGAACCCGCCATCGGGCTGTTCAGCCCGGCCATGCTGCTCGGCCACCTGCTGGCCGCGCTCGCGGCCGGCTGGCTGCTGGGCCGCGGCGACGCCGCGCTGTTCCGGCTCGTCGAACTGTCCCGGCGCTCCCCCCAGGCCGACCCCGTACGTCCGCTGCGCGCCGCGCTGGCCTTCGTACGCGCCCTCGCGGCCGGACTTCCGGGCGCGCCCGCCCGCGGCCCCCTGGCCCGGCGGACCGTCCCGGCGAGCGTCCCGGCGACCGGCCGGGACGCGCTCCTGCACTCGGTGATCAGGCGCGGGCCGCCCACGGCGCTCGCCCTCGCAGCCTGACGCGGCACCCCCATTCCCCGGACATCCGGCGGGAGCACCGGTGCCGCGAACTCCGCGCGCGCCCGTGCGCGGAGCGACGTCACCCTGCCTACCTGGAGTGTTTCCGCCGTGAAGACCTCTCGCGTGTCCCTCGCCGCCGCCCTCGCCGCCGGCGCCGTCCTCGTCCTGTCCGGTCCCGCCTTCGCGCACGTCAGCGTGCAGCCCGCGGGCGAGGCGGCCAAGGGCGGGTACGCGGTCATCAACTTCAAGGTGCCCAACGAGCGCGACAACGCCTCGACCACGCAGCTCGAGGTCAACTTCCCGATCGACCAGCCGCTCACGTCCGTCATGCCGCAGGACATCCCCGGCTGGACCGTGAACGTCGAGAAGACCAAGCTCGACAAGCCGCTGACCGTGCACGGCAAGCAGATCAACGAGGCCGTCACCAAGGTGACCTGGACCGGCGGCAAGATCGAACCCGGCAAGTTCCAGCAGTTCCCGCTCTCCGTCGGCAAGCTCCCCGACAACGCCGACCAGATGGTCTTCAAGGCCATCCAGACCTACGACAACAACGAGGTCGTGCGCTGGATCGAGGAGACCAAGGCCGGTGCCCCCGAGCCGCAGTCCCCGGCGCCCGTGCTGAAGCTGACGGCCGCCAAGGCCGCCGGCGGCCACGACGACGCCGCGAAGCCCGCCACCGACGCCAAGAGCACCGACGGCGCCGCGAAGGACACGCACGACGAGGCCACCGCCACGAGCGGCTCCGACACGACCGCGCGCACGCTCGGCATCGTGGGCATCGTCGTCGGCCTCGGCGGTCTCGCCTTCGGCATCGCCTCGCGCCGCCGCGCTTCCTGACCACGCCTCACGCCGACGGCCGCCGACGGCCGCTGCCCGGCGACGGCCACTGCCCGCCGGCGGCCGCCTCCCGGAGGCGGGCGTCGGCGGCTCGCCCGGAACGGCGGCAGCCCGTACGCGAGCTCCGTCGTTTCCCGTACGTCCGCACCACCATCCCCGATCCCAGGGACATCTCTCCATGCGCACCACACGTGTGACGGTCGCCGCCCTCGCGGTGGCGACCGCGCTCGCCCTCACCGCCTGCGGCAGTGAGACGGGCACGACCACAGGTTCGGTCACCCAGATCTCCGGCCAGAACAAGGCCGGAGCCGCGACCGTCCTCGACCGCCCCTTCGACAAGCCGGATCTGGTCCTCACGGACACCACCGGCAAGCCGTGGAACTTGCGCGAGCAGACCAAGGGCCGGCCGACCCTCATCTACTTCGGCTACACGAACTGCCCCGACGTCTGCCCCCTGACGATGAGCAACATCGCCGTCGCCAGGAAGTCGCTGCCCAAGGAGGCCCAGGACAAGCTCCAGGTCGTCTTCGTCACCACGGACCCCGAACGCGACACCCCCGCCTCCCTCGGCACGTGGCTCAGGGCCCAGGATCCGTCCTTCACCGGACTGACCGGGGACTTCGCCACCATCCAGGCCGCCGCACGATCGCTCGGCATCGGTATCGAGGCCCCGAAGAAGGAGGCCGACGGCAGCGTCGTCTCCATGCACGGGGCCCAGGTCATCGGCTTCTCGCCCAAGACCGACGAGGGCTACGTCCTCTACGGCGAGGGCACCACCGTCGATGACTACACCAAGGACCTGCCGAAGATCGTCAAGGGAGAGAACCCGTGAACGCCCGCACCACCCGCACCCTCGCCGCCGCCCTCTCCCTGACGGCAGCGCTCGCCATATCCGGCTGCTCGTCATCGGACTCCGCCGGCTCCACCGACTCCTCCGGGAAGTCGGGCAAGCCGCAGCTGACCGTCAGCGGGGCCTACATGCCCGAACCGGTCGACGACAAGATGGCCGGCGCTTTCATGGTCATCGAGAACGGCTCGAAGACGGCCGACAAACTGACCGCCGTCACCAGCCCGCTCTCGGACGATCTGCAGATCCACGAGACCAAGGACCAGAAGATGCGGCACGTCCAGGCCCTGGACGTGCCCGCGGGCGGTGAGCTCCGGCTGGAGCGGGGCGGCAGCCACATCATGTTCATGGGGCTCAAGAACAAGCCGAAGGTCGGTGACAAGATCACCGTCGAGCTGCGTTTCGAGAAGGCCGACCCGGTCAAGGTCGACCTGGACGTCAAGGAACGGACCTACTCCGCACAGAACTCCACCGCCCACTGACGGACCGAGGAACTGACACGCCATGACGGCCACCGCCCCCGCTCCTTCCCCGGCCCGCGCCGCCCGCGCCACGGCACGCCTGCCGCGGCTGGTGCTGGTTCTCGCAGCCCTGCTGGCAACCCTGTTCGCCGCGGCCGCCCCGGCCTCGGCACACGCCGCACTCACCGCGAGCGACCCCAAGGACGGGGCGGTGGTCACCACGGCACCCGCCCAGGTGACCCTCTCCTTCTCGGAGCAGGTCGCCATGGGTGACGACTCCATCCGCGTCATGGACCCGGCGGGCAAGCGCGTCGACACCGGCGAGCTGCGGGACATGTGCAGCGGCTCGACCATCCGCTACGGCACCGCCCTGCACTCCGGCCTGCCGGACGGCACCTACACCGTCGCCTGGCAGGCCGTCTCCGCCGACAGCCACCCGGTGTCCGGCGCCTTCACCTTCTCCATCGGCGCCCCCTCCGCCACCAGCGTCGCCCTGCCCGACCAGCAGGCGGGCGGCGGGCCCGTCGGCATCGCGTACGGGATCGCCCGCTACGCCGCCTACGCCGGCTTCACCGTCCTCGTCGGCGGCGGCGCCTTCATCCTGCTGTGCTGGCGCAGGGGCGCCGCCGAGCGCTCGCTGCAGAAGCTGGTGGTGCGCGGCTGGGTCACCCTGACCGCCGCCACCCTGGCGATGCTGGTGCTGCGCACCCCGTACACCGGCTCCGGGAAGTTCGCCGACGCCTTCGACCTCGACGGGCTGCGGGCCGTCCTGGACACGAAGACCGGCGCCTCCTTCGTCTCCCGGCTGCTGCTCCTCGGCGCGGCCGCCCTGTTCATCGCCGTGCTCTTCGGCGCCTACGCGCGGCGCCAGAAGGCCTCGGGGACGGAGGGGGCCGGGGGGACCGGCGTCTGCGCCGATGCCCCTGCCGACGTCTCCGGGGACGTGTCCGCCGCCGACGCGGCGAAGGAGGCGAAGGAGGAGACGAGCGACCTCGGTTTCGGGCTCGCCATCGGCGGCACGGTCGTGGCCGGCGGCATCGCCGCGACCTGGGCCCTCGCCGAGCACGCCTCCACCGGCATCCAGCCCGGCATCGCCATGCCGGTCGACGTCCTGCACCTGCTGGCCGTGGCCGCCTGGCTCGGCGGTCTGGTGGCCCTGCTGGTCGCCCTGCACAAGGTGCCGGACATCGAGCGCGAAGCCGTCCGGCGGTTCTCCAGGGTGGCCTTCATCAGCGTCCTGGTGCTCGCCGCCACCGGCATCTACCAGTCCTGGCGCCAGCTCGGCAGCTGGTCGGCCCTGACGGACACCAGTTACGGGCAGCTGCTCCTCATCAAGGTCGGGCTGGTAGCGGTCCTCATCGGCATCGCCTCCGTATCGCGGAAGTGGACCGGCCGTCTCGGTGCGGCCGACCGCACCGAGGACGCCGACGTCCCCGCCGAAGAGCACGCGGCGGTGGCGGCGGGCGCCGATGTTTCACGTGAAACGCCGACCGTCGATGTTTCACGTGAAACACCGGCCGGGACCGCCGCTTCCGGGGCGGGTGCTTCCCGGGCGGGTGCTTCCGGGGCGGCTGCCTCCGGCGCGGGTGCCGACGCGGAGGCCGACCCCCGACGGGCGGCCCAGCTGGACCGCCAGCGCGCCGCCCGGGACAAGGCCCGCGAGAAGCAGGTCCGGGACGCCGATCCGGGCCGCGCGGGCCTGCGCCGCTCGGTGCTCGCCGAGGCCGGCGTGGCCGTGGTCCTGCTGGCCGTGACCACCGTCCTGACCAGCACCGAACCGGGCCGCGCCGCGGAGCAGGAGACGGGCCGCAGCAGTTCCGCGGGCCCCGCCGTCCCCAACCGGGCCGTCAAGATCACCCTGCCGTTCGACACCGGCGGCCAGAACGGCAAGGGCTCCGTCCGCCTGGAACTCGATCCGGGCCGGGTCGGCGCCAACACCCTGCACCTGTGGGCCGACGGGGCCGACGGCAAGCCGCTGGACCTCCCCGAAATCAAGATCTCCTTCACCCTGGAGGCCAAGGAGATCGGCCCGCTGCCGGTCGCACCGGACCGCGACGCTCCCGGACACTGGAGCGCGACCGGGGTCCAGCTGCCGCTCGCCGGCGACTGGCGCATCGACGTGACCGTCCGCACCTCCGACATCGACCAGACGACCGTCCAGAAGAACGTGAAGATCGGCTGAACAGCGTGACCGACAGCACCGCGAGCAACCCCGACATCGAAATCTCCCGGCGCCGGCTGCTGGGCACCGTCGGCGCCGCGGGCGCCGCCGGGCTCGCCCTCGGCGCCACCGGCGGCGCCCTGGTGCACTCGGCGGTCTCCGACTCCCCGGCCGGGGGCACCTCCGGCCGGGCCGGCTCCCTCGCCGCGCTCGGGGCGGCCCGGGTGGCCTTCGAGGGGGACCACCAGGCGGGCATCACCACCCCGCTCCAGGCCAAGGGCCACGTCGTCGCCTTCGACCTGGCACCCGGTGCCGGGCGCAAGGAGGCCGCGGCGCTGCTGCGCCGCTGGTCCGACACCGCGCGCCGGCTCATGGCGGGCGAGACCGCGCCGCACGGCGACAGCGGCATCGCGCTGGACGCGGGGCCCTCGTCCCTGACGGTGACCTTCGGGTTCGGCCACTCCTTCTTCGAGCGGACCGGTCTCACCGCCCGGCGGCCGGTCGCCCTCGACCCGCTGCCGGACTTCTCCTCCGACCGGCTGGACCCCCAGCGCAGCAACGGCGACCTGTGGGTCCAGATCGGCTCGGACGACGGGCTCGTCGCCTTCCACGCGCTGCGCGCCGTACAGAAGGACGCCGGGGAGGCCGCCCGCGTGCGCTGGCAGATGAACGGCTTCAACCGCTCGCCCGGCGCGACCGCCGCCCCGATGACCGCGCGGAACCTGATGGGCCAGGTGGACGGCACCGGCAACCCGAAGCCGTCCGACGCCGACTTCGGCAAGCGGATCTTCGTACAGGGCTCCGGCCCCGGACCGGCGGAGCACGCCTGGATGGCCGGGGGTTCCTACGCGGTCGTCCGCCGGATCCGGATGCTGCTCGACGACTGGGACAAGCGGTCCACGGCCCAGCAGGAGCAGGTCATCGGCCGGACCAAGGCCGACGGAGCCCCCCTGACCGGCGGCACCGAGACCACGAAGCCGGCCCTGGACAAGCTCGGCCCCGACGGCAAGCCCGTCATCGCCTCCAACGCCCACGCCCGGATCTCGGCGCCCGAGCAGAACGGCGGGGCCGCGATGCTCCGGCGGCCCTTCTCCTTCCACGACGGGATCGCCGCCGACGGCACCCCCGACGCCGGACTCCTCTTCATCTGCTGGCAGGCCGACCCGCTGCGCGGGTTCGTACCGGTCCAGCGCAAGCTCGACCGCGGCGACGCGCTGTCGGAGTTCATCCGGCACGAGTCGAGCGGTCTGTACGCCGTTCCCCCCGGTCCGCGCCCCGGGGAGTACGTCGGGCAGCACCTGCTCGAAGGGTGAACGGCCCGGCGGGGGCGGGTGCCCCGGCATTAGGCTGACCGCATGTCGGCCACCCGCTTCACCTATCTCGGTCCCGAGGGCACTTTCACGGAAGCCGCCCTGCGCACTCTGCCGGAAGCAGCCACCCGGGAGCTCGTCCCGATGGTGTCGGTCCCGGCGGCGCTGGACGCCGTGCGCAACGGCGAGGCCGCGGCCGCGCTGGTGCCGATCGAGAACTCGGTGGAGGGCGGCGTCACCGCCACCCTCGACGAGCTGTCCTCCGGCGAGCCGCTGATGATCTACCGCGAGGTGCTGCTGCCGATCGCGTTCGCGCTGCTCGTGCGGCCCGGGACCAAGCTGTCGGATGTCAAGACCGTCACCGGGCACCCCGTGGCCCAGCCGCAGGTGCGCAACTGGCTGCGGGCGAACCTGCCCGACGCGCTGTGGGAGTCGGCCGCCTCGAACGCCGACGGCGCCCGGCTGGTCCAGGAGGGCCGCTTCGACGCCGCCTTCGCGGGGGAGTTCGCCGCCGCCACGTACGGGCTGGAGGCGCTGGTCACCGAGATCCACGACGCGCAGAACGCCGAGACCCGCTTCGTGCTCGTCGGCCGGCCCGCCCGGCCGGCGGCGCCGACCGGTGCCGACAAGACCTCGGTGGTCCTGTGGCTCGGCGACGACCACCCCGGTGCGCTGCTGGAGCTCCTCCAGGAGTTCGCCGTGCGCGGGGTGAACCTGATGCTGATCCAGTCCCGGCCGACCGGGGAGGGCATCGGCAACTACTGCTTCGCCGTCGACGCCGAGGGGCACGTCTCCGACCGCCGGGTGAGCGAGGCGCTGATGGGTCTGAAGCGGACCTGCCCGCAGGTGCGCTTCCTGGGCTCGTACCCGCGTGCCGGTGTCGCTCTGAGTGAGGTGCGGGCCGCGCGGCCGGGAACCTCCGACAGCGACTTCACGGAGGCCTCGGACTGGCTGACGCGTTGCCTCGACGGCAGGCCGTAGCGCTTCGTCCACTGTCCACAGAGTTATCCACAGGCCGGGATGGGGACCTGGGGACAAGTCGACAGGTCGGCACGACAAGGTCGACAAATCGGCCGGGCGGCTCAGGTTTCGCGCTGGGGAGCGGTAGGTGAACGGCGTCACCCACGTATCACCGATCAACTCTTTGGAGCGAGCCATTCCCACCCGAATGAGTGTGTGAGGGCGGTTTGAACCCTGATCGACCCCGACCGCTCGCCGATCCCTATTGATCTAATTCCGTGTCCACAGATCCGGCACACAGCCTGTGGATAAGACCGGCCCAGGGGCAATTCCTGTGGACAAGGAAGCCCCTGCGACCCTGCTCAGGCCTCGCCCGGCCGTTGGCGTCGTGCCCCATTTCGGGGAATGGGCCGCTTTTATCGTCCGGGCGCCGGGGGCCGGATCCGGCCGCCGGGGAAGGGTTTTCCATTCTCCGCAATTGGGACATAGTGACACGCAGCGTGATATCGGTGTGATCCCAGGAAGCCCGGCCCGGTAGCCTGGAGGGGTGATTGACCTTCGGCTGCTCCGTGAAGACCCTGACCGTGTCCGCGCCTCGCAGCGCGCCCGTGGAGAGGACGTCGGGCTCGTCGACGCACTCCTCTCCGCCGATGAGCGCCGCAGGTCCTCCGGCATGCGCTTCGACGAACTGCGGAGCGAGCAGAAGTCGCTCGGCAAGCTCATCCCCAAGGCCTCCCCGGAGGAGCGCGCAGAGCTGCTGGGCAAGGCCGAACAGCTCAAGCAGGACGTCCGGGCCGCCGAGGCGGAGCAGAACGAGGCCGACGAGGCCGCGAAGCAGCTCCTGCTGCGGCTCGGCAACATCGTCCACAGCGACGTCCCGGTCGGCGGCGAGGAGGACTTCACCGTCCTCGAGACCCACGGCACGATCCGCGACTTCGGTGCCGAGGGCTTCGAGCCCAAGGACCACCTGGAGCTCGGCGAGGCCCTGGGCGCCATCGACGTCGAGCGCGGCGCCAAGGTGTCGGGCTCGCGCTTCTACTACCTCACCGGCGTCGGCGCCCTGCTGGAGCTGGCCCTGGTCAACGCCGCCATCGCGCAGGCCACCGAGGCCGGCTTCATCCCGATGCTCACCCCGGCGCTGGTCCGTCCGCGCGCCATGGAGGGCACCGGCTTCCTCGGCCAGGCCGCGGAGAACGTGTACCACCTGGAGAAGGACGACTACTACCTGGTCGGCACCTCCGAGGTCCCGCTCGCGGCGTACCACATGGACGAGATCATCGACGCCGACAAGCTGCCCCTGCGCTACGCCGGCTTCTCGCCGTGCTTCCGTCGCGAGGCCGGTACGTACGGCAAGGACACGCGCGGCATCTTCCGCGTCCACCAGTTCGACAAGGTCGAGATGTTCTCCTACGTCGCGCCGGAGGAGGCCGAGGCCGAGCACAAGCGTCTGCTCGACTGGGAGAAGCAGTGGCTGACCAGCCTGGAGCTGCCGTTCCAGGTCATCGACGTCGCCACCGGCGACCTGGGCTCCTCCGCCTCGCGCAAGTTCGACTGTGAGGCCTGGATCCCGACGCAGGGCAAGTACCGCGAGCTGACCTCCGCCTCGAACTGTGACGGCTTCCAGGCCCGCCGCCTGTCGATCCGCTACCGCGACGGCAAGAAGACCGCTCCGCTGTCCACGCTGAACGGCACCCTGTGCGCCGTCCCGCGCACCATCGTCGCCATCCTGGAGAACCACCAGCTGGCCGACGGTTCGGTGCGGGTGCCCCCGGTGCTGCGTCCTTATCTGGGCGGCCGCGAGGTGCTGGAGCCGATCACCAAGTGAGCCCGGCCCCGTTCCCGTACAAGCTCGTCGCGACGGACCTCGACGGCACGCTGCTGCGTGACGACGACACCGTCTCGGAGCGCACCCGTGAAGCGCTCGCCGCGGCCACCGCGGCGGGCGCGGCGCACATCGTCGTCACCGGCCGGGCCGTGCCCTGGACGCGGCACGTCCTCGACGACCTCGGTTACCAGGGGATCGCCGTGTGCGGGCAGGGCGCGCAGGTCTACGACGCGGGAGCGCACCGGCTGCTGACCTCGGTGACGCTGGACCGGCAGCTGGCCGGCCTCGCGCTCTCGAAGATAGAGGCCGAGGTGGGTCCGCTGGCCCTGGCGGCCAGCCGGGACGGGGTGGACGGCGAGGTGCTGTTCGGCCCCGGCTACCAGGTGCAGGAGGGCCTGCCGGCGATATACCTGGAGGACACGGCGGCCGTCTGGACGGCTCCGCTCAACAAGTTGTACATCCAGCACCCGGGGATGGGCGAGGACGAGCTCGTCAGGGTGGCGCGGGAGACCGTCGGCAGCCTGGTGGACATCGTGATGGCCGGTCCGGGGATAGTGGAGATCCTGCCGCTGGGCCTGAGCAAGGCGACGGGCCTCTCGCTCGCCGCCCGCCGGCTGGGTGTGAAGGCCGCCGAGACGATCGCCTTCGGTGACATGCCCAACGACATCCCGATGTTCGGCTGGTCCGCGCACGGCGTCGCGATGGCCAACGCCCATGCTGAGCTGAAGGCCGTGGCCGACGAGGTGACCACCTCCAACCAGGAGGACGGCATCGCGGTGGTGCTGGAGCGCCTGCTGGGCGCCGCCTGAGCAGCCCGGGGCAGACGTACGAGAGGTCCGGGACGGCCCGCGCCGTGAGGCGCGCTCGAAGTGGCCGTCCCGGACTTTTTGTTGCTCCCCGCGCCACTCACTCTGCCGGGGGCGCAGGCCCCGTACCAGCGAATTTCGTCGGGCTGTGCGGAGGACCGACGGTGTTTCACGTGAAACGCCGGCCATGTTTCACGTGAAACAGCAGCCGCGTTTCACGTGAAACGTCCCCGGCTCGTCAGGGCTCGGTCGGGGCCGGACGGGGATGCGGGTGCAGGGTGAGCGGCCAGGCGAGCAGGCCGACGGCGAGCGAGATGGCGTGCCCGAGGTCGGTGAAGGTGCCGCCGGTGAAGAGCGGTACCGCGAAGAAGGCCACGGCCCCGGCCAGGTAGAGCCATCGCCAGGGGCCGGGAAGCCGGTAGGTCAGGACGCCGACCGAGGCCGCGATCCCGTAGCTGACTCCGATGTCCACGACGTGGGTCATGCTGTGCGGCGCCCGGTGGTGCTGGATGGCCATCAGGAGGACCTTCTGGCTGACGAGGGTGGCGACGACGTGGGCGGTCGCGACGATCACGAGCCAGCGCAGGGTGCCGAGCCAGCGCTCGACGGGGGCGTGGAAGACCTCGAAGAGCACGGCGTAGAGCGCGAGCGAGGACGGGTTCTCGATCCAGAAGGCGCTGCTGAACAGAGCGCGTACGGGGTACTTCACGAGCTGGTGGATGTTGCTGCTGTTGCGGTGGAGCAGGACGTGCTCCACCCGGTCGGGCGCGATCACCACGATCAGGCTGGTCACGGCGATGATCAGGAGCCAGAGGTGGGTTCCGGGCGAGGTGCGTATCCACGACCTCATGGGCCTGGACGGCTCCGGCTCCGTGTGCTCGATCATGCACCGATGATGCCGTGAGAAACGGCGCCCCGCCCGGCCGATGGGCCGGGCGGGGCACGGGGTACGGCCGGTGCGGCGGGCCTACTCCTCGCCGGCGAGGGTGAGGCGGCGCAGCTTCTGGCCGGCGTACAGGGTGGCGCCGACGGTGACCACGAGCAGCAGGATCACGGCGGTGGGCAGACCCACGCTGGCGTCCACGTACCCCTGTCCGGCGACCTTCTCGGCCAGGGCCAGCGCCCACTGCTGGACGCTGAGGGTCTTGGCTCCGGAGACCAGGCTGCCGAAGAGGGACTCCCAGATCAGTGCGTAGACCAGGCCGAAAACGACCGCGTGCCGGCTGACGGTGCCCAGCAGCAGGAAGAGCGCGCTGTAGGCGACCGAGGCGACGAGCGCGGCGACGGTGTAGGCGACGGCGATCTGCTGGCCGTTGCCGTTGAGGATGAATCCGGCGATCAGGGTGGGGATGGCCGAGAAGGCCATCGTGACGGCGATCGCCACGATCAGCTTGGTGAGGATGATCGTCGGGCGCTTCACCGGCTTGGAGAGCAGGTAGACGATCGAGCCGTCGTCGATCTCGGGGCCGATGGCTCCGGTGCCGGCGATGACGCCGATCAGCGGGACCATCGTGGCGAGGGCGAAGCCGCCGAGCAGGTCGGCCGCCACCTTGTCGTCCACTCCGGTGAAGGCGCGCACGGCGATGGAGATGACGATCAGCAGGGCGGGCAGCGCGAAGAGGATCAGCGCGCGGCGGCGGCCGAGGAGGGCCCGGTAGGTGAGCCGGGCGACGGTGGGGTTGTACATGGGTGCCAGCTCCTTCAGGCCGCGACGAGGTACGAGAAGACCGACTCGAGGGACTCGTCCGAGGGCGAGACCGTCAGCAGCCGGATGCCGTGCGCGCGGGCGACCCGCGGCAGCAGCTCGGTGAAGCGTCCGAAGTCGACGGCCTGGATGCGCAGGGCGCCTTCCTTGACGTCCACCTCGATGCCGGCCGTGGAGGGGTCGGCGATCAGGGCCGCGGCGAGCGCCCGGTCGTCGGAGGAGCGGACGAGGTAGCGGTGCGGGCGGTCCGTCATCAGGCGGCGGATCTTGCGGAAGTCGCCGGAGGCGGCGTGCCGGCCGGCGACGACCACCTCGATGTGGGAGGCGAGCTGCTCGACCTCCTCCAGGATGTGGGAGGAGAACAGCACGGTGCGGCCCTCGTCGCCCATCCGCCGCAGCAGGTCCATCAGCTGCATGCGCTGGCGCGGGTCCATGCCGTTGAAGGGCTCGTCGAGGAGCAGCACGGACGGCTCGTGGACCAGCGCGGAGGCCATCTTGACGCGCTGGCGCATGCCCTTGGAGTAGGTGGAGATCTTGCGGTCCTGGGCGTACTCCATCTCGACGGTGGCGAGCGCCCGCTGGGCGGCCGCGTCGTCGAGCCCGTGGAGCTCGGCGTTGGCGACGACGAACTCCCGGCCGGTGAGGAAGTCGTACATGGCCTCCCGCTCGGGGACGACGCCGACCTGCCGGTAGACCTGCTCGTTGCGCCAGATCGGCGCGCCGTCGAGGGTCACCGTGCCCGTGGAGGGGGCGAGGAAGCCGCCCATCATGTTGATGAGGGTGGACTTGCCGGCACCGTTGGGGCCGAGCAGGCCGGTGACTCCGGGACCGATCCGCATGGTCACGTCGTTGACCGCGACGACGTTCCCGAACCAGCGGGAGGTGTGGTCGATGTCGATGATGGTCACAGACCGGCCTTCCGGTAGCGGGCCATCAGGGCGGCGTACGAGCCGACGATGAGGCCGAGGGCGACGAGCAGGTAGACGACGCCGACGCCGGCGGAGGGGCCCTCACCACCGGGGAAGGCGGAGGTCGCGCCGAGGAAGGCGGTCTGCACGCCGTCGATCAGGGTGACGGGGGAGAACAGGCCCATCCACTCGATGGCCCCGGTGTGGCCGGTGCCGTAGGCGACGCCCTGGACGGCCGTGACGGCGCCGAACGGGATGAGGAGCAGACCGATGACGGCGGCGACGCCGAACCCGCGGCGCGGGGTGAGCGCGGCCATCACCAGGCCGAGGCCCGCGAAGAGCAGCGACAGCAGCAGTACCGACACCAGTCCCTGCCCGAATCCCTTGGTCTGGTCGGCGAAGTCGAACTTCGCCAGCAGCGAGCCGATCCACATGATCAGCAGTGGCGTGGCGGTGAGGATGAAGAGGGCCGAGGCCATCGCCGCGTACTTGGCGAGGACGTAGTCGACCCGCTCGATGGGCCGCGAGAAGTACAGCGGCACGGTCTTGAAGCGCAGGTCCCGGGAGACCGACTGGGGTGCCTGGGACGCGAGGTAGAGCCCGATGATCACCTGGGTGGTCAGGGCGTACGTCGTGTACTTGATCGGCAGATCGGTGGAGCCGGGGACGGCGATCGCCACCGCGACGATGATCAGCGCGGGCACGCACATCACCGCGAAGAGGATCATCGGCAGCACCTTGGACTTGGCGGAGCGGCCGAGTCCGTACGCGCCCCGGAGGGACTGCGAGAAGAGGGAGGTGCGGGCGTAGGCGCGGCCGAGGCGCGGGCCGTCGTAGGACCGGTAGCCGATGTTGTGGATCTGGGTCGAGGTGTCAGGCGCCATCGGAACCGGCTCCCTTCTGCTGGGTCTGGAACTGCGGGACGGGCGGGGCGGGCGGGGCGGCGTGCACGGCCTGCGCGGCCTGCACGGCCTGCGCGGCCTGCGCGGCCCGGTCGCTGTCGCGGAAGACCTCCGCGATGTGGTGGCGGCGCTGCTCCATGCGGACCAGGCCGATCCCGAGGTCGGCGACGGTGTCGCGGACCACGTCGTACGTGTCCTCGCCGGAGGCCTCCACCAGAAGGATGTGGCCGGCTCCGGGCAGCCCCTGCTCCTCGCCCGCGTGCAGGGTGATGCCCGCCGCGGTGAGCGCGCGGCGCAGGGCGGCGGTGCCGTCCGGGTGCGTGTCGGAGTCGGTGACCTCGATCGCCAGCGTGGTGGTGGTCTGGGTGAAGTCGCTGGTGGAGCTGGAGCGCAGCAGCTTCCCGCCGTCGACGACGACCACGTGGTCGCAGGTCCGCTCCAGCTCTCCGAGGAGGTGGGAGGTGACCAGGACGGAGATGCCGAAGTCGGTGTGGATACGGCGGATCAGGCCGAGCATCTCGTCGCGGCCGACCGGGTCGAGGCCGTTGGTCGGCTCGTCGAGGAGCACCAGCTGCGGGTCGTGGACGAGCGCCTGGGCCAGCTTGACGCGCTGCTTCATACCGGTGGAGTAGCCGCCGATGGGGCGGTAGCGCTCCTCGTACAGCCCGACGTGGCGCAGGGTGTCGGCGGTCCGCTCGCGGGCGGCGGTCGGCGGCAGCCCGGACATGCGCGCCATGTGGACGACGAACTCCGTGGCGGAGACGTCGGGCGGCAGGCAGTCGTGCTCGGGCATGTAGCCGACGCGCTCACGGATGGCGCCGCCGTGCGTGGCGACGTCGAGTCCGAGCACGGCGGCACGGCCCTCGGTGGCGGGGGACAGTCCCAGCAGGATTTTGATCAGCGTGGACTTGCCGGCTCCGTTGGCGCCCACGAGGCCGGTCACTCCGGGCCCGATGTCCAGGGAGAGCCGGTCGAGGGCGGTCACTCGGGGGTACCGCTTGCTCAGGCTTTCGGTCGCGATGACAGTCACGCGAACGACGTTAGTGCCGCCCGGGGCGCGGGTCGTCAGACCTGGAGCGGGATCGCTTGTCCGCCTTGAGGACTACGGACCTTGCCGGAAGGCTGACGGAACGGGGGGCGGAACACGGACGGAAGGCCGAAATCGGCCCGGCGTGAAAGCGCCGCGTTCGTCCACAGGTCCGTGCACGACCCTTGACGTGATCTCCGGTCATTGTCACATTCATCAGTGGCAAGTTACGGGCGCGTACGGCTACAGGGACGGACGGCTGGCATGGCTGGGCACACCAAGCAACGCACCGCGCACGACCGTGGGCGGCTCTCCGCCGAGCTGCGCGGCTTCCGGGAGGTCCAGCGCCTGGCCTACGAGTGCGCCGAGACGGTGGCGGCGCAGCTCCGGCCCGGCGTGACCGAGCGCGAGGCGGCGCGGATGCAGCGCGACTGGCTGCGCGAGCGCGGTGTGCGGGACTGGTTCCACCTGCCGTTCGCCTGGTTCGGGGACCGCACCGCCTTCGCGAACTTCAAGATCCCCCTCCAGTTCTTCCCGACGGGGCGGCGGCTGGAGCCGGGCATGCCCTTCATCCTCGACATGGCCCCCGTCCACCGGGGGTACGCGGCCGACATCGGATACTCAGGCAGCCTCGGCCTCCATCCGGTGCAGGACCGGCTGATGTCCGACCTGCGGCCGCACCGCGACCTGATCCTGGAGCAGGTCCGCGAGCGCCGCCCGCTGCGCGAGATCTACGAGAACGTCGAGCGGCTGATGACCCGCCAGGGGTACGCGAACCGGCACCGGGCCTATCCCTTCGGCGTGATCGCGCACAAAATTGACCGGGTCCGGGAGCGGCGCTGGTCCCCGACCGCGTTCGGTTTCGGCACCCAGTCCCTCAAGGGGCTGGCCGCGGACGCCCTGCACGGGCACCGCGAGGGCTGGTCCCCGTTGTGGAGTCCCTACCACTTCTCCGACCACCCGCCGCAGCCCGGCCTGTGGGCGGTTGAGCCGCACCTGGGCTTCCGGGGCACCGGCGCGAAGTTCGAGGAGATCCTCGTGGTCACCGATTCCGCGGATCCCGCGGAAAGCGCTTTCTGGCTGGACGACGACCTGCCGCACGTGCGGCGCTGGGCTGAGGAGAAGGCGGCATGAGCGAGATGAGCAGCGGTACGGCACTGGCGGGGGCGCGCGAGCGCTGGGTGAGCACCGGCGGCATCGAACTGTGCGTCGCCGAGCTCGGGGAGACGGACCGGCCGACGGTGGTGCTGGTCCACGGCTACCCCGACAGCAAGGAGGTCTGGTCCGAGGTCGCCGAGCGGCTCGCGGCCCGGTTCCATGTGGTCCTGTACGACGTGCGCGGCCACGGGCGCTCCTCGGCGCCCCGCCCGCTGCGCGGGGGCTTCACCCTGGAGAAGCTGACGGACGACTTCCTGGCGGTGGCCGACGCGGTCAGTCCCGACCGCCCGGTGCACCTGGTCGGCCACGACTGGGGGTCCGTCCAGGGCTGGGAGTTCGCGACGGTCGCCCGGACCGAGGGGCGGATCGCCTCCTTCACCTCCATGTCCGGCCCCTCCCTGGACCACTTCGGGCACTGGATCAAGAAGCGGATGACCCGGCCCACCCCGCGCCGGGCCGCCCAGCTGCTGAACCAGGCCGTGAAGTCCTGGTACGTCTACATGCTGCACACCCCGGCGCTCCCGGAGCTGGCCTGGCGCGGACCGCTCGGCAAGCGGTGGCCGAAGCTGATCCAGCGGGCGGAGAACTTCCCGGACAGCTCCTACCCGACCGGCTCGGTCGCCGAGGACGCGGCCCACGGAGCCTGGCTCTACCGCGACAACGTCCGGCCCCGCATGCGCAGGCCCCGCACCGACGCGTACGCGCACGTCCCGGTGCAGCTGATCGTTCCCACCGGGGACGGGTTCCTGTCCGAGCGGCTCTACGACGACACCGGGCTGTGGGCCCCGGACCTGGTGCGGCGGACCCTGCCCGCGCGGCACTGGATCCCCCGCACCCGGCCGGACCAGGTGGCCGCGTGGATCGCCGAGTTCGTGACCGCCCGGGAGGAGCCGGCGGCTCGCGCGCCGCGGCAGCAGGCGCCCGGCCGGTACGCGGACCGGTTCGGCGGGCAGCTGGTGCTGGTCACCGGCGCCGCCAGCGGCATCGGGCGAGCCACCGCCTTCGCGTTCGCCGAGGCCGGGGCCCGGGTCGTGGCCGTGGACCGGGACGCGGAGGGCGCGGCGCGCACGGCCGAGATGGCCAGGCTCGTGGGCGCCGCCGAGGCCTGGGGCGAGTGCGTGGACGTCAGTGACGAGCAGGCGATGGAGAAGCTCGCGGCGAAGGTCGCCGCCGAGTACGGGATCGTCGACGTCCTGGTGAACAACGCGGGCATCGGACTGTCGGGCGCGTTCCTGGAGACGACCGCCGAGGACTGGCGCAAGGTCCTCGACGTCAACCTCTGGGGCGTCATCCACGGGTGCCGGATCTTCGGGAAGCAGATGGCGGAGCGCGGCCAGGGCGGCCACATCGTCAACACCGCCTCCGCCGCCGCCTACCTGCCCTCCAAGACGCTGCCCGCCTACAGCACCTCCAAGGCGGCGGTGCTGATGCTGAGCGAGTGCCTGCGCGCGGAGCTGGCCGGTCGGCAGATCGGCGTCTCGGCGATCTGCCCGGGCATCGTCAACACCAACATCACCGCCACCTCCCGGTTCGCCGGGGTGGACGCGGCCGAGGAGAAGCGCCGCCAGGAGCGTTCCTCCCGGCTGTACGGGCTGCGCAACTTCCCGCCGGAGAAGGTCGCCGACGCGATCCTGACCGCGGTGGTGAAGAACCAGGCCGTCGTGCCCGTGACCCCGGAGTCCAAGGGCGCGCTGTGGATGTCCCGCTTCGCCCCGCGCACGCTGCGACGGTTCGCGAAGCTGGAGCCCCGGCTGTGAACACGGGACCGGCGGGACCGCAGCCGGCCTGACGCGCCACGGCCCCGGACTCGCCGGGCGGGCACGACGTTCGCTGCCCGGCCACCGCCGGGCAGCGGCCAAGGGCCTGCTGCCGACGTGGAGAGAGCCGGGCGCGGCCATACCCCGCTCCTTCCGGCGGTCGTACCATCCCTCGCAGGAGGGCTCGCTGCGCAGGGCGGTCGAGTACCTGGCGGCGTCACCTGCCGCCCGGGCCGCGGCGGGCGCCGTCGGCCGAGCCGCCATGTCGTAGGGAGCCGGGATTGTCCGATCAGGCGGTAGCCGAGTACCGGATCGAGGATCTGGCCCACCACAGCGGGGCGACGGTGCGCACGATCCGGGCGTACCAGGACCGCGGGCTGCTGCCGAAGCCGGAGCGCCGCGGCCGGTCCAACGTCTATCGGGACACGCATCTGGCGCGGCTGCGGCAGATCGCCGACCTGCTGGACCGCGGCTACACCCTCGCCTCCATCAAGGAGTTGCTGGAGGCCTGGGACGCGGGGCGCGGGCTGGGCGGCGTACTCGGTCTGGTGGCCGAGGTGCACGGACCGTGGACCGACGAGGAGGCGGCCCGGATCAGCCGGGCCGACCTCAACGAGCGTTTCGGCGGCCGGCCCGACGACGACGCCGTCGACGAGGCGTGCGAGCTGGGGGTACTGGAGCGGATCGCCGGGCGGCCGGACGAGTTCCTGGTGCCCTCCCCGCAGGAGCTGGCGGTCGCGGCTGAGCTGTACGCGGCCGGGGTGCCGCTGCCGGCGATCACCGGGCACCTGCGCGAACTGCGCGGGCAGGTGGAGCACATCGCCTCCAGGTTCCTGGAGTTCACCACGGAGCACGTGTTCGCCCGCTACCTCGGGCAGGTGCCGCCGACCGACGCGGACGCGGCGGAGGCGGCGACGATGGTGCGCAGACTGCGGCCGCTGGCCCAGCAGACGGTGGACGCGGAGCTGGCCCGGGCGATGCGGCTGTTCGCGACGCGGCACCTCCAGCGCCACCTGGGAGCCGCCGGCGGGGCTCAGCCCTCGGGGCCCGCGCCGGTGGCGTTGCCCGCGGAGACGGTGCGGGCGGTGCAGGAACTGGTGGGACCGGAACATGTGGCGGAATTCGTACGGGCCGCGACGGAGCGGGAGCTCCAGGCCCGGACCATGAACGATCTGGTCAGCAGGGGCGGCCGATAGTGCTCGATCAGTAGTCCACAGGGCGAATCACACGCTTGCCGCTGAAATCCACCGAAACGGCTGTGGACAACTCGGCCTTGCCTGTGGGGAACGGGGATCAAACCTCAGACGAGGGCCTCGAAAGAGGGGCCGGTGCGGGGGATATCGGCCACCGGGACCTCGAGCACCGTCGGCTCCGGCTCCGTCCCGGTCCCCGTCCCCTGTACGTCGGCACCGGAACCGGTGTCGCCCTCGCGACCGTAGAGCAGCCTGGCCAGCGCCAGCCCGAGGACCCCGCCGACCAGCTGGGCGGCGACGAAGCCGGGCAGGGACTGCGGCGCGATCCCGGTGAAGGAGTCGCTGAAGGCGCGTCCGACCGTCCCCGCGGGGTTGGCGAACGAGCCGGAGGAGGTGAACCAGATCGCGGCGGCGATGTACGCGGCGACGGCGGCCGGGATCAGCCGGGACCGGCCGATGCGGCCGAGCCCCTGGATGACCAGCACCAGTCCGGCGGTCGCCACGATCTCCCCGATCAGCAGGTGGCCGCCGTCGCGCACCTGGGTGGAGAAGGTGCCCGGGGTGCGGCCGAACATCGTCTCCGCGAGGACGGCCCCGCCGATGGCGCCGGCGGTCTGCGCGGTCGCGTAGGCGAGGGCCTCACGGACGTCGAGTCCCTCGCCGCCGGAGCGCCGCGCCCACCACGCCGTCAGGGTGACGACCGGGTTGAGGTGGGCTCCGGACAGCGGACCGAACAAGGTGATGATCAGACCGAGGCCGATGGCGGAGGCGAGTGAGTTGGCCACGAGCGCCACACCCGTGTCGGAACTGAGTGACGCCGCCTGGATGCCGGAGCCGATCACCACCACGAGCAGGCTCGCGGTGCCGATGAGTTCGGCAGTCACACGACGTAGCAGTGAAGCCTTGTTTGTCACGGTTTCTCCCTCTGGGCAGCAGTTCAGCGGAAAATGTATTCCGTATCTTGGAAACGCGATAGAGGGAGTCCGTGGCCGAGGGAGCCGCGAAAAATGGCTGATACTCACCCGTCCGACCCGACAAGCTGGGGTCATGGACGACAGACGCACCGTGAAGGTGTCCACATACGTCTCGAAACATCTGCGGCATCAGCCGGAACGCATCGGGCTGGTGCTCGATCCCGGGGGATGGGTGGAGATCGACGATCTCCTGCGCGCCGCGGCCTCCCACGGATTCCCCTTCAGCCGGGCCGAGCTCGACCACGTGGTCGCCACCAACGACAAGCAGCGCTTCGCCGTCGAAGGCACCCGCATCAGGGCCAGCCAGGGACACACCGTGGCGGTGGACCTGGACCTGCCGGAGGCCGAACCGCCCGCGTACCTCTACCACGGCACCGTCCCCGCCGCCCTGGCCGCCATCCGCACCGAGGGCCTGCGCCCCATGGCCCGCCACCACGTCCACCTCTCGCCCGACCGCGAGACGGCGGCCCGGGTCGGCGCGCGCCGGGGCCGGCCGGTGGTCCTGGCGGTGGACGCGGGCGGGATGCGCACGGCCGGGCACGTGTTCCGGATCAGCGCCAACGGGGTGTGGCTCGCCGAGTCCGTACCGCCGCGGTTCCTGCGGTTCCCCTGATCCGCCGCGCGCGGAATTCACGGGAGGACTGTCGGATCATCCCCCTACTCTGTTCTCGTTCCGGGATCAGTGAGGGGGGAACCTCGCGATCACCGACCATCCCTGTGATCACGCGAGGTGACACCCCATGACGTCCGTCTCCCCGGCCGAAGCCGAGGTCAACAACTTCCAGGTCGACCTGCGCGGTCTCGTCGACCTGCTCTCGCACCACCTCTATTCCAGCCCGCGCGTCTACGTCCGCGAGCTGCTGCAGAACGCCGTCGACGCCGTCACCGCCCGCCACGCCCACGAGCCCGGCGCACAGGTCCGCATCCGCCTGTCGGCCTCCGCCGGCCGCGTCACCATCGAGGACTCCGGCATCGGCCTGACCGCCGCCGAGGCCCACTCCCTCCTCGCCACCATCGGCCGCAGCTCCAAGCGCGGCGGACAGCACGGCCTGGAGACCACCCGCCAGGAGTTCCTCGGCCAGTTCGGCATCGGCCTGCTCGCCTGCTTCGTCGTCGCCCGGCAGATCCGGGTCGTCACCCGCTCCGCCCGCGACCCGCTGGCCGTGCCCGTGGAGTGGCTCGCCACCGACGACGGCTCCTACACCGTGCGCGAACTGCCGCACGAGGCCCGCACCGAGCCCGGCACCACCGTCCACCTGGAGGCCCGCGCGGGCGCCGAGGAGTGGACCGAGCCGGCTCGGGTCGAACGGCTCGCCCGTGACTACGGCTCCCTCCTGCCCTACGAGATCACCTTCGACGACGGCCTCGGCGGCGAACCGCGCCCCGTCACCGACCGGCCCGCCGTGTGGGACCGGCCCTTCCCCACCCCGGCCGCCCGCCGCGTCGCGCTCGCCGGCCACTGCGCGTCCCTGTTCGGCTTCACCCCGCTCGACAGCATCGACCTCGACCTGCCGGTCGCGGGAGTGCGCGGAGTCGCGTACGTCCTGCCCGAACCGACCAGCCCCGCCCATCGGGCCGGACACCGCGTCCACCTCAAGGGCATGCTGCTCACCGACCAGGCCGACAACCTGCTCCCCGACTGGGCCTTCTTCGTCCGCGCCGTCCTCGACACCGACACCCTGCGGCCCACGGCCTCCCGCGAGAACCTCTACGACGACGAGACCCTGGCAGCCGTCCGCGAAGCCCTCGGCGCCCGCGTCAGGAGCTGGCTGGCCGAACTCGCGGCGAGCGAACCCGACCGTCTAGCCGCCTTCCTGAGCGTCCACCACCTCGGGGTGAAGTCGCTGGCCCGGCACGATGCCGAACTGCTCGGGCTGATGCTTCCCTGGCTGCCGTTCGAGACCTCCGACGGCTCCATGAGCCTGGAGGAGTTCGCGGCCGCCCACACCGACATCCACTTCACGCGCACCGTGGAGGAGTTCCGCCAGATCGCCCCGATCGCGGCGGCCCACGGCCTCGGCGTCATCAACGCCGGATACACCTACGACGCCGACCTGCTGGCCCTGCTGCCCTCCGTACGCCCGGACCTCAACGTCGCCGAACTCGACGCCGGAGCCGTCACCGAGCGCCTCGACCCCGTACCCACCGACGTCGAACTGGCCCTCGCCTCCTTCCTGTCCACCGCCCGCACCCGCCTGGAACCCCAAAGCTGCGACGTCGTGCTGCGCGCCTTCCAGCCCGTGGCCGTCCCCGCCCTCTACCTCGACGACCGCCAGGCCCGCCAGGAACGCGACCGGACCGCCGCCCTGGAGAGCACCGACTCCCTGTGGAGCGGCATCCTCGGCTCGCTGCGCGGCTCCGGACCGCGCGCCCGCCTGGTCCTCAACCACAACAACCCGCTGATCAGGCGGATCGCCGCGTTGCCCGATCCCACGCTGGCCGGCACGGCGACCGAATCGCTCTACGGACAGGCCCTGCTGATGTCCCAACGGCCGCTGCGCCCGGCGGACTCCACCCTGCTCAACCGGGCCTTCCTCGGGCTCCTGGAATGGGCGACCCACTCCACCCCGGCCCAGGAGGGCGACAAGTGAGCACCCTGACCAGCGAAGAGATCCGCCACGCCCTCCACCAGAACCGCGGACTCCCCTACGGCGCCGCCCGCAACGCGCAGGCCGAGGCCCTCACGGCGGCCGCCGAGGTCAGCGGCGATCCCGCCCTGTTCCGCCAGGCCCTGGTCGGCCAGATCGACGCCTACGAGTACAGCGCCGAACGCACCCGCATGGTCGTCCCGTTCGCCCGCCTGCTCCAGGAGTACGACCGCGACCCGGGGGCCTTCGACGCATCCGAGGCCCACTCCCTGTTCTGGCGCTTCAAGTGGGTCGCCGGCCGGATCGTCGAATCCCCCGAGATCCCCGTCGAAACCGTCACCCACTGGCTCGACGACATGGAACGCCGCTACCGGATCGCCGGGTACAGCGAACGCGCCGTGCGCCAGTCCGAGTACTACCTGGCCCACGCCACCGGCGACCGCGAGCGGGCCGAACGGGCCGTCGAGCGCTGGCGGGCCGCGGACCGCGACGCCATGAGCGACTGCCACGCCTGCGAGACCCACACCCAGGGCTGGTTCTGGTCCGACCGGGGCGAGGACGCCCGGGCGATCGAGATCTGGGAACCCGTCCTGAGCGGACAGCAGACCTGCATGGAGGAACCGCACCGGGTCCTCGCCCGCGCCCTGCTCCCCCTCGTCCGCCTCGGCCGCACCGCCGAAGCCCGCTCCCACCATCTGCGCGGCTACCGTCTGGCCCGGGGCAAGGAGAGCCTGCTGCGCTCCATCGGCGAGCACATCGAGTTCTGCGCCCTGACCGGCAACGAGGCCCGTGGCCTGGAGATCCTCTCCGAGCACGCGGCGCTCCTCGGCTCGCTCGCGGACGCCGACGCGCAGCGGGACTTCTTCGGCGGCGTCCTCGTCCTGCTGGGGCGGCTGAAGCGGCTCGGACACGGCGCCGACCCGTGCGTCCCCTACGAGGGCTCCGCGCGCACCGTCGACGAGCTGTACGGGATCCTCCTCGGCCAGGCCCTCGCCGTCGCGGCGCGCTTCGACGCCCGCAACCGCACCACCCGGGTCTCGGACGAGCTGCGCGAGCGGATCGCACGCGAGCCGCTGACCGACGCGCTCCCGCTGGGCGTGCGCAGCGCCACGCTGCCCCGGCCGTCGGCCGCCGCAGTGCCCGCAGTGCCGGTGGCGGCTCCGGCAGCCCCGGCACGCCCGGCCGCCTCTGCCGTCGGCCTTCCCGACCTGGTGGCACGGGCCCGCGCCGCCCGCGACACGGGCCACCCGGGGGCGGACGCCCTGTGGGCCGAGGTCTCCGTACGGACCTCCGCGCTGCCGCCGGCGGAGACGGACCCGCTGCTCGCCGCCGACCTGGCCGACCAGCAGGCCCTGACCGCCGCGCGGGCGGGGGCGAAGGACGCCGCGGCGCTGCTGGCCGGCGTCCGCGACGGGTACCGGGCGCTGGGCCGGGAGGAACGCGCGGCGCTCGCCGAACTGCGGCTGGCGACGGCGGCCGCCCAGGCGGGGGAGGAGCCGGGGCGGATCCGGGAACTGCTGGCGGCCGGACTGCGGGCCGCCGAGTCGCTGGACACGGCCGAACCGCTGCGTGCGCGCCGGATCGCCCTCGCGGAACTGTCCACGATCCGCGTGGAGTCCTACCTCCGCTCGGTCGACGCCGCGCCCACCCGCGACCACGGCGACGCCGCGCACGATCATGCGGAGGAGCACGGCCACGAGGTGCTGGTGGCGGAGCTCACCGCGTTCGTCGCCTCCTACGGCCCGACCCTGCCCGACCTCGCCGCCGAGGCCGAGGAGATGCTGGGCCGGCTGGCGCTCTCCCGCGGCGACACCGACGGGGCCCTGCTCCTGCTGGCGTCCGCCGCGGACCGGGCGGTCACGGCGGCCCGGCCCTGGGAGGCGGTGGACCCGCTCGTCCTGCGGGCCGGGGTGCTGATGTCCCTGAAGCGGCCCGAGGAGGCCGAGCAGGCGGCCCGGTCCGCCCTGGAGCACGCGGCCGAGGTGACCGACGCCGAACAGCAGGCCGTCGTACGGATCACCCTCGCGGACGTCCTGCTGCGCCGGGACGCGGCGGACGAGGCCGCCGAGCACGCGCTGACGGCGGCCCACTGGTTCGACCAGGCCGGCCTGACCGCGGACGGCGGGGCCCAGGCCCGGCTGCTGCTGGCCCGGGCCCACGCGCGGGAGGGCCGGACCGCCGACGCGGCGGAGGTGCTCCAGTCCACGCTGCCCGACCTGCTGGAACACGGCGAGGGACAGGCCGTCTCCGCCCGGGACTTCCTGGGCAACCTGCTGCGGGACCTGCGCGAGTCGCGGGCGGCGGCGGAGCAGTTCCTGCTCGCGGCGGAACTGGTCAAGGACTGGGAGGACCCGCGGCCACAGGCGTCCTTCGCCCAGGCCGCCGCCGACTGCCTGTCCGACGCCGGGCTGGCCGAGGAGGCCGTCGCCGCCTACGAGCGCGCCCTGGAACTGCGCCGGCTGACGGGGGAGTCCGTGATCTCCGAGGTCCGGATCCTGCGCTCGCTGGCCTGGCTGGGGCTGCGCCAGGAGGCCACCGAAGCCACCGTCGCCGCTGCCCGGACCCGGATGGACGAGGCGGCCCGCGTACTGGAGGCGGCCCTGGCCGACGAGCCCCGGGATCCGGAGCTGCGCGCCGAGCTGGCGCAGACCTGGCACCAGCTGGCGCAGGTGCTGGACCGGCGGGTGGACGCCGCGCTCCCCGACGACGGCAGCGACCCCGCCCCGGGCAGGACGCCGGGCGCGGCCGGGATCGAGGCGCTGCGGCTGGAGGAGGTGCTGCTCTGGGAGCGGGCGGCCTCGCTCTACGCCGGACTCGGGGCGGAGTACCTCCAGGACCGCTTCCAGTGCCTGAACAACGCCGCCTGGACCGAGCAGGAACTGGGGCGCCCGGCAGCGGGCGCCGCCCGGATCTCCGCGCTGATCGAGGAGGTCGAGGCACTGCCCGAGGGGACGGGCCCCGAGTGGCTGCTGCCGCAGGCCCGGCGGCTCGTCACGAGCCTGACCGGGTGAGCGCCTGACGGGGTGAGCATCCGGCCGGGTGGCCGCCTGACGGGGTGAGTGTCCGGCCGGGTGAGCGTCGGGCCGGGTGAGCATCCGGCCGGGTGAGCATCCGGCCGGCTCCCGGCCGTGGTCCCGAGGAGGCCTGTTCCTCGGGACCACGGCCGGCAGGCCGGACCCGGCCCCTCAGGCGCCGAGCTGGGCGAGCGCCTCGGTGGCGATCCGCTCGAAGACGGCTTCGTCCGCGGCGAAGTCGGAGTCCGGGATCGGTGCGTGGATGACGATCTCGGTGAAGCCGAGCTCCCGGTGACGCCCCGCGAAGTCGACGAACGCGTCCACGGACTCCAGCAGGGTGCTGCGCTCGGGGGTGAAGCCCGTCAGCAGGACCTTCTCGATGGAACCGGACTCGCGCCCGATCTCCGCCAGGGCCTTGTCCAGCTTCCCGATCTGGCCGCGCAGGGCCTCCAGCGACTCATCGGGCGTGCCCTCGAAGACCTTCGGGTCACCGGCGGTCACCCAGGCCTGGCCGTGGCTCGCGGCGAGCTTGACCCCGCGCGGGCCGGTGGCGGCCACCGCGAAGGGCAGCCGCGGGCGCTGGACACAGCCGGGGATGTTGCGGGCTTCCTGGGCGGAGTAGTAGGTGCCGTGGTGGGTGACGGCATCCTCGGTGAGCAGCCGGTCCAGCAGCGGCACGAACTCCGCGAAGCGGTCGGCGCGCTCGCGCGGGGTCCACTGCTCCTGGCCGAGCGCCACCGCGTCGAAGCCGTTGCCGCCCGCGCCGATGCCGAGGGTGATGCGCCCGCGGGACATGTCGTCCAGCGTCATGAGGTCCTTGGCCAGCGTCACCGGGTGGCGGAAGTTCGGCGAGGTGACCAGGGTGCCGAGCCGGAGCCGGTCGGTGACGGCGGCAGCGGCGGTCAGGGTGGGCACCGCCGCGTACCAGGGGCCGTCGCGGAAGGTCCGCCAGGTGAGGTGGTCGTAGGTGTAGGCGGTGTGGAACCCGAGCCGCTCGGCCCGCTCCCACTGGGCGCGGCCGCCCTCGTGCCAGGGGCGGACCGGGAGGATCACTGTGCTCAGACGCAGACTCATGCGTTCGAGCCTACGACCGCATCCGCGCCAACCGCACATTGCGCACCAGGGGCCCCGCCGTGGGCCGAACGGCCGTGTTTCACGTGAAACATCGCGCCCGGACCTGGTCACACGGCGCGGTTTCACGTGAAACATCTCGGCCCGAGCTGGTCGGGGCGCGGGAGCCGATGGGCGAAGATGGGACGGTGACCTCGGCTCCCCAGCGCCCGGACGGGCCCACCCCCGCACCCCGGCTCATCGCCACCGATCTCGACGGCACCCTGCTGCGCGACGACAAATCCGTCTCGCTCCGCACGGTCGCCGCGCTCGCCGCAGCCGAGGAGGCCGGGATCGAGGTCTTCTTCGTCACCGGCCGCCCGGCCCGCTGGATGGACGTGGTCAGCGATCACGTCCACGGCCACGGCCTGGCGATCTGCGCGAACGGCGCCGCCGTCGTCGACCTGCACGCGGGCCGGGAGTTCGTGGAGGTCCGCGCGCTGCCCCGGGCCACCGCGCTCACGGTGGTGGAAACCCTGCGGAAGGCCGCCCCCGGCACCTCCTTCGCGGTCGAGCGGACCACCGGCATCCACTACGAGCCGGCCTACCCGCCCTTCTTCCAGGACCCGGGCGCCACCGTCGCCACCGCCGAGAAGCTGCTGCAGGAGGAGCCCGAGGACACGGCGCCCGTACTGAAGCTGCTCGCCCACCACCCCGAACTGACCCCGGACGAGTTCCTCGCCCTGGCCCGCTCGGCGGCCGGGGCCTACGCCTCGATCACCCGCTCCAGCCCGACCGCCCTGCTGGAGATCAGCGGGCTCGGCGTGTCCAAGGCGAGCACCCTGGAGCGCTGCTGCGCCGAGCGCGGCATCACCCCCGCCGAGGTCGTCGCCTTCGGGGACATGCCGAACGACATCGAGATGCTCCGCTGGGCGGGGACCTCGTACGCGATGGGCAACGCCCATCCCGATGTGATCGCGGCGGCCTCGGGCCGTACGGTCGCCAACAACGAGGACGGGGTGGCCGTGGTCATCGAGCACATCCTCGCCGACCACACCGCGGCGGGCCGCCCCGAAGCTCCGTAAGCGGTCCGGCACCCGCGCATCCCGCGGGGTTCCGGCGGGAGCCGGCGGGATGCCGGCCTAGAGCGGGGCCTCCCACACCAAGGTGGTCCCGCCGCCGTCCTCGCCGAGGCCGGGTCCGTAATGGCTCGTGCCGCCCAGCGACTCTGCCCTGCGGCGCAGGTTCCGCAGGCCGCTGCGCCGGCCGCCCTCCGGGATGCCCACGCCGTCGTCGGCGACCTCCAGCCGGACCCCGGGCCGGCCGTCGGCCAGGGTGATGGTGGAGTCGAGCACCACCTCGATGCGGGACGCCTCCGCGTGCCGGAAGGCGTTCGACAGGGCCTCACGCAGAGCGGCGATCAGGTTCTTGCCCACCAGTTCGCCGACGACGGCGTCGATCGGGCCCAGGAAACGGTGCGCGGGCTTGAAGCCCAGCGGCACGGCCGCCATGTTGATCTCCCGCAGCACCCGGGTGCGCAGCCCCGAGGGCGCCTCGGCCGGGCCCTGCTGGAGCGCGAAGATCGCGGTGCGGATCTCCTGGATGGTCACGTCCAGTTCGTCCACGGCCTTGCCGACCCCGTCGCGGACCTCGGGGACGATGGACCGGCGCTGGGCGCCCTCCAGCATCATCCCGGTGGCGAACAGCCGCTGGATCACCAGGTCGTGCAGATCGCGGGCGATCCGGTCCCGGTCCTCGAACACCGCGAGCCGCTCCCGGTCGCGCTGCGCCTCGGCCATCATCAGGGCGAGGGCCGCCTGGGAGGCGAACTGCGTGGCCAGGGTCCGCTCGGCCTCGCTGAACGGCCGCTTGCCCCGGGCCCGCGGGGTGACCAGGGCTCCCAGCACCCGGCCGCCGCTGTGCAGCGGCAGCATCATGCAGGGCCCGTACTGGCTGGTCAGACGGCTGATCATGCGTGGATCGCTGGCGGCGTCCGCCACGAACACCGGCTCGCCCCGCAGCAGCTTGTCCACGATGGGGCTCTCGGCGGGGACCACCATGCCGAGCGAGGTGGCCGGGTTCTCGGCCGAGACGGCGACGATCTCCATCCCGCCCTCCTCGGCGGGCAGCATCACGATCCCGGCGGCCGAGTCGGCCAGCCGCCGGGCCTGTTCGGCCACCACCGCGAGGGCGTCGTCCGCGTCCCCGCCGGACAGCAGGGCGGTGGTGACGGCCACCGACCCGTCGATCCACCTCTCGCGCTGGGTGGCGGCCTCGTACAGCCGGGCGTTGCCGATGGCGATGCCCGCCTCGGTGGCCAGCACCCGAACCATGTGGACGTCGTAGTCGTTGAACTCGCCTCCGCCGTTCTTCTCGGCGAGGTAGAGGTTGCCGAAGATCTCCCCCTGCACCCGGATCGGCACGCCGAGGAAGGTCTTCATGGGCGGGTGGTGCGCGGGGAAGCCGGACGACCTCGGATCCTTCGTCAGATCGGCGAGGTGCACCGTGTCGGGATGGGAGATCAGCGCGCCGAGCAGGCCCCGCTTCCCGTCCGGGCGGTGACCGATCTTCCGGGCCTGCTCGGCGCTGACGCCGAAGGTGACGAAGTCCGAAAGGCCCCGTCCCTCGGTGTCGACGACGCCGATCGCCGCGTAGCGGGCGTCCGCGAGCTCGGCGGCGGTCTCGCAGATGCGGTCGAGCGTGGAGTGCAGTTCGAGCCCGGTACCGACCGAGCGCATGGCCTCCAGCAGCTGCGGCACCCGAGCGGTCAGCTCGGTGGACAGCCCCTGGAGGCTCCGGGTGGCACGGGTCGCGGCCTCCAGCGGGTCCGGTGTTTCCCGTGTGGGATCCGGCGATTCCTCAGACTCCTGCACTGACATGCCCTTGAGACTAGTTAGTCCGCTTTAGGAGGGAAAGTCAGCATGGTGGAACTCGGCCAGGGTCCCGTCCGCCTCCCGCTCCCGGTCCAGGAGCCCGCGCAACGGTCCCTCGACCGCCGCCAGCTCCGCGTACGGACCCCGCTGGACGACCGCGCCGCGGTCCAGTACGAGCACCTCGTCCACCGCTTCCAGCCCGGCGAGCCGGTGCGTGATCAGTACGGTCGTGCGCCCCTCGGTGGCCGCCAGCAGGTCCGCCGTCAGCGCGTCCGCGGTGGCCAGGTCCAGGTGCTCGGCCGGCTCGTCCAGCACCAGCACCGGGAAGTCCGCGAGCAGGGCCCGCGCCAGGGCCAGCCGCTGGCGCTGACCGCCCGAGATCCGCTCCCCGTGTTCACCGACGAGGGTGTCCAGCCCGTCCGGCAGCCCGTCCGCCCACTCCAGCAGCCGGGCCGAGGCGAGCGCCGCACGCAGCTGTTCCTCGCTCGCCTCCGGCCGGGCCAGCCGTAGGTTCTCCCGCACCGAGCTGTCGAAGAGGTGCGCGTCCTGGGCGCACAGGCCCACGACACGGCGTACGTCATCGCCGTCGAGGGTCTGCGCGTCGGTCCCGCCCAGGGCGTAGGCGCCTTCGGCCGGGTCCAGGAACCGCAGCAGGACCTGGGCGAGGGTGGTCTTCCCCGAACCCGAGGGCCCGACGACCGCGATGCGCCGGCCGGCTTCCAGCGTCAGGTCCAGCCCCCGCAGCGCGTCCCGCTCCTGGCCCGGGTGACGGGCGGCCAGCCCGGTCAGCCGCAGCGGGAAGGGCGAGGCCGGCAGCGTGCCCGGCTCGGCCGGTTCGGTGACCGGCACGGGAGCGTCGATCACCTCGTGGACCCGCTCGGCGCTACGCCGGACCCGCTGGCGGTACTGGACGGCCAGCGGCAGCCCGCTGACCGCCTCGAAGGCCGCGAGCGGAGTCAGCACGACCACCGCCATGGCCACCCCGGACAGCCGTCCGGAGGCGACGGCGTCCGCACCCGCCAGCGCCGCGCACACCACGGTGAGCCCGCACACCAGCGCCGACAGCCCGCCGCCGAGCCCGGTGGCGGCGGCCCCGCGCGAGGCGATCCGGGTCAGCACCCCGTCGCTCTCCCGGGCCCGCGCCTTCCGGTCGGCGAGGGCCCCGGCCACGGTCAGTTCGGCGGTGCCGGTCAGCAGATCGGCCACCCGGGTGGCGAGCTCGCCCCGCGCGGGCGCCAGCCGCCGCTCGGCGGTCCGCGCACACGCCCCGCTGACGAGCGGCACCCCGACTCCGGCCAGCAGCAGCCCCACCGCCAGGGCGGCCCCGGCCCCGGGCAGCAGCCAGGCGGTGAAGGCCACCGACCCGGTGCCGACGAGCACCGCGGTACCCACCGGCAGCAGCCAGCGCAGCCAGTAGTCCTGCAAGGCATCGGCGTCGGCCACCAGCCGGGACAGCAGGTCCCCGCGCCGCTGCTCGCGCAGCCCGGCCGGCGCGATCCGCTCCAGCCGCCGGTACACCGACACCCGCAGGTCGGCGAGCATCCGCAGGACCGCGTCGTGCGACACGATCCGCTCGGCGTACCGGAAGACGGCCCGCCCGATGCCGAAGGCCCGCGTGGCCGTGACGGCCACCATCAGGTAGAGGACCGGAGGCTGCTGCGAAGCCCTGGAGATCAGCCACCCCGACACCGCCATCAGCCCGACGCTGCAACCGACGGCCAGCGCCCCCAGCAGCAGCCCCAGCCGGAACCGGCCCCGCCACGCCGACGCCACCGCCCGCACCCGCCGCAAGGGATCGCCGCCACCGGTGTCGGCGCCGCCGCTGACCGACTCACGCTCGGGCGCCGCTCCGAGGACCCACTCCCCGGGGACGGCCACCGCCGCCGGCCGCTGCGGAGCGCCCTCGGGCGCCGGGCCGGGGGCCACGGGCAGGAATGCGGCGCCCTCACCCACCCGGACCACCCGGTCGGCCACGGCCAGCAGCGCCGGCCGGTGCACCACCAGCAGTACGGTCCGGCCCACCGCGAGGCGGCGTACGGCCTCCACCACGGCGGCCTCGGTCTCCCCGTCCAGAGCAGCCGTCGGCTCGTCCAGCAGGAGCACCGGCCGGTCCGCGAGGAACGCCCGGGCCAGGGCAAGGCGCTGGCGCTGACCGGCCGACAGGCCCACCCCGCCCTCACCGAGCGGGGTCCGCGCGCCGTTCGGCAGGGCGGATACGAACTCCCAGGCCCCGGCGTCGCGCAGTGCCGCTTCCACAGCCTCCTCGGACGCCCCGGGACGGGCCAGTCGGACGTTCTCCGCGATGGTTCCCGCGAAGAGGTGCGGACGCTGCGGTACCCAGGCCACCCGCTCGCGCCACTGCTCCGGGGACAGCCCTGCCAGATCGGCGTCCCCGATCCGCACCCGCCCGGAGGCCGGCGCCACGAAGCCCAGCAACACGCCCAGCAGCGTGGACTTGCCCGCCCCGCTGGGTCCGGTGAGGGCCACGCACTCGCCCGGCCCGACGGTGAACGACACGGGCCCGGGCGAACTCGTGCTCCGCCCCTCGTACCGGACCTCGACCTCCTCGAACGTGATCCGCTGGGCGCCGGCCGGCACGGCCGCCCCGGCGCCGGTCGGGGGCGACGGGGTCTCGAGGACCTCGAAGATCTCCTCGGCGGCCGCCAGCCCTTCGGCGGCCGCGTGGTACTGCGCTCCCACCTGGCGCAGCGGCAGGTACGCCTCCGGCGCCAGGACCAGGATGACCAGGCCGGTGTACAGGTCGAGTTCCCCGTGCACGAGCCGCATGCCGATGGTCACCGCGACGAGGGCGACCGAGAGGGTGGCGAGCAGCTCCAGCGCGAACGAGGAGAGGAAGGCGATGCGCAGCGTGCGCATCGTGGCCTGGCGGTAGTCGTCGGTGATCTTCCGGATGGACTCGGCCTGGGCCTTGGCCCGGCCGAACACCTTGAGCGTCGGCAGCCCCTCCACCACATCCAGGAAGTGCCCCGACAGCCGTGACAGCAGGCTCCACTGGCGGTCCATCCGGCTCTGGGTGGCCATGCCGATGAGGATCATGAACAGCGGGATCAGCGGCAGCGTGACCACGATGATGGCCGCCGACACCCAGTCCTCGGTGACGATGCGGGCCAGGACGGCCACCGGTACCACCACGGCGAGCCCGAGCTGGGGCAGGTAGCGGGAGAAGTAGTCGTCGAGGGCGTCCACGCCCCGGGTCGCCAGGGCCACCAGCGAGCCGGTGCTCCGGCCGCTCAGCCAGCCCGGCCCCAGGTCGGCCGCCCGATCCAGCAGCCGGCCCCGCAGTTCCGACTTGACCGCCGCGCTGGCCCGGTGCGCGGCCAGTTCCGTCAGCCAGGCCACCAGCGCCCGTCCCAGGGCCACCGCCGCGAGCAGCAGCAGGGGGGTCCGCAGCGCGCCGCCGTCGAGCCCCTTCTCGAAGGCGCCCACCACGATCTCGGCGATGAGCATCGCCTGACCGACCACGAGCCCCGCTCCGGCGAGCCCCAGGGCCACCACCGCCGCGAGGAAGAGGCGGGTGGAACGGGCGTACCGCAGCAGGCGCGGGTCGATCGGTTTCACGTGAAACATCCCCTCGGCAGGGTCGGACAGGAGGTCCGGTCCGGGCGGCGGCCGTCCGGACCGGACGCCGCGCGGACCGCGCGGGCTCAGTGCGCGTCGGAGATGTGCTGCGTGCCGATGCGCTTGCGGAACACCCAGTACGTCCAGCCCTGGTAGAGCATGACGAGCGGCGTGGCCACGGCCGCGCACCAGGTCATGATCTTCAGCGTGTAGGGGGTCGACGAGGCGTTGGTGACCGTGAGGCTCCAGGCGTCGTCCAGCGAGGACGGCATGACGTTCGGGAACAGCGTCAGGAAGAGCATCGCGACGGCCGCCGCGATGGTCACGCCCGACAGGGCGAACGACCAGCCCTCCCGGCCGACGAGGTTGAAGCCGAGGGCCGCGATCAGCGCCGCCACGGCGACGGCCATCGCGATCAAGCTCCATCCGTCACCGCGCGAGAGCTGGGTCCAGATCAGGAAGACCAGGGCCAGTACGGCCGTCACCACGCCCAGCCGGGTCGCCAGCGCGCGCGAGCGGTCCCGGATGTCCCCGACGGTCTTCAGCGAGGTGAAGACCGCTCCGTGGAAGGTGAAGAGGGTGAGGGTGACCAGGCCGCCGAGGATCGAGTAGACGTTGAGCAGGTCGAAGAAGGTACCGACGTACTCCATGTCCTTGTCGATCTTCACCCCCCGGACGATGTTGGCGAAGGCCACACCCCACAGGAACGCGGGGATCAGCGAGGTCCAGAAGATCGCGTGTTCCCAGTTGCTCTGCCACTTGTCCTCGGGCCGCTTGTGGCGGTACTCGAAGGCGACGCCCCGGATGATGAGGCAGACCAGGATGATCAGCAGCGGCAGGTAGAAGCCGGAGAAGAGGGTGGCGTACCACTCGGGGAAGGCGGCGAAGGTGGCGCCGCCGGCCGTGAGCAGCCAGACCTCGTTGCCGTCCCAGACCGGCCCGATCGTGTTGATCAGGACCCGCTTCTCGCGGCGGTCCCGGGCGAGCAGCTTGGTCAGGACGCCGACTCCGAAGTCGAAGCCCTCCAGGAAGAAGTAGCCGGTCCACAGGACCGCGATGAGTACGAACCAGACGTCGTGGAGTTGCATGGTGCGGTCTCCTCAGCCTCAGTACGAGAAGGCCATCGGCCGGTCGGGGTTCTTGTCGTCCCCGCCGATCTTGGTGGGCGGGTTGAGGTCGTCCTCGGTGAGCTCGGGAGGACCTGCCTTCACGTACTTCACCAGGAGCTTGACCTCGATCACGGCAAGCGCGGCGTAGAGCGAGGTGAAGCCGATCATCGAGGTGAGCACCTCGCCCTGCGTCACGCCCGGCGAAACCGCGTCGCGGGTGCGCAGGACGCCGTAGACCACCCACGGCTGACGGCCCATCTCGGTGAAGATCCAGCCCCAGGAACTGGCGATGAGCGGGAAGCACATCGTCCAGAGCGCGACGACCCAGTAGAGGTGGGAGAACCGGGGGCTCAGCGCCTTCCGGAAGAGGACCAGGTGCGGGACCTCGTCCTCACCGGTGCGCAGGGCCGGCGGCAGCAGGAAGCGCTTGCGGGTCAGCCAGAGACCCAGCATGCCGACGCCGAGGGAGGCCATCCCGAAGCCGATCATCCACCGGAAGCCCCAGTAGGCGACGGGGATGTTGGGCCGGTAGTCGCCGGGGCCGAACTTCTCCTGCTCGGCCTTGTTGACGTCGTTGATGCCGGGGACGAAGGAGCTGAAGTTGCTGTCGGCCAGGAAGGAGAGCAGGCCGGGGACCTCGATCGCGACCTTGTTGTGGCCCTTGTCGACGTCGCCGTAGGCGAAGACGGAGAAGGGAGCGGGGGCCTCGCCGTCCCAGAGGGCCTCGGCGGCGGCCATCTTCATCGGCTGCTGCTTGAACATCACCTTGCCGAGCAGGTCACCGCTGATGGCGGTGCCCAGCCCCGCGATGATCATGACGACCAGGCCGAGCCGCAGGGAGGTGCGCATCACGGGGACGTGCTTCTTGCGTGCCAGGTGGAAGGCCGCGATGCCGACCATGAACGCGCCGCCGACCAGGAAGGCGGCCGTGAAGGTGTGGAAGAACTGGGTGAGCGCGGTGTCCTGGGTCAGAACGCGCCAGAAGTCGGTGAGCTCGGCCCGGCCGCGCTCCTCGTTGATCCGGTAGCCGACCGGGTGCTGCATCCAGGAGTTCGCCGCGAGGATGAAGTACGCGGACAGGACGGTACCGATCGACACCATCCATATGCAGGCCAGGTGGATCTTCTTCGGCAGCTTGTCCCAGCCGAAGATCCACAGGCCGATGAAGGTGGACTCGAAGAAGAAGGCGATCAGGGCCTCGAAGGCGAGCGGGGCGCCGAAGATGTCGCCGACGAAGCGCGAGTAGTCCGACCAGTTCATGCCGAACTGGAATTCCTGGACGATGCCCGTGACCACGCCCATCGCGATGTTGATCAGGAAGAGCTTGCCCCAGAACTTCGTCGCCTTGAGGTACTTCTCCTTCTCGCTCCGCACCCAGGCGGTCTGCAAGATCGCGACCAGCGCGGCGAGCGAGATCGTGAGGGGTACGAACAGGAAGTGGTAGACGGTGGTGATGCCGAATTGCCATCGCGCCAGAGTCTCTGGCGCCAGAGCTAGGTCCACGTCCTCGTCTCCTTCGTAGCCGGGGTCACAGCGGCCGTTTGCCGAGCACATCCCGCCCAATCCCGGAGGAAGCGGGACACGCTTGTGAACGCGTTCACATTCACAAGCATTATGGCGCACCCTTCTCGGCGACTTTCAGCCGGGGGTCCCCTAGCCAAGACATTCAACAGATTGTTGAATCTGCGCTATGAAGATTCGATTCTCCTGGCCCGCCGGCCATCTCACGGCGACCCTCGAAGACACTCCGACGAGCAAGGCCCTGGCCGCCGCGCTCCCGATCTCCGCGTCCGCCAACACCTGGGGCGAAGAGGTCTACTTCGACACCGGCGTCTCCGTGGCGCTGGAGAGCGACGCCCGCCAGGTCGTCGACCCGGGCACGGTCGCGTTCTGGACCGAGGGGAACGCGCTCGCGCTGCCCTACGGCCCGACCCCCATCTCGCGCGGGGGCGAGAGCCGCCTGGCGAGCCCGTGCAACGTCCTCGGCTCGTTCGACGGCGACCCCCGCCTGCTGGCCACCGTCCGCGACGGCGACCCCATCCGCGTGGAACTGGCCTAGGCCCTAGGGCGTGTCCGCAATGTCATTTCGGCAGCCAGAGTTGTAGGCAGGCGAGGGTGACGAGGGCGTTGTAGTGGCGGGCTCGTTTGTCGTAGCG
>NZ_JBIASM010000013.1:110356-175262 GCF_042890765.1 Streptomyces sp. NPDC002032 | reverse complement strand
CCGCGCCCGCCCCCCCCCCCGCCCCCCCCCGCGGCCCCGCCGGCGCGCGGCGCCGGCGCGCCCCCCCCCGCGGGGGGCCGCGGCGGGGGGGGCCCGGGGCCGGGGGCGGGGGTGGGGCGCCGTCCGGGACGGGCATGATTTATGGCGCCCTGTCCGCGTCCGAGTGTGCGGGCGGCACCGCGCGCCAACAAATCACGTTTTAGTCCCGGACGGCACCCCACCCCGTCCCCGTCCCCGGCCTTGGCGCGGATGTGGGGACCGGCCCTGGCTTCGGACCCCGCACTGGCCCTGGGCTGGATACCGCCCTGGCCCTGGCCATGGGGTGTGGAACCGGGTTGTTGGGGCGTCAGTAGGACTTGGGGAGGCCCAGGGTTTGGTGGGAGATGAAGTTGAGGATCATCTCGCGGCTGACCGGGGCGATGCGGGCCACGCGGGAGGCGGTGATGAGGGAGGCCAGGCCGTATTCGCGGGTGAGGCCGTTGCCGCCCAGGGTGTGGACGGACTGGTCCACCGCCTTGACGCAGGCTTCGCCGGCCGCGTACTTGGCCATGTTGGCCGCCTCGCCCGCGCCCATGTCGTCGCCCGCGTCGTAGAGCAGGGCCGCCTTCCGCATCATGAGGCGGGCCAGTTCCAGGTCGACGTGGGCCGCCGCGAGGGGGTGGGCGACGGCCTGGTGGGCGCCGATGGGGTCCTTCCACACCTGGCGGGTCTTCGCGTAGTCCACGGCCTTGGCGAGGGCGTACCGGCCCATGCCGATCGCGAAGGCGGCCGTCATGATCCGTTCGGGGTTCAGGCCGGCGAAGAGTTGCAGGAGGCCCGCGTCCTCGTCCCCGACGAGCGAGGAGGCGGGGAGGCGGACGTCGTCCAGGGTGAGCTCGAACTGCTTCTCCGCCGCCTGGAGTTCCATGTCGATCACCGAGCGGCCGAAGCCCGGGGCGTCGCGGGGGACGATGAACAGGCACGGCTTGAGGCGGCCGGTGCGGGAGTCCTCGGTGCGGCCGACGATCAGGGTGGCGTCGGCGATGTCCACGCCCGAGATGAAGACCTTGCGGCCGGTGAGCACCCAGTCGTCACCGTCGCGGCGGGCGGTGGTGGTGATGCGGTGGCTGTTGGACCCGGCGTCCGGTTCGGTGATGCCGAAGGCCATGGTGCGGCTGCCGTCGGCGAGGCCGGGGAGCCACTCGCGCTTCTGGGACTCCGTGCCGAAGCGGGCGATGACCGTGCCGCAGATGGCCGGGGAGACCACCATCATCAGCAGGGGGCAGCCCGCGGCGCCGAGTTCCTCCAGGACGATGGAGAGTTCCGCTATGCCGCCGCCCCCGCCGCCGTACTCCTCGGGGAGGTTGACCCCGAGGTAGCCGAGCTGCGCGGCGTCCGCCCACAGCTCGTCGGGGTGGCCGCCCTCACGGGCGAGGCGGGCCAGGTAGTCGCGGCCGTACTTGCGGCCGAGGGCGGCCACGGCGGTGCGCAGGGCCTGGTGCTCTTCGGACTCGATGGGGCTCATGCTTCCTCCTGGACTACGGCGAGCAGGGCGCCGAACTCGACCTGTTGGCCGGTGGCGGCGTGGAGCGCGGTGAGCGTGCCGGAGGCGGGGGCGAGGATGCGGTGCTCCATCTTCATGGCCTCCAGCCAGAGCAGGGGCTGCCCGGCGGTGACGGGGGTGCCGGGGGCGAGTCCCTCGGCGACGCGGACGACGGTGCCGGGCATGGGGGCGAGCAGGGAGCCAGGTGCGGTGCGGTCCTGGGGATCGGGGAACCGGGGTACGGGGACGAGGGCGTGGGCGCCCAGCGGGGAGTCGACGTAGACCGTGTTCGATTTATGTTTCACGTGGAACACGCGCCGGACTCCGTCGACTTCGAGGGTGACCAGGGTGGGCGTGGCGGCCAGGACCCGGACCCCGGGGTGGTCCACGGGCTGGTACTGGACCTCGTACTCGGTCCCTGCGGCGGTGTAGCGACGGGTCTGCGGCTGGGAGCGCAGGTTGCGCCAGGCGCCGAGGCGGGCGGCGAGCGGGGCTCCCCCGGCCGGGGCCGCGCCGGCGAGGGCGGCGGCGAGGGCCGCGAGGGTGGCGTCCGGGGCGTCCCGGGTGAGGGCCGGCAGGTGGCGTTCGTAGAAGCCGGTGTCGGGCTGTCCGGCGGTGAACTCCGGGTGGCGCAGGGAGCGTACGAGGAGGTCGCGGTTGGTGGTGAGGCCGTGGATGCGGGCGTCGGCCAGGGCGCGGGCCAGGACGCGGACCGCTTCGGCGCGGGTCGGGGCGTGGGCGACGACCTTGGCGAGCATGGGGTCGTAGTGGATCCCGACCGGGTCCCCGGCGGTGAAGCCGGTGTCGACGCGGACCCCGTCCGGGAGGTCGAGGGTGTGCAGGGTGCCGGTCTGCGGTCGCCAGTCCTGGGCCGGGTCCTCGGCGTAGAGGCGGGCTTCGACGGCGTGCCCGGAGGGCTCGGGGGGCGTGGCCGGCAGGGCCGCGCCCTCGGCGATGCGCAGCTGGAGGGCGACCAGGTCGAGGCCGAAGACGGCTTCCGTGACGGGGTGTTCGACCTGGAGGCGGGTGTTCATCTCCAGGAAGTACGGGCGGCCGTCGGCGGTGACGAGGAACTCGACGGTGCCCGCGCCCCGGTAGGAGACCGCGCGGGCGGCGGCGACGGCGGCCTCGTGGAGGGTGGTGCGCAGGGGGGCCGGGAGGCCGGGGGCGGGGGCTTCCTCGATGACCTTCTGGTGGCGGCGCTGGAGGGAGCAGTCGCGGGTGCCGAGGGCCCAGACGGCGCCGTGGGCGTCGGCGAGGACCTGCACCTCCACGTGGCGGCCGCGTTCCACGTAGGGCTCGGCGAAGACCTCCCCGTCGCCGAAGGCGGAGGCGGCCTCGGCGGACGCGGCGTCCAGGGACTCCTTGAGGGTGTCGAGGTCGCGGACCACGCGCATGCCCCGGCCGCCGCCGCCCGCCGCGGCCTTCAGCAGGAGGGGCAGGTCGGCGGAGGTGGCGGTGGCCGGGTCGACGGGGTCGAGGAGGGGCACGCGGGCGGCGCGCATCAGGTCCTTCGCCCGGGTTTTGGAGGCCATGGCCTCGATGGCCTCGGGCGGCGGTCCGATCCAGGTCAGACCGGCGGCGATGACCTGCCGGGCGAAGTCCGCGTTCTCGGAGAGGAAGCCGTAGCCGGGGTGGACGGCGTCGGCTCCTGCGGCGAGGGCCGCGGCGATGACCAGGTCGGCGCGCAGGTAGGTGTCGGCGGGGGCCGCGCCGGGGAGGCGGACGGCGGCGTCGGCGGTGCGCACGTGCAGGGCGTCGGCGTCGGGGTCGGAGTGGACGGCGACGGTGGCCAGGCCGAGGGCGCGGGCCGTGCGGAAGATCCGTACGGCGATCTCGCCCCGGTTGGCGACGAGCAGGGAGCTGATCGGGTTCGTCATCTGCGGGCTCACATCCGGAAGACGCCGAAGCCGCCACGGGCGCCCTCGACGGGGGCGTTGTGGACGGCCGACAGGCACAGGCCGAGGACGGTACGGGTGTCGCGCGGGTCGATGACCCCGTCGTCGTACAGCCGCCCGGACAGGAACATCGGCAGGGACTCGGACTCGATCTGGGCCTCGACGAAGGCACGCATCCCGGCGTCCTGTTCCTCGTCGTACGGGAGGCCCTTCGCGGCGGCCGACTGGCGGGAGACGATCGACAGGACGCCGGCGAGCTGGGCGGGGCCCATGACGGCGGACTTGGCGCTGGGCCAGGCGAAGAGGAAGCGGGGCTCGTAGGCGCGTCCGCACATGCCGTAGTGGCCGGCGCCGTAGCTGGCGCCGATGAGGACGGACAGGTGCGGGACGCGGGAGTTGGACACCGCGTTGATCATCATCGAGCCGTGTTTGACGATGCCGCCCTGCTCGTACTCCTTGCCCACCATGTAGCCGGTGGTGTTGTGGAGGAACAGGAGCGGGATGTCGCGCTGGTTGGCGAGCTGGATGAACTGGGCGGCCTTCTGCGACTCGGCGCTGAACAGGACCCCCTGGGCGTTGGCGAGGATGCCGACCGGGTAGCCGTGGAGGGTGGCCCAGCCGGTGACGAGGCTGGTGCCGTACAGGGGCTTGAACTCGTCGAAGTCGGAGGCGTCGACGAGCCGGGCGATGACCTCGCGCGGGTCGAAGGGGGTCCTCAGGTCCGGCGGGACGATGCCGAGGAGTTCCTCGGGGTCGTAGAGGGGTTCGGGGGCGGGCGGCGGGTCCTGGTGCGGTTTGCGGTGGTTGAGGCGGGCCACGATGCGGCGGGCCTGGCGGATGGCGTCGTACTCGTCGACGGCGTAGTGGTCGGCGAGGCCGGAGGTGCGGGCGTGCATGTCGGCGCCGCCGAGGGACTCGTCGTCGCTCTCCTCGCCGGTGGCCATCTTCACGAGGGGCGGACCGCCGAGGAACACCTTGGAACGGTCCTTGATCATGACGGTGTGGTCGGACATCCCCGGGATGTACGCGCCTCCGGCGGTGGAGTTGCCGAAGACGACGGCGACGGTCGGGATGCCGTCGGCCGAGAGCCGGGTGAGGTCGCGGAAGACCGCCCCGCCCGGGATGAAGATCTCCTTCTGGGAGGGCAGGTCGGCGCCGCCGGACTCGACGAGGCTCACACAGGGCAGCCGGTTCTGGCGGGCGATCTCGTTGGCCCGCAGCGCCTTCTTCAGGGTCCAGGGGTTGCTGGCGCCGCCGCGCACGGTGGGGTCGTTGGCGGTGATCAGGCATTCGACGCCCTCGACGGTGCCGATGCCGGTGACCATCGAGGCGCCGACGGGGTGGTCGCTGCCCCAGGCGGCGAGCGGGGACAGCTCCAGGAACGCGGTGTCGGGGTCGAGGAGCAGCTCGACGCGCTCGCGGGCCAGGAGCTTGCCGCGCTCCCGGTGCCGGGCCGTGTACTTCTCGCCGCCGCCCGCGAGGGCCTTGGCGTGCTCGGCGTCGAGTGCGGCGAGGCGTTCCAGGGCGGCCGTACGGGCCTGCGCGTGCTCGGGGGCGGCGGGGTCGACGGCGGTGCGCAGACGGGTCATGAGCGGGGCCCCTCCGGGGTGGCTGACGGGTCGACGGGGTCGGGGGCGGTCGGCAGAAGGTGGGTCGGGACGTCCAGGTGACGGGCGCGCAGCCATTCGCCGAGGGCCTTGGCCTGGGGGTCGAAGCGGTGGCCGGCGGCGACGCCGTCGCCGAGGAGACCGGGGACGGTGAAGTTCAGCGCGCGCAGGTTCGGGAGCTCGTGGCGGGTGACCGGCAGGGCGGCGGTCTCGGGGAGCAGCGCCTGGAGCCGCTCGGTGGTGAGGGTCGCGCGCAGCCACGGCCAGGCCGCGTCGTCCTCGGTCCAGACGCCGATGTTGGCGTCGCCGCCCTTGTCCCCGCTGCGGGCGCCGGCCACCAGGCCGAGGGGGGCCCGGGTGGTGGGGGCGCCCGGGGTGGGGGCGGTGGGGGCGGGGGGTGCGGGGGCGGGGGGTGCGGGGCGCGCGGTCCGGGTGGGCGGCGTCCCGGGTGCCGCCAGGGGCGCGGGGACCGGGAGGCGGGCGCCGTCCGGGAGGACCGCCGTGTGCGGGACCCGGCCGGCGGGGACGGTGGCCGAGGCGAAGACGCCGTACGGCTGGGCGGGGCCGGGCGGGGAGGTGACGTGGAAGCCCGGGTAGCTGCCCAGGGCCAGCTCGATCGCCGCCGAGGTCAGGGCGCGGCCGACCCGGTCGGGGGAGGCGTCGCGGACCACCAGCCGCAGCAGGGCGCTGGCCGTCTCCTCGGTGGCGGCGTCCTCGTGGTCGGTCCGGGCGAGCGTCCACCGGACGGAGGCCACCCCCGCGAGGGGTCCGGCCAGCTGCTCGCGCACCAGGGCGGCCTTGGCTTCGACGTCGAGGCCGGTCAGGACGAAGACGACCTCGTTGCGCCAGCCCCCGATGCGGGTCACGCCCACCTTGAGGGTGGCGGGCGGGGGCTCCCCCACGGTCCCGCTGATCCGTACCCGGTCCTCGCCGTCGGGCTCCAGGCGTACGGTGTCGAGCCGGGCGGTGACGTCCGGGCCGAGGTAGCGCGCGCCCTGGGTCTCGTACAGGAGCTGCGCGGTGACCGTGCCGGGGGTGACGGCCCCGCCGGTGCCGGGGTGCTTGGTGATCACCGCCGTCCCGTCTTCGGAGATCTCCGCGAGCGGGAAGCCGGGGCGGCGTACGTCGTGGGCGGTGAAGAAGGAGTAGTTGCCGCCGGTGGCCTGGGTTCCGCACTCCAGGACGTGTCCGGCGACGACCGCCCCCGCCAGCCGGTCGTATTCCTCGGGGCCCCAGTCGAACCACCAGGCGGCCGGCCCGCTGACCAGGGCCGCGTCGGTGACCCGGCCCGTCACGACCACGTCCGCCCCCGCCCGCAGGCAGGCGGTGATCCCGGCGCCGCCGAGGTAGGCGTTTGCGGTGAGCGCGCCCTCCTCGTACGGCATGAGGTCGTCGCCCTCGACGTGCGCGACGGTGACCGGGACGCCCGCCTTCGCGGCGAGTTCGCGGACGGCGGCCGCGAGCGCGGCCGGGTTCAGGCCGCCCGCGTTGGTGACGATCCGTACGCCCTTCTCGTGCGCGAGGCCCAGGCAGTCCTCCAGCTGCCGCAGGAAGGTCTTGGCGTAGCCGAGGCCGGGGTCCTTCAGGCGGTCGCGGCCGAGGATGAGCATGGTCAGCTCGGCCAGGTAGTCCCCGGTCAGGACGTCCAGCGGGCCGCCGGTCAGCATCTCGCGCAGGGCGCCGAGCCGGTCCCCGTAGAAGCCGGAGGCGTTGGCGATGCGCAGCGGTCGGCGGCCCATCAGCGCCCCTGCGGGGCGCGGCCGGGGCCGGCCGGGCCGGCGAAGGCCTGGGCGATGTCCAGCCAGCGGTCGGCGTCGGGTCCGGTGGCGGTGAGGGCGAGGTCGGCCCGGTGGGCGCGCTGGGTGACGAGGAGGCAGAAGTCGAGGGCGGGGCCGGTGACGCGCTGCGGGGCGTCGGCGGGCCCGTACGTCCACACCGCGCTGCCGTCGGGGGCGCCGAGCTCGATCCTGAACTCCCCGTCGGGCAGCGGCAGTCCCCGTACGGCGTACGCGTAGTCGCGGGCCCGTACGCCGATCCGCGCGACGTGCCGCAGCCGGGCGCCCGGAGTCCGGGAGACGCCGAGCGCGTCGGCGACGTCCTGGCCGTGCGCCCAGGTCTCCATCAGGCGGGCGCTCGCCATGGAGGCGGCCTTCATCGGGGGCCCGTACCAGGGGAAGCGGGCGTCGGGGGAGGCCTGCGCGAGCGCGGCGTCGAGGGCGCGGCGGCCCTCGCGCCAGCGAGCGAGCAGGACGGCCGGGTCCAGCCGGGCCCCTTCCTCTGCGCCGTCGTCGACGAACGTGCCGGGGGCCTTCAGCGCCTCCTCGGCCTGGCGCGCGAAGCCGTCGGCATCGGTGAGGGCGAGCAGCGCGGCCCGGTCGGTCCAGTGCAGGTGGGCGATCTGGTGGGCGATGCTCCAGCCGCTCGCGGGCGTGGGCCGCGCCCAGTCGGGCCCGGGCAACGCGGCGACCAGGGCGTCGAGTTCCCCACCCTCCTCCCGTAGATCGGCGAAGACGGCGACGGCGGACGGATCGGGCACGGCGTGCTCCCCTCTCGGCGTGGGGGGAAGCCTGGCAGCCACCGCCAAAACAATCAAGCATGCTTGCATGATTTTCGCCAAGCCCACCCGATTCCCGCCACAGCCGCCAACCTCACGCAGTCACGGGCGAGTTGGCGTCCGCCTACCGCCGCCCGCGCATCGCGCTCCGGCGCCGGTGCGGCGGCCGGGGGGATTCCGGCCGTGCGCCGGGAAGCGGCGGGAGGCCGGTCGGGGGCGTGCCGATACTGGGGGCTCCGCCCGGCCGCCCACCACAGCCCTGGCCACACCCCTAACCACACCTCCAGCCGCATCCGCATCCGCACACGTCCGTCCGCATTGATCGACGACACAGACGACATCGACGACGAGGATGAAACGCCGTGTATCCAGCAGCGCTCTCGCTCCATCCCGAACTCGACGCGACCGCCCTCGCGGTGTTCGCCGCCGCCCTGGAGAGCGGCGACACCGCCGGGCTGCCGCCCGCCCGCGCCGCGGAGGTGGCGGCCGTCCGGGAGGTCGCGGTCTTCAGCCGCGGCAAGGTGGCCGGTACGGGCGGGGACCTGCTCGACGCCGCGCTCTGGCGGCACACCGGCTCCGCGCCCCGTGCGGCCGTGATCATGCCGGCGTCGTGGACGCCCCTGGGCTGGGTGCTGTACGCCGTCCAGGCGAGCGTCCTCGCGGCCCGCGGCTACGACGTCCTCGCCTACACCGCCCGCGGGTTCGCCGCCTCCGAGGGGCAGGTGGACGCCGCCGGGCCGCTCGACGTCGCCGACGGCGGCCGGGCCCTGGACCACCTGCTGGAGCGCACCGCCGGCCCCGTCACCCGGATCGGCTTCCTCGGCCAGTCGTACGGCGCGGGCATCGCCCTGCTCGTCGCCGCGCACGACACCCGGGTGGACGCGGTGGCGGCGCTCGGCGGCTGGGGCGACCTCGCGGAGGTGTTCTACGAGAACTCCACCCCGCGCGCCTCCGCCGTCCGGGCCCTGCGCGCGGCCGCCGCCCGGGCCCGGCTGAGCCGGCGCACCGAGCGGGCGCTGGCGGACGTACCGGCCGGCCGGGACGCCGGGGAGGGCCTGCGGTGGGCGGAGCAGCGCTCGCCCACCGCCCACGTCAAGGAGCTCAACCGGCGCCGGGCGGCGGTGTTCCTCTCCCACGCCTGGCACGAGACGCTCTTCCCGGTCAACCAGACGCTGAAGCTGTTCGGCGAACTCACCGGCCCCAAGCGGCTCGACCTCTCCATCGGCGACCACGGGGCCGCCGAGGCCACCGGCCTGGCCGGCCTGCCGAACCGGATATGGAACGACGCCCACCGCTGGTTCGACCACCACCTCACCGGCGCCGACAACGGCATCGCCGACGAGGGCCAGGTCCTCGGCGAGGTGATGTGGAGCCGCACCCTCGAACCCCACCCCGCCTGGCACGCCCTCACCCGGCGGGTCCGCCGCCTCCACCTCACCGGCGGCGGGGAGCTGGCCGAGGCGCCCGAGGCCGGCTGGACGGCCGGGGTGGTGTGCGGGGTGGACATCCCGGTCGTGGTCGCGGACGAGCACCTGCGCTCCGGGTACGCCGAGCTGGCGGGCCGGCCGAAGACCTACCCGGCCGGCGCCGTCGACCGTACGGTGGCCGCCGTCTGGACCGCCGCGCCCGCCCGCGAGACCACCCGGCTGCGCGGCACCCCCCGGCTCCGCGTCACCTACCGGGCCGCGAACCCGGGGTCCTCGTTCGTCGCGTACCTGCTGGACCTGGCGCCCGACGGCTCGGCGCGGCTCGTCTCGCACGCCCCGTACAGCGACCTCGGTTCCGCTCCCGACAGCCTGGTCAGCGCCGGCCTCGACCTCCAGGCCACCGCCTACGACGTCCCGCCCGGCCACCGCCTGATGCTGGTGGCGGCCGGACGGGACCCGTTCTACGGTGACGCCAACCTCCCCCGCGCCACCCTCGCGTTCACCTCCCCCGAGCCCACCCCCTCGTACCTCGACCTGCCCCTGAACTGACCCCCGTACGGATCAGGGCGCGAGGTCGCCGAGGGTGGCCGCCACCGGGCCGAAGACGTCGGCGATGGTGGTCAGGGCCGCCGTCTGGAGGGCGGCGGCGGGCACGAGGGTGCCGTCCGGCGCGGCCAGCGGCCGGGTGGCGGTGGCCTCGGCGACGACGGTGGGCCGGAAGCCGAGGTTGAAGGCGCCCTGGGCGGTGAACTGGACGCACATGTGGGTCATGAACCCGGCCAGCACCAGGTCGGGTCCGGCTCCCAGGTCGCGCAGCGTCTTCTCCAGCCCGGTGGCGTGGAAGGCGTTGGGGACCTGCTTGACGACGACGGGCTCGCCCTCGGCGGGTGCGACCTCGGGGCTGATGGCGCCGGCCTCGGAGCCGAGGTCGTACCCGGCGTCCGCGACGTGGACGACCGGGATGCCGGCCGCACGGGCGGCGGCGAGCAGCCGGGCCCCGGCGGCCAGGGCCTCCTCGGCGCCGTCGAGGGCCATGACGCCGGAGCGGTAGGTGTTCTGGAAGTCGATCAGGACCAGGGTGCTGTCGGCGAGGCGGGGCAGCGTGTTGTCGAGGCCGATGACGTCGCGCAGGGTCGTGGAGGCGGTCATGGGAAGGGTCCTTTCGGTGGGCGGACAGCGGGAAGGCGGTGGGTGGAGCGGGGCAGGGCGCAGCCGCGGCGCGGCCCGCGGGCCGGGCCGGGACGCGCCGGGGTCTGGGTCTGGGTCAGGAAGCGGTGCGGAAGCGGCGGCGGTAGGTCGCCGGGGTGGTGTTGATCTGCTTGCGGAACGCGCGGTGCAGGGTCTCCACCGAGCCCAGCCCGGTGGCCGCCGCGATCCGCTCCAGCGGCTCGTCCGTGGTCTCCAGCAGCCTGCGGGCCGCCTCGACCCGGGCGGCCTCCACGTACGCGGCCGGGCTGGTGCCGGTCTCCTGCCGGAAGACCCGGGCGAAGTGGCGCTCGCTCAGGCACATGCGCCCGGCCAGCGCCGCCGCCGACAGATCGGCGTCGAGGTGCTCGGTGACGTACACGCGTAGCTCGTCGATGTCCCGGCGGGCCGCGGCCGGACTGCTCAGCGGCACGCTGAACTGGCTCTGGCCGCCCTGCCGCCGCAGGTACATCACCAGCTGCCGGGCCACGGCCAGCGCGAGCTCCTCGCCGTGGTCCTCGGCCACCAGGGCCAGGGCCAGGTCCATGCAGGTGCTGATGCCCGCCCCGGTCCACACCCGGCCGGACCGGACGAAGATCGGATCGGCGTCGACCCGTACCCGCGGGTGGTCGGCGGCGAGCTGCGCGGCCGTCGACCAGTGGGTGGTGGCCCGGCGGCCGTCCAGCAGTCCGGCGGCCGCGAGCAGGTGCGCCCCCACGCACACCGACGCGATCCGGCGGGCGTGCGGTGCGGTGGCCCGCACCCACTCCACGACGGTCGCGTCGATCCGGGCCACCGGCCCGTCCGGGCCGGGCTCGACCGCGCCGGGGACCAGCAGGGTGTCCACCGCGGCCCCCACCTCCGCGAAGGTCAGGTCCGCCAGCAGCCGCACCCCGGCCGAGGTGACGACCGGGCCCGGGCTCGGGGCCGCCAGCCGGACCTCGTAGCCCGCCCGGCCCGCGGTCTCCCGGTTGGCCAGGGCGAAGACCTCGGCCGGGCCGGTGACGTCGAGCAGGTCGACATCGGGGAAGACCGCGATCACGACGCGGTGGGGAGTGGGCATGCGTCCATGGTCACGGGGCCGCCCGATGGCCGCAATGACGGCTCTCTGTCACATCCGGACGGGACCTGCGGGGTGGCGCACTCAGAGCTGCTGGGCCTTCTTGCCGATCTGGGAGCGGACCGCGCCCATGCTGGCCGCGATCACCAGGGCGATGGCGACGGCGTCGAACACGGACATCGCCTGGTGCAGCACCAGGAATCCGGCGCTCGCCGCGATGGCCGGCTCCAGGCTCATCAGGATCGCGAAGGTCGGCGCGGGCAGCCGGCGCAGGGCGAGCAGTTCCAGCGTGTACGGCAGCACGGAGGACAGCACCGCCACGCCGAGGCCCAGGGCGAGGGTGCTCGGGACGAGGAGGTCGGAACCCGCCTCGACCGCGCCCAGCGGCAGCGAGATCACGGCCGCCACCGCCATGGCCAGCGCCAGGCCGTCCGCCTGCGGGAAGCGGCGGCCGGTCCGGGCGCTGAAGACGATGTACGCGGCCCACATCGCGCCCGCGCCGACGGCGAAGGCCGCGCCCGCCGGGTCGAGGGAGCCGAAGCCGAAGCCGCCCCCGCCGTGCCCGGAGAGCAGGACCACGCCGGCCAGGGCGAGGCCCGCCCACAGCAGGTTCACCAGGCGGCGCGAAACGATCACCGACAGGGCGAGCGGACCGAGAACCTCCAGGGTCACGGCCGGGCCGAGCGGAATGCGGTCGATGGACTGGTAGAAGAGGCCGTTCATGCCCGCCATGGCCACGCCGAACGCGACGACCGTGCCCCAGTCGGAGCGGCTGTAGCCGCGCACCTTGGGCCGGCACAGGACCAACAGCACCAGCGCGGCCGCGGCCAGGCGCAGGGTGACCACGCCGGCGGCGCCCGCCCGGGGCATCAGGGTGACCGCGAGGGCGGCGCCGAACTGCACCGAGACCCCGGCGCAGACCACGAGCGCGACCGGGCCGAACCGGGTCCGGGCCGAGGCCGCCGCGGTGGGGGCGGAGGCGGCGGAGGCCGGTGCGGAGGCCGGTGCGGTGGTGTCCGGGGACGGGGAGGGTGCGGGCATGAATCCAGCCTAAGGGGTACGTAAGGACCGACCATCCGTGTTTTGCCTTACATACCGCCCGGCAGCCCCTCCTCCAACCCCTCCGCCAACCCCTCCGCCAGCAGCTCCGCCAGGTGGCGGGCGCGCCGGCCGGAGGACAGCTGCGCGATCTGGGTGCGGCAGGAGAACCCGTCGGCGAGGACCTCCGTGTCCGGCCCGGCGGCCCGCAGCGACGGCAGCAGCCGTTCCTCGGCGCACGCCACGGAGACGGCGTGGTGACCCGGTTCGAAGCCGAAGTTGCCCGCGAGGCCGCAGCAGCCGCCGCTGAGCTCCCCGGTGAGCCCGGCGCGTGCGCGCAGCCGGCGGTCGGCGGCGTCGCCGAGGACGGCGTGCTGGTGGCAGTGGGTCTGGCCGGCGACGGGCCGGTCGAGGCGCGGCGGGGTCCAGTGCGGCGCGTACTCCTCCAGGGTCTCCGCGAAGGTGCGCACGGCCGCGGCCAGGCGGTGGGCGCGGGGGTCGTCGGGGAGCAGGGCGGGCAGGTCGGCGCGCAGGGCGGCCGCGCAGCTGGGTTCGAGGACCAGCACGGGTCCCCGTACCTCGCCCAGGGCGTCCAGGGTGCGGCGCAGCACGGCGCGGGCCCGGTCCAGGCGGCCGGTGGAGACGTACGTCAGGCCGCAGCAGACCCGCCCGCCGGGCAGCCCGACGGTGAGCCCGGCCCCCTCCAGCACGCGCACCGCCGCCCGCCCGGTCTCGGGGGCCAGGTACTCGGTGAAGGTGTCGGGCCACAGGGTCACCCGGGTCCCGGGACCGTCCCCGGGACCGGGACCGGGACCGGGCCCGGCGCCCACACCGGCACCCGCCCCCGGGCGCCCCTCGTACGCCCGCCACCACCGGGTGAACGGGGTGGCCGCCAGCGGGGGCAGCGGCCGCTCGCGGGTCAGGCCGGGGAGCGGGAGGCGGCCGGCCGCCGCGTTGGCGGGGCGCGTCGCGCGCAGGGCCGTGATCAGGCGCAGCCACGCCGGCAGGCCGCCGAGGAGGTAGTGGGAGGCGGGGCGGACCCGCCCGGCCCAGTGGTGGTGCAGGAACTCCGCCTTGTACGCGGCGACGTCGACGCCCACCGGGCAGTCGCTGCGGCAGCCCTTGCAGCCCAGGCACAGGTCGAGGGCCTCGGCGACCTCCCGCGAGCGCCACCCGTCGGTGACGACCTCCCCGGCGAGCATCTCGTGCAGCAGCCGGGCCCGGCCGCGCGGGGAGTGCCGTTCCTCGCCCGTGGCCCGGTACGAGGGGCACATCACCCCCGCCCCGCCGGCCTCGGTGGAGCGGCACTTGGCGACGCCGACGCAGGTCGCCACCTCCGCCGCGAACGGCGTCGCCGGCAGCACGGCGAAGCGGAGGTTCTCGTCGAGGCGGGCCGGGCGGACCAGCGTGCCGGGGTTCATCCCGCCCGCCGGGTCCCAGACGTCCTTGTACGCGGCGAACAGGGCGATGACCTCGGGCCCGTACATCCGGGGCAGGAGTTCGGCCCGGGCCTGGCCGTCGCCGTGCTCCCCCGACAGGGAGCCGCCGTGGGCCACGACCAGGTCGGCGAGTTCCTCGGAGAACGCCCGGAAGCGGGCCACGCCCGGCGCCGTCACCAGATCGAAGTCGATCCGGACGTGGACGCAGCCCTCCCCGAAGTGCCCGTACGGGGACCCGCGCAGTCCGTGCTCCGCCAGCAGGGCGCGGAACTCCCGCAGGTACGCGCCGAGCCGCGCGGGCGGTACCGCGCAGTCCTCCCAGCCCGGCCAGGCCATGGTGCCGTCGGGCAGCCGCGTCGCCGTGCCCGCCGCGTCCTCCCGGATCCGCCACAGGGCGCGCTGCCCGGCCGGGTCGGCGACCACCACCGCGTCGAGGGCGTCGGCGGCCCGGACCAGGGCGCGGGCGGCGCCCTCGTCCGGCATCTCCACGAACAGCCAGGCCCCGCCCCGGGGCAGGCCGGCGGCGCCGCGGACCAGGTCCTCGGCCATCCCCTCGACGGTGAGCGGCCCGTACGCCAGCAGCCCGGCGGCGGCCTCCGCGGCCGCGCTCTCGTCGGCGTACCCGAGGACGGCGAGGGCGGGCGCGGCCGGGAGCTCCACGAGCCGCACGACGGCCTCGGTGACCACGCCGAGGGTGCCCTCGCTCCCGCAGAAGGCGCGGGCCAGGCCGGTGCCCCGCTCGGGCAGCAGCGCGTCGAGGCCGCCGTAGCCGGAGATCCGGCGGGAGAAGCCGCCGGCCATCCCCGTGCGCAGGACCGCGAGGTTGCGCCCGACGAGCTCGCGCAGGCCCGCCGGGGCGCCGGCCCAGCCGCTGCCGATGCGGTGCGCGGTGCCCGCGTACGTGGTGACGGCGAGCTCCGCGACGTTGTCGGCGGTGGTGCCCCAGGCCACCGAGTGGGCCCCGCACGCGTTGTTGCCGATCATCCCGCCGAGGGTGCAGCGGGAGTGCGTGGAGGGGTCCGGGCCGAAGGTGAGCCCGTGGGGGCGCACGGCCTCCCGCAGCCCGTCCAGGACCAGCCCGGGCTGGACGACGGCGGTGCGCCCGAGGGGGTCAACCGACAGGAGGCCGTCCATGTGCCGGGTGAGGTCGAGGACCACGCCGGTGCCGGTGGCCTGTCCGGCGATGGAGGTGCCGCCGCCGCGCGGGACGACGGGCGTCCCGGCCGCGGCGCAGACGGCGAGGGCGGCGGCCACGTCGTCGGCGTCGCGCGGGGCGACGACACCGAGGGGGACGCGCCGGTAGTTGGAGGCGTCCATCGTCACCAGCGCCCGCGCGGCGGCCCCGAAGTCCACCTCCCCGCGCACGTTCGCCCGCAATGTCCGCTCCAGGTCCCCGGGTGCCGTCACGGCGTCCAGCCTGCCACCGCCGGAGTGCGTCTCACCGGGTGGACGCGCCTCCAAGCGGGGGTGCGGGACCCGATACGCTCCGCTCGTGGCTGAGATCCAGATTCCCGCTGACATCAAGCCCGCCGACGGACGCTTCGGCGCGGGCCCCTCCAAGGTGCGGACCGAGGCGCTGGACGCCCTCGCCGCCACCGGTACCTCCCTGCTCGGAACATCGCACCGCCAGGCTCCGGTCAAGAACCTGGTCGGCTCGGTGCGGCAGGGACTCCGGGACCTCTTCTCCCTCCCCGAGGGCTATGAGGTGATCCTGGGCAACGGCGGCTCCACCGCCTTCTGGGACATCGCGACCGCCGGTCTGATCGAGCGGAAGTCGCAGCACCTCACCTTCGGCGAGTTCTCCTCGAAGTTCGCCAAGGCCGCGAAGCTCGCGCCGTGGCTGGACGAGCCGTCGGTGATCTCCTCCGAGCCGGGCACGCACCCCGAGCCGGTCGCCGAGGCGGGCGTGGACGTGTACGCGTACACGCACAACGAGACCTCCACGGGCGTCGCGGCCCCGATCCGGCGCGTCGCGGGCGCGGACGCCGGTTCGCTCGTCCTGGTGGACGCGACCTCGGGCGCCGGTGGACTTCCGGTGGACATCACCGAGACCGACGTCTACTACTTCGCCCCGCAGAAGTCCTTCGCCTCCGAGGGCGGCCTGTGGCTGGCGGCGTTCTCCCCGGCGGCGCTGGAGCGCGCGGCGCGCGTCCACGCGTCCGGGCGGCACATCCCCGAGTTCTTCTCGCTGCCGACGGCGATCGACAACTCGCTGAAGAACCAGACGTACAACACCCCCGCGCTGTCCACGCTGTTCCTGCTGGACCAGCAGCTGCGGTGGATGAACGCGCAGGGCGGCCTGGAGTTCACCACCGGGCGTACGGCGGCCAGCGCCCGCCACCTGTACGGCTGGGCGGAGGCGTCGAAGTACGCCACCCCGTTCGTGCAGGACGCCGACAAGCGCTCGGCCGTCATCGGCACGATCGACTTCTCGGACGACATCGACGCGGCCGCGGTCGCCAAGGTGCTGCGCGCCAACGGCATCGTGGACACCGAGCCGTACCGCAAGCTCGGCCGCAACCAGCTGCGCGTCGCGATGTTCCCGGCGGTCGACCCGGCGGACGTGCAGGCGCTGACCGCGTGCATCGACTACGTCATCGAGCAGCTCTGACCTGAGCGCGGCATCCGAGCCCCCGGCGACCCCTGGTCGCCGGGGGCTCGGGCGTTCCCGGCGCGGGGGCTCGGCGGGTGGTCCGCGCGGGCCGGCTCGGCACGGGGCCGGGACCTTGGTCCCAAAAATCGGGGCAAAGAGCATGCAAACGGGCACCCCTTCCCCACCGCGCGGCCTGCGCTTTCCTCCTCCGGGACCTTCGGCAGGGGGCTTCGGGGGCCCGGAGGCCGGATGCAACCAAAGCGCCCAGGATGTCCCTCATGTCTGGTGTGCCGGGAAAAACCCCCGGCCCGTTCAGGAGGAAACCCATGCGCAAGGCACTCACCATCGCGGGCGTGGCCCTGGCTTCGACGATGGCCCTCGGCGCCACCGCCGCCGCACCCGCTTTCGCCGCCACGACCCCCTCGGCCGGCCCGTCCGTGAGCTCCGGCACCGGCACGGACTCCGGCACCGGCTCCGGCTCCCACGCGGCGGCCGACGTACGGCTCACGCTGCCGTCCTCCCCCGTCAAGCCCGGCGACGCGATAAGCATCGGCGTCTCCGCCCCCGCCGGGTCCAGGTTCAGCGTGTCCTCGGCCGCGCTGGACGGGGTCAGGCTCACGGAGGAGAAGGGCGGCTGGAGCGGCACCGGCACCGTCGCCCGCGTCCAGGACGGCGGCTACGGCGTCTCCCTCACCGGCACCGGCCCCGACGGCGCCAGGATCCAGGCCACCGCCCAGCTGAACGTCAAGGCGGGCACCACCCCGAAGCCCACCCCCGCGCCGTCCACCCTCCAGCTCTCCCAGGACTTCGGCCGCCCCGGCGACAAGGTCGTCGTCACCGTCAAGACCTCCGAGAAGGACGCGTACGTCTCCTCCGGCGCCTTCGCCGGCGGCCGCGTCAACCTCAAGGGCGACGGCAAGGGCACCTTCACCGGCACCGCGACCGTCGCCGACGGCGTGCGGACCGGCTACTACGGCGTCGACGCCTTCGCGGGCGGCAAGAAGTTCGACACCGTGAAGTTCTCCACCGAGGCCAAGGGCAACCCCCACGTGAAGCCGCACGTCGACCCGAGCGTCAAGCCCCTGCGCCCGTCCGAGCACAAGGTGCCCAGGGGTTCCGTGAACACCGGCCAGGCCCCCGCCGCCACCACCATCCCGGTCACCGCCGCCACCGCCGCCACCGCCTCCCCCGCCGAGGTCTTCCGTGGCTGAGTACGCCCCCGCCCGCCGGAGCGGCCGCACCCGCCGTGCGGCCGCCCTGGCGGGGGTCTCGGCCCTCGCCGTGGCCCTCGTCTCCGGCTGCTCCTCCGGCGCCACCGCCGCCACCGCCGCCGGGACGCCCGCCGCCGCGCAGGCCGCCTCCGCCCTCGCCCCGTCCGTGCCCGACCGCATCACCATCCCCGGCATCCACGTCGACGCCCCCCTCGACACCGTCGGCGTCGACGCGCAGGGCGTCATGCGGGAACCGGACTTCGCCAAGCCCGACGACGCCGCCTGGTACAAGGACGGCCCCACCCCCGGCGAGCCCGGCGCGGCCGCGATCGTCGGGCACATGGACACCCCCCGGGCCCCGGAAGCCGTCTTCTTCAACCTCAAGGAACTGAAGAAGGACGCGGAGATCGAGGTCCACCGCACCGACGGCAGCACCGCCCTCTTCGCCGTCGACGCCGTCGACGCCTTCAAGAAGGACGCCTTCCCCACCGGCAAGGTCTACGGCGACACCCACGGCAGGGCCGAACTCCGCCTGATCACCTGCGGCGGCGGCCTCACCGCCGACCGGCACTGGGACTCCAACGTCGTCGTGTTCGCCCACCTGACGGGCAAGGCGTAGCGCCCCTCCCGCCACGCGATACCTTCAGAGCGTTCGGGGCAGAAGATCAAGGCCCAGCACATCTTGGAGGCAGCGGCGTGAACGTGCGAGTGACGGCGGCCCAGAGCGGCATGGACCCTTTCAGCACGGCCCGGCTGCGGCGCTCGGTGCTCGACGCCTGGGGCGCCGGCCCGGCCCGTTTCCGCGAGGACGCCAACGCCGAGGAGGACCTGGCGCTCGGCGGCTACCGGGACCGGCTCGTCGTCGAGCTGGCCCAGAACGCCGCCGACGCCGCGGCCCGCGCCCGGGTCCCCGGCCGGCTGCGGCTCACCCTGCACCCCGCCGGCCCGGACGGCCCGGCGGTGCTCGCCGCCGCCAACACCGGTGCCCCGCTGGACGCGACGGGCGTGGAATCGCTCAGCACCCTGCGCGCCTCCGCCAAGCGCGAGGAAGCCCGGGACTCCGTCGGCCGCTTCGGCGTCGGCTTCGCCGCCGTCCTCGCCGTCAGCGACGAACCGGCGGTGCTCGGCCGGCACGGCGGCGTCCGCTGGTCCCTCGCCGAAGCCCGCGAAATGGCCCGCGAGGCCTCCGCGTTCAGCCCCGGCCTCGGCGACGAACTGCGCCGCCGCGACGGACACGTCCCGCTGCTGCGCCTGCCGCTGCCCGCCGAGGGCACCGCCCCCGAGGGCTACGACACGGTCGTCGTCCTCCCGCTGCGCGACAGCGCCGCCGAGGACCTGGTCCAGCGGCTGCTGTCCGGCGTGGACGACGCCCTGCTCCTGACCCTGCCCGGACTGCGCGAGATCGTCGTGGAGAGCCCCGCCGACGGCGCCCGCACCCTCTACCGGCGCACCGAGGGCCCGTACACCGTCATCGAGGACTCCGCGTACGGCACCCACCGCTGGCGCACCGCCCGCCACCACGGCCCCATCGCGCGGGAACTGCTCGCCGACCGGCCCGTCGAAGAGCGGCTGCGGCCCACCTGGTCCGTCACCTGGGCCGTCCCCGTGGACCCCGACGGCGCGCCCGAACGCCCCCGCACCGCAGCCGTCTTCCACGCCCCGACCCCCACCGACGAGCCCCTGGGCCTGCCCGCCCTGCTCATCGCCTCGCTGCCGCTCGACACCACCCGCCGCCACCCCGCGCCCGGCCCGCTGACCGACTTCCTGGTCGAGCGCGCGGCGGACGCGTACGCCGAACTCCTCGGCGCCTGGGACCCGGTGAGCACCGCGCTCGTGGACCTCGTCCCCGGCCCGCTCGGCAAGGGCGAACTCGACGGGGCGCTGCGCGCCGCCGTCCTGACCCGGCTGCCCCGCACCGCCTTCCTCGCCCCCGCCGCACCCCCCGAGACCCCCGAGACCCCCGAGGAGCGGGCCGCGCTGCGCCCCTTCGAGGCCGAGGTGGTGGAGGGCGCGGGCGCCGAGACCGTACGGGTCCTGGCCGAGGTGCTGCCGACCCTGCTGCCCGCCGGACTGGAGCGGCGCCCCGAGCTGCGCACCCTCGGGGTGGGCCGGCTGCCGCTCGGCGACGCCATCGAGCGGATCGCCGGCATCGAGCGGACCCCCGAGTGGTGGCACCGCCTGTACGACACCCTGGCCGGGGTGGACCCCGACCGGCTGTCCGGGCTGCCCGTCCCGCTCGCCGACGGCCGCACCACCATCGGACCCCGCCACGTCCTGCTCCCCTACGCCGACACCCCGGTCAACCTGGCCCGCCTGGGCCTCAAGGTGGCCCACCCCGACGCCGCGCACCCGCTGCTGGAGAAGCTCGGCGCCCTCCCGGCCACCCCCCGGGCCGTCCTGACGACCCCGCAGGTCCGCGCCGCCGTCGCCGCCTCACTGGACGCCGGGGAGATCTGGGACGAGGACGCTGACACCGTGGACCCGGAGGAGCTGGCCGAGACCGTGCTGACCCTGGTCCGGGACGCGCGCCTGTCCCCCGGCGACGAACCCTGGCTGGGCGCGCTGGCCCTGCCCGACGAGGACGGCGAACCGACCCCGGCCGGGGAACTCCTGCTCGCCGGGAGCCCGCTGGCCTCGGTCCTGCGCGAGGACGAGATCCCGTACCTGGACGCCGCGCTCGCCGAACGCTGGGACGCCGACGTCCTGGCCGCCTGCGGGGTGCTGACCGCCTTCCAGCTGGTCCGCGCCACCGACGTGGTCCTCGACCCCGACGAACTGGAGCCCCGCGAAGGGGACTTCGCCGAGCCCGACGACGCCGGTCTGCTGGACGCCGTCGACGTGTGGTGCGAGGACCTCCGCGACCAGCTGCCCGACACCCCGGTGCCGCCCGTGGCCACCGAACTGATCGCCGTGCGCGACCTGGACCTCGTCGACGACGACCGCTGGCCCGAAGCCCTCGCCATGCTCGCCCAGCCCCCGTTGCGCGACGCCCTCACCCAGCCGGTACGGATCCTGCTCCCGGACGGCACCACCCGCTCCGTGCGCCCGTACACCGCCTGGTGGCTGCGCGACCACCCCGTGCTCGACGGCCGCCGCCCCGCCGGACTGCGCGCCGCGGGCGGCGACCCACTGCTGGAGGGGCTCTACACCCCGGCCGACGCCACCGGCTTCGAGGACGAGCAGGTCCTGCGCGCCCTCGGCGTACGCACCACCGTGGCCGCCCTCCTGGACGAACCCGGCGGCGCGGCCGAGCTCCTGTCCCGCCTGGCCGACCCGGACCGCGAGGTCACCTCCCACCAGCTGCACGGCCTGTACGGGGCCCTGGCCGATCTGGACCCCGAGCAGGTCACCCTGCCCGACGAGCTGCGGGCGGTGGTGGACGGGGAGGTGGTCGTGGTGGACGCGGCCGACGCCCTCGTCGCCGACGCCCCCGACCTGCTCCCCCTCACCGCCGGCCTGCCCCTCCTGCCGGTCGCCCCGTCCCGGGCGGCCGACCTGGCCGACCTCCTCCAGGTGCGCCGCCTCTCGGACACCGTCCCGGCGGAGGTGACCACCCCGGGCGAGGAGCACGAGGTCCCGGCGCCGGTCCGCGCCCTGCTGGGCCCGGCCACCCCGCGCACCTACCTGGAGCACGAGGAACTGATCGCGGGCGGCACCGAACTCGACTGGCGCCGCACCCCAGACGGCACCCTCCACGCGGCCACCCTGGAGGGCGTGGCGGCGGGCCTCGCCTGGTCGGCGGGCCAGTGGCCCCGCCGCTTCGAGGTCGCCGCCCTCCTGGAAGACCCCTCCCGCACCCCAGAACTGGCCCGCGACCGCTGGTTCGACTGACCGGCCCGCCTCCCCCGGGGATCCGCCGGATCCCCGGGCCCGGTGCGGGTCAGAACCGGAACAGCACCCCGCGCCAGATCCACCCCGCGCCGAGAACCGTGTCGCGCAGGGGGTCCTTCATCTCGCGCGAGCTGTAGCGGAACGTCTCGACCAGCCGCCGCCGGCCGTCGGGGCCCTTCTGGAACTCCCACTGGCGGGCGAACCTGGTCGACCCCCCGCGGCCGTACTGCCGGCTGCCGGAATGGTCGTACGACAGCTCCCTCCCCCACTGCTCCTCCAGCGTGCGGACCTCACGGACCGCCGGGACCAGCCGCATCCGGATCTTGACGTTCAGGTCCAGCTCCGGGATCCGGCGCTCCGCCACCAGATCGGCCTTCTCCTTGGGAAGGCCGTGCCGCACCCGGAAATCCCCGTCCGGGCCGCCCAGCGCGAGCAGCGCCTCCCGCAGCTCCATGGTGGGCAGCGACCCGCCGCTCCCGTCCGGGTACGCGGTTCCGGTCCATTTGTCCCACAGACGTCCCACCGTCAGACTCCCTCTCCGGTGACCGGGTGCACGGACCGCACGAACGCCCGGAAGTCCTCCAGAACGCCGCCCTCCTGAGCCACGGTCGAGGTCAGCGCCAGCCGGACCAATGCCCGCTTGCCCGGATCCTCCGTGTCCAACAGGAACAGATAGACCTGTGACTGGACGAAGTCCCGAAGCGAATCGCCCACGGCTGCAGAGAAGGTGATCCGCTGAGCCAGAGCCGGCGAATCGGGGGTTCCCAGCTCGCTGCGCCGGGTCACCGCCACCTCCTCGGCGAACGAGCGCAGGCGCTCCACCGACGCGTCAGCGAGATCGGCCGGTGTCACGTCCTCCTTGGGGAAACCGCCGTCGACGGTGATGTTGACGGCGAAACCGCCGTCAGGCTGTGGCCGTACGGCGGCGTAGGCCACGTCCTCAGGTGCGGGAGCGGGGACCCAGCCCTCCGGCAGGCTGAATTCGATCGGCACCGGCAGTGTCGCTGGCATTTCGGATCCTCTTTCCACAGGGACGTGCATCAGTCGAACCAGCCACCGATCTCGTGGGCGACGTCGCCGACGGCAGTCTTCACCTTGTCCGGATCGACGGTGATCTCCAACCCCAAAGCCCCGCCCAGACCGGGGGACAGACCTCCCTTCCCGCCGATCTTCCACGCGCCGGTCTTCTCGTCCTCCTTCCAGCCCAACCAGGCCTCCGCACCGGGGCCGACCCACCCCTCGGCCATCAGGCCGAGGCCGAGGCCGCCGCCTTCCACGCCCGCGGCGCCGGAGGCCTTTCCGCCGGCGAACGCCTTGGCGCCGACGGTGACCTCCTCTTTGGTGAGCTTCGAGCCGGCCGAGGCCTCGCCTCCGGCGAATGCCTCGACCCGTACGTAACCGGTGTGCGGACCGTATTCGGCCCGGCCCTCCTGGAGGAACCGCACACCTGCGGACACCTCGCTCTTGCCGACGAACCCCTTGTCGGTGATGCCGAGGTTTCCGGTGGCCCTGGCACCACCGTAGATGTCCTCCACCCCGGAGAGCTTTACTCCGCCGGAGGTCTGCTCGCCGTGGCCGGCGATGTGGAAGAGGTCGGCGTACGCCTTGATGGATCCTTCCTTGCCGTACTTCATGCCGCTGACGGTGAAGCCTGCGTCGGGACCGGTCATGGTGAAGGCGTCGGTGTGTGTCCTGATGTCGGCGGGCTCGTGCTTCTTGGCCTTCGCCAGATCGCCCTCGGCGTAGTTGTTGAAACCGGTGAGGGTTCCGTCGGCGCCCTTGCCCAGGGCGTCCCTGTTGCTGTCGACGACGGCGGCTTCGAGGGCGTCCTTGACGTGCGTGTCGGCTTCGGAGACGGCCTTCACCCGGTCGTCGATGTGCTTCTGCCACTTGTCGACCGCAGCGCGGATGGCGGCTTGGCCATCGGCGTCGTGCTGGTAGGCGCTGCGCTCCGCGGGCGTGAGCCTGGAGTAGTCGAAGGTGACCTGCCCCTGTTCGGAAACGCTCATGCCGGCGGCTATCGCGTCGTCACGGGCGCTCTCCAGCTTCGACTTGAACGCGACGAACTGCTCATGGGCACCACGCAGCAGGCGTACTCGTAACGCGTCGCCGTGAACCTCGTCTGCGCGACACCGGCGCTGACACCGGACCAGTTGTCCCCCATGACGATCTTCTGGACGGTTTCGCCGTAGCGGGCCTCGATTTTCTTCAGTTCGCCCGCCATCGAGTCCCACTTGGCCGCCGTCGACGCCAGGAGGCCGAGTCCGGTGGTCATGACTTCGCCGTACGTCACCATCGCGGCCCCCTGCCTCCGCCCGGAGCGGAGGGCCCCGTCGGACCGCTGTTCAACCGCAGGCCCACCGAGCCGGAATCGTCTGACACGCCGTGCCTCCCCGTTGCAGGCGACGATCATAGGCATGCCAACTTTGCGCGCGCCAACGCCCCGGGACCCTTGCGGGGCGGGGGAGTTGATGGGGTTGGCGCGTCTCTGAGGGGGCTACGCCGGGAACCTGCGGGTGACCCAGCGGAAGGCGAGTTCGATCGCGGCGGCCGCGGCCGCGGCGATGGCGACCGCGATCCAGGGCATCGTGACGCCCTCCAGCTTGAGCTGGAAGAACTCCTGGAGCCAGGGCACCACGAGGACGATCACGAAGGCCCCGCCCATCGCACCGACCAGGGCGACCCGCCACCAGGTGTACGGGCGGGCGATGATCGCCAGGACCCACATCGAGGTGAGGAACAGCGTCAGCGTCGCCGCGCTGGTCTCCGCCTGGAGGGCGTCCGGGCCGGAGTAGTGGGCGCGGGCGAGCACGTACGTCACGAAGGTGGCGACGGCGGAGATGACCCCGCCAGGGATCGCGTACCGCATGACGCGCTTCACGAAGTGCGGCTTCGCGCGCTCCTTGTTCGGCGCCAGGGCCAGGAAGAACGCGGGGATGCCGATGGTGAGCGTGGACAGCAGGGTCAGGTGGCGGGGCAGGAACGGGTACTCGACCTGGGAGCAGACGACCAGGACGGCCAGGAGGACCGAGTAGACCGTCTTCGTCAGGAAGAGGGTCGCGACGCGGGTGATGTTGCCGATGACGCGGCGGCCCTCGGCGACCACCGAGGGCAGGGTGGAGAAGCTGTTGTTGAGGAGGACGATCTGCGCGACGGCGCGGGTGGCCTCCGAACCGGAGCCCATCGAGACGCCGATGTCGGCGTCCTTGAGGGCGAGCACGTCGTTGACGCCGTCGCCGGTCATGGCGACGGTGTGGCCCTTGGACTGGAGGGCGGCGACCATGTCCCGCTTCTGCTGCGGGGTGACGCGGCCGAAGACCGCGTTCCCGTCGAGGACGGCGGCCATCTCGGCGCGCTCCGTGGGGAGCTTGCGGGCGTCGACGGTGTTCTGCGCGCCGGGCAGCCCGAGCTTCCCGGCGACCGCGCCGACGGAGACGGCGTTGTCCCCGGAGATGACCTTCGCCTTGACGTCCTGGTCCTCGAAGTAGCGCAGGGTGTCGGCGGCGTCGGGGCGCAGCCGCTGTTCGAGGACGACGAGAGCGGTGGGCCGGGCGCCGCCGGCCACGGCCGCGTCGTCGAGGTCACGGGCCGAGCGGGCCAGCAGGAGGACCCGTAGGCCCTGTTCGTTGAGGCCGTCGATCTCCTCCAGCGCCGGGTCCCCGGCGGGCAGCAGCACGTCGGGGGCGCCGAGCAGCCAGGTGTTGTTCTCGCCGTCGCCCTCGCTGAAGCTGGCGCCGCTGTACTTGCGGGCGGAGGAGAAGGGCAGGGACTCGGTGCAGCGCCACTCGGCGCTGTCGGGGTAGGCGTCGATGATGGCCTGGAGGCTGGCGTTGGGCCGGGGGTCGGACTCGCCGAGGGCGCCGAGCACCTTCTGCACGTAGGCCGGGTCGGCGCCGCCGAGGGGGCGGAGCTCGGTGACGTCCATGCCGCCCTCGGTGAGGGTGCCGGTCTTGTCGAGGCAGACGACGTCGACGCGGGCGAGGCCCTCGATGGCGGGGAGCTCCTGGACCAGGCACTGCTGGCGGCCGAGGCGGATGACGCCGATGGCGAAGGCCACGGAGGTCAGCAGGACGAGGCCCTCGGGGATCATCGGGACGATGCCGCCGACGGTGCGGGCGATGGCGTCCTTGAGGTTGTTGTCCTTGACGACGAGCTGGCTGATGATCAGGCCGATCGAGGTCGGGACCATCATCCAGGTGACGTACTTGAGGATGGTGGAGATGCCGGTGCGCAGCTCGGACTGGACGAGCGTGAAGCGGGAGGCCTCTTCGGCCAGCTGGGCGGCGTAGGCCTCGCGGCCGACCTTGGTGGCGGTGAAGGCGCCCCCGCCGGCGACGACGAAGGAGCCGGACATGACCGGGTCGCCGGGCTTCTTCAGGACGGGGTCGGCCTCGCCGGTGAGGAGGGACTCGTCGATCTCCAGTCCGTCGGCCTCGCCGACGGTCCCGTCGACGACGACCTTGTCGCCGGGGCCGAGTTCGATGACGTCGCCGAGGACGATCGCGGAGGTGGAGATCTCGGCGGTGGTGCCGTCGCGGCGGACGCTGGGTTTGGCCTCGCCGATGACGGCGAGGCCGTCCAGGGTCTTCTTGGCGCGCATTTCCTGGATGATGCCGATGCCGGTGTTCGCGATGATCACGAAGCCGAAGAGGCTGTCCTGGATGGGCGCGACGAAGAGCATGATCACCCACAGGACGCCGATGATGGCGTTGAAGCGGGTGAAGACGTTCGCGCGGACGATCTCGGCGGTGGAGCGCGACGAGCGGACGGGGACGTCGTTGACCTCGCCGCAGGCGACCCGTTCGGCGACCTCGGCGGTGCTGAGGCCGCCCGGTTGGAACCGGGGGGCGGGGGGCTTCACCGGGTGTACGGGGTCCAGCTCGGCCCCCGCGTCGATGGCGGGGCCGGCGCCGGAGCGCTCCGGCCCGTCATGGTCGATCTTCGCCCGCTGCGTCATGCTTTCGACGGTAAAGGGCGGCGGGACGCTTCACCCGCCGAGAAGCCGGAAGATCCGACTTCAGGATGAGCGGAATCGTCCCTTGGTCGGGCGCCTAGCGCTCGGAGTCGGGCGCCTCGGGGGACGCGGCGCCGGCCGCGCCGGACGCGCCGGCCGCGCCGGACGCCTGCCCGGCCACAGGCCCGGCCGCCGGCCCGGCCGCGGCCCCCGCCGCGCGCTCCGCGGCGTGGCGCTTGAGCGCGGCGTCGCGGCCGCGGACGTACCAGATGCCGATCAGGCCGAGGGCGCCGCCGGCCGCGCAGGTCCACGGCCACCACAGCAGGTCACGGTCGGCGAACCAGCCGTAGAAGGGCAGCTGGACGAGGAACAGGGCGAACCAGAGGATCGTGCCGCCGGTGATGGTGGCGACCACCGGGCCCTCAAGGGGCTCGGGCGCCTCGTGCTGAGCAGTCCACTTCGCCATGGCACCAGTCTAGGTGGCGCGTTTTCGGATCTACGCGCGGAGATGGACCGGCCACCGCTCATGTGTTCATACTGAAACGGTTTGCCTACGGCCGGATTCGTTCGTATGAACCCCCAACTGACCCGTTTGAGGACCGCATGAGCACCTCGGCACCCGCCGCGGCCCCCACCAGCAGTCTCGACCGCTACTTCAAGATCTCGGAGCGCGGCTCGACCGTCGCCCGCGAGATCCGCGGCGGCTTCGCGACGTTCTTCGCGATGGCCTACATCATCGTGCTGAACCCGATCATCCTGGGCAGCGCGAAGGACATGTACGGCCACCAGCTCGACGGCGGCCAGCTCGTCACCGCCACCGTCCTGACGGCCGCCTTCACCACGCTCCTGATGGGCGTCATCGGCAACGTCCCGATCGCGCTGGCGGCGGGCCTCGGCGTCAACACCGTCGTCGCCCTCCAGCTCGCCCCGCGCATGAGCTGGCCCGACGCCATGGGCATGGTGGTCCTGGCGGGCTTCGTGGTGATGCTGCTGGTCGCCTCCGGCCTGCGCGAGCGGGTCATGAACGCCGTCCCGCTGGGGCTGCGCAAGGGCATCGCGATCGGCATCGGCCTGTTCATCATGCTGATCGGCCTGGTCGACTCCGGGTTCGTCTCGCGCATCCCGGACGCCGCGCACACCACCGTCCCGCTCCAGCTCGGCAGCAACGGCCACCTGCACGGCTGGCCGGTCCTGATCTTCGTGGTGGGCGTGCTGCTCACCCTCACGCTGCTGATCCGCAAGACGCCCGGCGCGATCCTGATCTCCATCGTGGTCATGACCGTGATCGCGGTCGCCGTGCAGCTGGTCACCGACCTGCCGGACCTCGCCTGGGGCCTGACCGTGCCGCAGTGGCCCGGCAACCCGGTGGCGGCGCCCGACTTCGGGCTCGTCGGCCAGGTCAGCCTGTTCGGCGGCTTCGGCAAGGTCGGCGTGCTGACCGGCGTGCTGTTCGTCTTCACCGTGCTGCTGTCCTGCTTCTTCGACGCGATGGGCACCATCCTCGGCGTCGGCGACGAGGCGAAGCTGATCGACAAGGAGACCGGCGAGTTCCCCGGCATCAACAGGGTCCTGCTGGTCGACGGCCTGGCCGTCGCCGCGGGCGGCGCCACCTCCTCCTCCGCGACCACCTGCTTCGTGGAGTCCACGGCGGGCGTCGGCGAGGGCGCGCGCACCGGCTTCGCGAACATCGTCACGGGCGGCCTGTTCACCGTCGCGCTGTTCCTGACCCCGCTGGCCACGATGGTGCCCTCGCAGGCCGCCACCCCCGCCCTGATCGCGGTCGGCTTCCTGATCATGGCCGGCTCGGTCCGGGACATCGACTGGAGCGACTTCACCATCGCCGTCCCGGCCTTCCTGGCCATGGTGATGATGCCCTTCACCTACTCGATCACCAACGGCATCGGCTTCGGCTTCATCAGCTTCTGCGTGCTGCGCCTGGCGACGGGCCGGGGCCGCGAGGTGCCGGCCGCCATGTACGTGGTCTCGGCGGTGTTCGTCTTCTACTACGCGATGCCGGCGCTCGGCCTCACGTAGGACCACCCGCCCCGGCCCCGGCGCGGCCCCGGTGCGGCCCGGTTCTGGCGCGGCCCGGCCGTCAGGTGAGGCCGTCAGGTGAGGCCGTAGAACTTCTCCGTCTCGTCGACCGCGGTCTTGAACCGCTCGTCGAAGTCATCGCGAATGAGCGTCCGGACGACATAGTCCTGGACGCTCATTCCGCGTTTGGCGGCATGGTGCCGGAGCCGGTCCAGCAGCTCACCGTCTATGCGCATGCTCAGCACATGTGTCCCCATGGCGAAAAGGGTCGGGGCAGACGGTGCGGACGCGTGTCACTTTCCGCCGCCGGCTCACCCGTACGAGTGACGGGAGATACCCGGTGTTCTTTAGGTAGAGTAATGAGTTATTCTAAGTACATGCATGACCTCTCCCATGGCGACGATGCTGCCGCCGTGAACGACCTCCGCTCCGCCGTCATGCGGCTGGGCCGGCGCCTGAAGCACCAGCGCGTCGACGAATCGCTGAGCCCGACCGAGATGTCGGTGCTCGGCACGCTCGCCGGCTGCGGCCAGGCCACTCCCGGTGAGCTGGCCCGGCGCGAGCACGTCCAGCCCCCGTCGATGACCCGCATCGTCGCGTTGCTGGAGGCCAAGGGACTGGTCAGGCTGGAGCCGCACCCCGATGACCGCCGCCAGAAGGTGGTCAGCCAGACCGAGGAGGCCGAAGCGATGCTCGAAGAGAGCCGTCGCAAGCGCAACGCCTTCCTGGCAGGGCTCGCGGCCGAGCTCACCGAGGACGAATGGGCCAAGCTCCGCGAGGCCGCTCCCGTCCTGGAGAAGCTCGCCCACCTGTAGGAACGACGCCCAGGAGGCGAACGCTTTTGAGTACGGGAACCGGAGCAGACTCCGCACCCGGCCACACATCCACCCCCTCTAGCGCGGCACCCGCGGACCGGAAGAACTCGATGTTCTCCTCCCTGCGGATCCGCAACTACCGGCTCTTCGCGACCGGCCAGGCCGTCTCCAACACGGGCACCTGGATGCAGCGCATCGCCCAGGACTGGCTGGTCCTCTCCCTGACCGGCTCCGCTTCCGCCGTCGGCATCACCATCGCCCTGCAGTTCCTGCCGATGCTGCTGTTCGGCCTCTACGGAGGCGTCCTCGCCGACCGGCTGCCGAAGCGGCCGCTGCTGATCGCGACCCAAGGCGCCATGGGCCTGACCGGCGTCGCACTCGCCGTCCTCACCCTCGCCGGACACGTCCATGTCTGGCACGTCTACCTCGCCGCCTTCGTACTCGGCCTGGTCACCGTCGTGGACAACCCGGCGCGCCAGACCTTCGTCCCCGAGATGGTCGGTCCGTCGCAGCTCGCCAACGCGGTCAGCCTGAACTCCGCCAACTTCCAGTCCGCGCGGCTGGTCGGCCCGGCCATCGCCGGCGTACTGATCACCGCCGTCGGCTCCGGCTGGGCGTTCCTGCTCAACGGGCTGTCCTTCGCGGCGCCCATCGCGGCCCTGCTGATGATGCGGACCGCCGAACTGCACCCGGTGGCGCCGCAGCCGCGCGCGAAGGGACAGCTGCGCGAGGGCCTGCGCTACGTCGCGGGCCGGCCCGAACTGATCTGGCCGATCGTGCTGGTCGGCTTCATCGGCACCTTCGGCTTCAACTTCCCGATCTGGCTGTCCGCGTACGTCAGCGAGGTCTTCCACGGGGACGCGGGCACGTACGGGCTGTTCAACACCCTGATAGCGGCCGGCTCCCTGGCGGGCGCGCTGCTCGCCGCCCGGCGGGGCCGGGCCCGGCTGCGGCTGCTCGTCGCGGCCGCCGCGCTGTTCGGCGGCCTGCTGCTGGTGACCGCGTACGCGCCCGGCTTCTGGCTGTTCGCGGCGCTGCTGGTGCCCGTCGGGATGTTCGGCCTGACCGTCAACGTCGTGGCCAACTCCAGCGTCCAGCTGGCCACCGACCCCGAGATGCGGGGCCGGGTGATGGCCCTGTTCATGATGGTGTTCACCGGCGGCACCCCCGTCGGGGCGCCGCTCGTGGGCTGGATCACCGACACCTACGGCGCCCGGGTCGGCATGGCCACCGGAGGCCTGGTCTCCCTGGCCGCCGCGCTCGGCGTCGCCGTGGTGCTCTCGCGCGTCGGCAACCTGCGCCTGAGCGTGAACCGGCGCGGCGTCACCTTCGTGCCGTCCGCCCGCCGCGACGAGCTGGTCGCGGCGGCCTGACGCCATCCCGGGGGGCGGGGCCCGGAGGCCGCCCCGCCACCCGGGCCCGGGGGCTCGCGGGGCCTACGGGTCCTCCTCGGGGATAGGGTCGGCGCATGAGGCTCTTCGCCGCCGTACTGCCGTCCGCCGAAGCCGTGACGGAGCTACGGGAGGCCCTCGCCGCCGTGGACCGGGGTACGGGGCTGCGCTGGACCGACGAGGCGGGGTGGCACTTCACGCTCGCCTTCATGGGCGAGGTCCCCGACCCGCTGCTCCCCGACCTGCACGCCCGCCTCGCCCGCGCGGCCTCCCGTACCGCGCCGTTCACGCTGCGGCTGCACGGCGCGGGCCACTTCGGCGAGCACGCCCTGTGGGCCGGGGCGGCCGGCGCCCTGGACTCCCTGCGCCTGCTCGCCGAGCGGGCCGACGCCGCCGCCCGGCGGGCCGGCGTCCCGATGGAGCAACACCGCCGGTACACCCCGCACCTCACCCTCGCCCGCAGCCGCGGCGGGGGCGGTGGCGGCCTGGGGACGTACGTCGACGCGTTGGCGGGCTTCGAGGGCACGCCCTGGCGGGTCGACACCCTGAGCCTGGTCCGCAGCAACCTTCCCACCAGCGGCGTCCCCGGCGAACGCCCCCGCTACGAAACCGCCGCCGCCTGGCCCCTCACGGGCTGACCCCCACCCACGAGAACCCGGCCGGCCCCGGCCCCCCACCCGCCGAACCCGGACACACCGGGTCCGCATCTGCCAGACCCGCACCGGCCGGGCGCCCACCCGCCGGGCGCACACACCAGGCCCGCACCCGCCGGGCCCGTGCCAGCCGGCCCCGCGCCAGCCGGGCGCCCACCCGCCGGACCCGGATACACCGGGCCCGCATCTGCCAGACCCGCACCGGCCGGGCCGGAACCCGCCCCCCGAGCCCGCGCCAGCCGGGCTCGCACACACCGGGCGGGCACCCCCGGCCCCCACCCGCCGAACCCGCACCGGCCGGGCCGGATCTTGCCCGGGCCGCCTCGGCCGGGCCGGAACCCGCCGAGCCCGCACCGGCAAGGTCGTGAGGAACTGGTCCGCACCCGCCGGGCCCGCACGCACCGGACCCCCGCCCCCCGGGCCCGCACACGCTGGGCCCGCCGGGCTAAAACACGACCGGCCCCGCCGCCCCCGCGCCGACCGCGTCCGGCCCGGCGGCGGCGCATGTCCGGGCCCGGCCCGGAGGGGGGCGCGCAGGGTTCGGGCGCGGTTCATCCGGGTGTGGCCCGGTCTTCGGGGGGCCGCATCCGGATTCCGGTGAAACAGAACCAGTAGAGGCGATCCCGGCATGCTCACGCCGAGTACCGCCCGCCTCCGCCCGCTGACGCACCGCACCACCGGTCGCCCCGCGCCACCCCGCGGACGACCCGGAGTCCCTCCGGCCACCCTCGAAGGAGTCCCCGTGCCGTTCACCGAGCCCGCCGCCACCCTCCCGGCCCCCGCCCGCGTGGCCACCCGGCGAAGGCTGCTGATGTGCCGTCCCCAGCACTACGACGTCACGTACTCGATCAACCCCTGGATGCACCCGGAACAGCACACCGACCCCGCCCTCGCCGTCCGGCAGTGGGAGCGGCTGCGCGACCTGTACCTCGACCTCGGCCACCTCGTGGAGGAGATCGAACCGGTCCGCGGCCTCCCCGACATGGTGTTCGCCGCCAACGGCGCCACCGTGGTCGACGGCAAGGTCTACGGCGCCCGCTTCCGGCACGCGCAGCGCACCGCGGAGGGCCCGGCCTACCTCGACTGGTTCGAGCGCCGGGGCCACCACGAGGTGCTGTGGCCCGAGTTCATCAACGAGGGCGAGGGCGACATCCTCACCGTCGGCCGCCGGCTGCTCGCCGGCACCGGCTTCCGCACCGATCCGCGCTCGCACGCCGAGGCCCAGGAGTTCTTCGGCCTGCCGGTGACGAGCCTGACCCTCGTCGACCCGGAGTACTACCACCTGGACACGGCCCTCGCCGTGCTCTCCGACGACGAGGTCATGTACTACCCGGCCGCCTTCTCCGAGGGCAGCCGGTCCGTGCTCCGCACGATGTTCCCCCACGCGATCCTCGCCACCGCCGAGGACGCGGCGGTCTTCGGGCTGAACGCCTTCTCCGACGGCCGCCACGTGCTGCTGCCGGACGCGGCCACCGGCCTGAAGGCCCAGCTCAGCGCGCGCGGCTTCGAGCCCGTCGGGGTCGACCTCTCCGAGCTCCTCAAGGCGGGCGGCAGCGTCAAGTGCTGCACCCTGGAGCTGCGCGAGCGCTGAGTCACCGCCAACGAAGTTTCCCGAAAGGAACGCTGTGACCTCTGCGACCGCGATCGCGGACAGCTACACCCGCCTCCTCGACCTCCTGGGGGACGGCGGCGCCGACTACCGGCTCCTGCGCCACGCCCCCGAGGGACAGACCGAACTCGCCAGCCTGCTGCGCGGCCACCGCCTCGAAGAGGCCGCCAAGTGCCTGGTCATCCGGGTCGCGCTGGGGCGCAAGCGGCGCCGCTACGTCATCGCCGTGGTGCCGGGCCACCGCCGCGTCGACCTGGACGCGGTACGGGCGGCCTACGGGGGCACCAACGCCTCCTTCGCCGTGCGGGCGGTCGCCGAGGAGCTGACGGGCTGCGCCAGCGGTTCGATCATGCCGGTGAGCTTCGACCCGTCGGTGGAGGTGGTGGTCGATCCGGAGCTGCTGGAGCAGGAGGAGATCTGGTTCAACGCGGGCCGGCTCGACGTGTCGGTGGCCCTGCGCACATCGAGCTACCTCGCGCTGGTCCGGCCGCGGCCGGCCCCGATCACCGAACTGCCCGCCCTCGTCCCCGTGGGCGGCTGAGCCCGGGCGGGGCAGCGCGCCCGGCGGCCCGGGCGCCCTCAGCCGCCCCGGTGGCTGAGGGTCACGTACAGGTACTCGTCGAGGACCTTCGCCAGCGGCATCCCGGGCCGGCCCAGCCACACCGTCAGCGCCTCCTCGTCCAGGCCGCTCCCGTCGAGCGCGGCCCGCGCCCAGGCCCGCCCGGTGCGCAGGTGGCGCGCGAAGGCGGCGGCGTCCCGGCCGCCGTGCAGACGGGTGGCGATGGCCGCGTCCCAGGGCATCACGGTGCGCGGCCGCAGCGCGAACAGGGCCTTGGCGGCGGCGGTCGGCCCGAGGGTGCGGCGGCCGAGCGGGAGCGCGGCCAGCTCCCCGTACGCGGCCGCGAGCAGGGCGCACTCCCGGTCCGTCAGCGCGGCGAGCGGGGCCGCGGGCAGCTCGTGGCGCTCCCACCAGGAGCCGAGCCCGGCCCCCAGCGGGTCGGGCTCGCCCTCGCGCGGGTAGCGGATGCGGCACCCCCAGGCGTTGAGCCAGCGGTGCAGGGCACCCCGGTGCGCGGCGCGGGACAGGTCGAGCCCGGGGGCGGTGCCGGCGACCAGCGCGAGCCAGCCGCGGTCGACGCCGGGGAACGCCGCGAACACCCCGGCGGCCTCCCGCAGCCGGTCGAGTCCGGGTGCGGGCGGCAGCCCGCCGTCGAGGTGGGCGCGGGCCACCTTGGCCGGTACGCACATCCGCCAGGCGTCGGTGACCAGCCCGGCCAGCTCCGCGGGGCCGAGGGCGGCCATCCGGGCGTGGACCCAGTGGTAGCGCATGTCGCCGGGGCCGGGCAGCGAGAAGGTGTCCGGCTCGGCGGCGACGAGCGCGGCCCGCTCCTCCTTGGGGAAGGCGAGGCCGAGCTCGCTCTCGTCCCGGGAGAGGGCGAGGTAGACGATCCGCCCGATCCGGAACTTCACCCGGTCGCGGACGAGGTGTTCCTCGGTGCGCGGCAGCGCGAGCGCGAGCCGCCGTACGTCTTCCACGGTCACCACCATGACCGAAGTCTCGCAGCCCCTGGCGGAAGGGCCAGGGGCTGCCGCGTTAGTCTCGACGGGTGGATCCGAAGACCAGAAACCGTGTCATGGCCGGTGTGCTCGTGCTGATGTTCGTCGTCGTCGCCGTGGCGGCCGCCGTCGGACAGTAGGCGGCCGCGCGCCCGCGCGGACCCGGCCCCGCTACCAGGCGAAGGCCTCCGGGGAGGGGCCCGGGCCGGGGAAGATCTCGTCGAGGGCGGTCAGGAGCTCCCCGGAGAGCTCCAGCTCCACGGCCCGCAGCGCGGACGCGAGCTGTTCCGGGGTGCGCGGGCCGACGATCGGTCCGGTGACGCCGGGGCGGGTCAGCAGCCACGCCAGGGCGACGTCGCCGGGCTCCAGGCCGTGCTTGTCGAGCAGGTTCTCGTACGCCTCCACCTGCGCCCGTACCGAGCTGTTGGCCAGCGCGTCGGCCGAGCGGCCGGTGGCCGTGCGCCCGGTCTCCGCCGACTTGCGGATCGCGCCGCCCAGCAGGCCGCCGTGCAGCGGGGACCAGGGCACGACGCCGAGCCCGTACGCCTCGGCGGCCGGGATGACCTCCATCTCGGCGCGCCGCTCCGCGAGGTTGTACAGGCACTGCTCGCTGACCAGGCCGAGCCGACCGCTGCGCGCGGCGGTCTCGTTGGCCTGGGCGATCTTCCAGCCGGGGAAGTTGGAGGAACCGGCGTAGAGGATCTTGCCCTGCTGGACGAGGACCTCGACGGCCTGCCAGATCTCCTCGAAGGGGGTCTGCCGGTCGACGTGGTGGAACTGGTAGATGTCGATGTAGTCGGTCTGGAGCCGCTTGAGGCTGGCGTCGACGGCCCGGCGGATGTTCAGCGCCGAGAGCCGGTCGTAGTTGGGCCAGGGCTCGCCCTCGGCGGCCATCGAGCCGTAGACCTTGGTGGCCAGGACCGTCTTGTCGCGGCGGCCCCCGCCCTGGGCGAACCAGGTGCCGATGATCTCCTCGGTGCGGCCCTTGTTCTCACCCCAGCCGTAGACGTTGGCGGTGTCGAAGTAGTTGATGCCGGCGTCGAGGGCCGCGTCCATGAGGGCGTGGCTTTCGGATTCGCCCGTCTGGGGGCCGAAGTTCATGGTGCCGAGAACGAGGCGGCTGACCTTGAGGCCGGTGCGTCCGAGCTGCGTGTACTTCATGGGGCACTAGCCAACTGCTTGGAGTGCGCTCGAAGCAAGACCCCGTCGGTGCGGGCGTGTTACGCGGCGTCGGGCGCGGGCCGGTAGGGGCCGCCGATGCCCCACGCCTGGTGCAGGACGGCCGCGAACTCGCCGGCCAGGCGGTGTTCGCCGGAGGCGTTGGGGTGGGTGCCGTCGTAGGTGTCGCGGGTGATGTCGTACCCGTCGGGGCGGGCGGCCAGCAGGATCGGCGAGGCGTCGGTGGTGAGGTCGGCGACGGCCTTGGCGAGCAGTTCGTTGAAGCGGGCGACCTCCTGCGCGAACGGCGGGTCGTCCTGGGCGCGGACGTTCGGGATGACGGGCAGGAACACCATGCGGATGCGGGGGCGGGCCCGGCGGGCGGCCTCGACGAAGAGGCGGACGTTGCCGGCGGTCTGCTCGGCCTTGGTGTAGAAGCCGAGGTCGATCAGGCCGAGGGAGACGAGCAGCACGTCGGCGCGGCCCTCGCGGGCGGCGGGGCCGATGAGCGGGGCCATGTGCTGCCAGCCCTCGCCCCAGCCGGCGAGGTGGCGGCGGGCTCCGGCGGGGAAGGCGGGGTCGGCGTAGGCGGCCGCGGCGGGCGTGGCGGCCGCGGCGGCGCCGGCCGCGGGCGCGGCGGAGTCGTCGTAGAGCTCGCTGCGCGGGCCGACGATCTCGAAGGGGCTCTCCAGGGTGGCGCCCAGGTGCTGCCACATCCGGTAGCGCCAGGTGTAGTCGCCGGCGCGTCCGATGGTCATGGAATCGCCGACGAACATGAAACGCATCCGGTCATCATCGCGGATCGCGCGACAGGTACTCCTGTGATGCCGGACACGCGCGGCGGGCTGGCAGGCTGGGGGGATGCGCCTGTTGCCCGTACGGACCGCCGTTCGCGTTCCCGCCGTCGCCGCCGTTCTCGTCCCCGCCGTCCTCGTCCCCGCCGCCCTCGTGCTCGCCGCCCTGGTCGCGGGCCCCGCCGCGGCCGACGAACGCCCCGGCGCGGCCGGGTTCACGATCGGCGACCCGCGGATCAAGGAGTCCAGCGGGCTGGCGGCGAGCCGGATCCACCCCGGCGTCTACTGGACGCACAACGACAGCGACGACGGCCCGTACGTGTACGCGGTGGACTCGGCGACGGGCCGGACCGTGGCCCGGGTGACCATGACCGGGATCGGCACCCCGCGCGACGTCGAGGCGATCTCGCTGGGACCGGACGGGCAGTTGTACGTCGGCGACATCGGGGACAACCGGGACGGCACCTGGGACCACGTGTGGATCTACCGCTTCCCGGAGCCGAAGGAGCTGCACGACGCCACCGTCAGGGCCGAGCAGTTCACGGTGACGTACGCGGACGGGCCGCGCAACGCGGAGGCGCTGATGGTGCATCCGGTCACCGGGCGGGTGTACATCGCGAGCAAGAACGAGCAGCGCGGCGGCCTGTACGAGGGTCCGGAGCGGCTCTCGGCGGACGGGAACAACGTGTTCCGGCGGGTCGCCGACGTGCCGTGGGTGACGGACGGGGCGTTCTCCCCGGACGGCGGCCGGCTCACGCTGCGCGGGTACTTCTGGGCCCGCACCTACCCGTGGAAGGACGGGCGCCCGCAGGGCGAGGGGGACCGGGTGGACGCGCCGTGGCAGGGGCAGGCCGAGTCGGTGACGTACACGCCGGACGGCCGGACGCTGATGTTCGGGGCGGAGGGGGCCAACAGCAGGGTGGTGGCCGTCCCGGTGGCGCCGTCGGGGGCGCCGGGTTCCGCCGCCCCGTCGGGCGCCGCCTCCCGGCCCGCCGCGGGCGGGCCGACGGGGGAGGCGGCGGGCGCCCCCGCGGGCGGGCCGGGCGGCGGCTACGGGAAGGGCGCCCTGGTCCTGGCCGTCGGCACGGCCCTGGTCCTCGGCGGCAAACGGCTCTTCCGCCGCCGCCCGACGGGCTGACCCGCCGGGGCGGCGGGCACCCCCGCTCCGGACGGCCGGCCGGCGGACGTGCCACCGGCCGGCCGCCGGGTGCGTCAGGGCTGGCCGTCGATCGGGATCTGGGCCGTGTGCGGGCCCTTGCCGTTCGCGGTGGCGGGGGCGGTGGCGGGGGCGGGGGGCTGCGGGACGGCCATCGAGGCCAGCAGCTGGCGGGCCACCCCCAGGCCCGTGCCGCCCATCGTCAGGGCCTTCGCGAACATCTCCGACATCCCCTCGGCCCCGTTGAGCAGCACCATGTGCTCGACGTTGCCGAAGGCGCCCGCGCCCGCCTCGACGATCGCCGGCCAGTTCTCGGCGAGCTGCTGCGCGACCACCGCCTCCTGGTTCTCCGCCAGCGCCGCGGCCCGCGCTTTGATCGCCTCGGCCTCGGCCAGACCCCTGGCCTTCGCCGACTCCGCCGCCGCGAGGCCGTTCGCCCGCGCCGACTCGGCCGCCGCGAGACCCTTGGCCTGGGTCGCCGCCGCCTCCGCCTCACCGCTCGCCCGGGTCGCGGTCGCCGCCGCGAGCCCCCGCGCCTCGGTGGCCTGGGCCTCGGCGGCCGCGGCCGTCCGCACCCGGGTCGCCTCGGCCGCCGCCGCCAGCTCGGTCTCCTTCGCCTTCGCCTGCGCCGCCGAGATGCGGGCGTCGCGCTCCGCCTCGGCGAGGGTCCTCGTCTGGTAGGCGGCCGCGTCCGCGGGCTTGCGCACGTCGGCCTGGAGCTGCTGCTCCCGCCGGTGCGCCTCCAGCTCCGCGACCCGGGTCTCCTGGACGACGACCTCCTGCTTGGCCGCCGCCTCCGACAGCGGGCCCGCCTGGCGGGCGGTGGCGGCGGCCTTGTCCCGCTCGGCCTGGTAGCCGGCCTGGAGGATCTCGCTGTCGCGGGTGGCCTCCGCCATCCGCGCGAACGCCGTCTGCTCGGCCTCCGTCGCCAGCCGGTTCGCCTCGGCCTGCGCGATGCGCGCGTCCCGCTGCACGGCGGCCGCGTGCGGCATCGCCAGGTTCTTGATGTAGCCGGTCGGGTCCTCGATCTCGTGGATCTGGAGCGAGTCCACGATCAGGCCCAGCTTCTCCATCTCCGTCCCGCAGGCCATCCGGGTCTGCCCGGTGAGCTTCTCCCGGTCGCGGATCATGTCCTCGACCGTCAGACCGCCGACGATGGACCGCAGATGACCGGCGAAGACGATGTGCACCCGTTCGGGCATCATCTTCTGCTGGTCCAGGAAGCGGCGCGCGGCATTGGCGATCGAGACGAAGTCGTCGCCGATCTTGAAGATGACGACGCCCTTCACGCGCAGCGGGATGCCCTGGTGGGTGACGCAGTCCACGTTGAGCTGGGTCTCGTTGAGGTCCAGGGAGAGCTTGCGGACCGCCTGCACCCCCGGCAGCACCAGCGTGCCGCGGCCGGTGACGATCCGGAACCCCATGCCCTCGCCGATGCCCTCGGTCTTGTGCGCGGAGCCGGAGATGACGAGTGCCTCGTTCGGTTCGGCCACCCGCCACATGAGCTTGAACAGGCCGATCAAGGCCGTGATGGCGGCGAGAACGATTCCCGCCACGACGCCGATGGTCATCGGCAACGCCCCCTTAGCGCGGTGCCGTTCGACACCGACGAGGGCGAGTGTGCGCCTGTGGGGGGCTCGGGAGAAGTGGCGCGATCATTCTTGTCGCCATCTTGATACGGGACCACGACACGCCGCCCCGGCCGCGCGGGAGCCGTACGCGGGTCAGGCGGCGGGGTAGGCGGCCATCACGTACACCGTGCGGGGCGGCAGGTACTCGACCACCGTCACGACGGTGCCGACCGTCAGCAGGCCCTCGCCCGGTGCCGGATGCGCGAGGAAGGCCTCGGCCCCGCCCCGGATCCGTACGATGACCTCCCCGACGGTCCCGGGCCCCACGGCCCCGGAAACCCGCCCGCTCATCCCCACCATGTCCACCCCCCGACCCTACGTTCCGCCGGCCCCGAAGAGGCAGCCCCGGCCGGGGCCGGCTCCAGCCCCGCCGGCGTTCGAGGCGCGGGCGCGGCGCGGACGGGCGGCGGCTACGAGTGGCCCAGGTCCTCGGACGGGAGGTCCGCGGCGGGGACCGAGCCGGTGTGGGCGGCGGGCCGCAGCGGGAAGTCGTCCGTCGCCATCGAGTCGAGCACCGGCGGCGCCGGCCGCAGCGGCTTCGGCATGACGGCGGCCTCCGAATGGCCCCCGCACCCGTACGACAGCGACACCAGCCGCCCGTCCGCCGGTCCGAACTCGTTCGCGCAGACCCCGAAGGCCTGCCCCAGCGAGCCGCCGATCGCGACGAGGAACCCGCAGGAGACGCAGGACGCCGGCGCCGCCTGCGCCATCGGGGTCTTCGCGCCGAAGGACTCGTCCCAGCGGTCGGCCGCGCTGTGCAGCCCGTACCGCGAGAGGACCCGCGCCCGCCGCATGCCGAGTTCCTCGGCGACGGCCGCGATGGAGCCCCGGGCGGGGACGACGACCCGGTCGGTGACGTCCGCGTCCTCGGCCTCGACCAGTTCGGCCATCTCGGGGGAGACGATCGCGTTCGGCGGCGGCGCGTCCTCGCCGGAGAAGCCCTGCTCCAGCCGCAGGTCGTCGGCCTCGGTCGGCAGCAGGTCGCCGGGGCCCATGTCACCCGGCCGCAGCCGCTCGCTCCACGGCACCCACTCGGGCGCCAGCAGGGCGTCCTGCCCGGGCAGGAGCACCGTTTCGTTGAGGGTGACGTTCTTCGCGCGGGAGGCGCGGGTCACGGTGACGGCCCAGCGCCAGCCCCGGTAGCCCGGTTCCTTGCACTCGAAGAAGTGCGTGACGACCCGGTCGCCCTCCGCGAGGACGGAGACGTGCTCGCCCACCACACCGGGGAAGGCGGCCTCCTCGGCCGCCGCACGGGCGAGCTCTACCGCCTCGACGCACAGGCGGTCGGGGGTACGCGGGGTACGGCTTCGCGTCGTCGCAGCACTCACAGGTCTCGTTCTCTCCTACGCCGTCTCACGAGTGCGCCGTCCGTACTGTCGTCCACAACGACCCGTCGGTCTTGTCCGTACGTAGTGCGGGCGGAGCGGACCAGAGGGCCGCGTCGACGTCCGCACCCGATCGGCCTCGGGCGCACCTACCTGCAATCCATTCTGCGGGATCGCGAAGAGGCGCGCGGCCAAGAGCAACCGCCGGTGGCGCGCTACGCACGCTACCTCCTCCGAAGCCTTCGGCCCACATGCGAGGTCCGATTCGCGGACAACGCCTTCGTCCGCGACGCGCCGGGGCGGGTCCCTGAGGGCCGAGTGGGGCACTATGGCCACGTGGCACCCGTACGGTCGTCCGCCGACGGCTCGGGACCGGCCAGGCGGGCCGGCCGGGCTGTCGGGCGCGCCCTGCACATGCCCTTCACCGGTACGGCGCGCGGGATCCGCCGGGCCACGCACGCCCACGGAGCCGGGGAATCGGGCCTGGGGCGGCTCATCGAACTGCACGCCATCAATGGCGCCGGCGATGTGATGATCACGGTGGCGCTGGCCTCGACGGTGTTCTTCTCCGTCCCCACGGACGAGGCACGCGGCCGGGTGGCCCTGTACCTCGCGATCACGATGGCGCCCTTCACCCTGCTGGCCCCGGTGATCGGTCCGCTGCTGGACCGGCTGCCGCACGGACGCAGGGCGGCGATGGCGGGCGCCATGCTGACGCGGGCGCTGCTGGCGGTGATGATGTCGGGCGCGGTCGCCACCGGCGGGCTGGAGCTGTATCCCGCGGCGCTGGGCGTGCTGGTCGCGTCGAAGGCTTACGGCGTCGTACGCAGCGCCGTCGTGCCGCGGCTGCTGCCGCCGAACTTCTCACTCGTCAAGGCGAACTCCAGGGTGACCCTGGCGGGCCTGCTCGCGACGGGCGCCGCCGCGCCGGTGGGGGCCGCGCTGCACACGATCGGACCGCCGTGGCCGCTGTACGGGGCCTGCGCGATCTTCGTGTGGGGCACGTTCGCGGCGTTCCAGCTGCCGCACAAGGTGGACGACGCGAAGGGCGAGCGGCGGGCCCGGCTCTCCACCCACGAGGCCCACTCCAAGCGCCCGGGGCTGCGGACGGTGAGCCGGCCGGTGCTGTGCGGGCTGCTGGCGAACGCGGCGATGCGCGCCCTGTCCGGGTTCCTGATCTTCTTCCTGGCGTTCCTGCTGCGCGAGCACCCGCTGGGCGGGCAGAGCGCGGCGGTGTCGCTGGGGATCGTCGGCGTGTCGGCGGGGGTGGGCAACGCGGGCGGCACGGCGGTGGGCGCGTGGCTGCGGGCGCGGGCGCCGGAGGCGATCATCGCGGCGGTGCTGTCGGTGACGCTGGGGGTGGCGGTGCTGGCGGCGCTGCTGTTCAGCGGGCTGTTCATGGCGGTGCTGGCCGGGACGGCCGGGTTCTGCCAGGCGCTGGCGAAGCTGTCGCTGGACGCGATGATCCAGCGGGACGTGCCGGAGGCGGTGCGGACGTCGGCGTTCGCCCGGTCGGAGACGCTGCTCCAGATGGCGTGGGTGATCGGGGGCGGGATCGGGATCGCGTTGCCGTTGAACGGGGTGCTGGGGATGGTGGTCGCCGCGGTCATGGTGGCGCTGGGGACGGCGATGGCCCTGCGCGGCCTCCTGGCGACCCCGCGCCCCCACCGCCCGGGCTCCACCCGCCCCCGGGTGGCCTGACCGCCCCTTGCGGCGGGCGGGCCGCTGCGCGGGGCCGTCCCCTGCCCGCCCTTCCACCGTTCCCGCCTCGGACGCCGGCGCGGCTCACTGACTACACGGCGCTCCGCGCCCGCGCCTCGAACGCCGGCGGGGCTGGGAGGGCCGGCAGATCCCGGCGCGCCCGCGATCGCCGGCGGGGCTGGGAGGCGCCGGCGCGGGGGCGGGAGGGCGCCGCATGGGTGGTCCCGTGGGGGCCGGGCGGGGCGGCGGCGTGGCCGGGGACCCCCCGTGCGGCGGCGCGGGCCGGTGGCCCGATAGCCTTCGGCTCATGACCGCACCGCTTTTCCCGGGTAGGGCCCGCCGCAGCGTCGCGGCCCTCGGAGCCGTCTCCGCCGGCCTCCTCCTCCTGTCCGCCTGCGACAAGCCGACGCCGCTCGCGACGGTGACCGTCGGCAGCACCTCCGTGTCCGCCGAGTCCGCCTGCCGCGCCGACGGCAAGGAGCTCACGATGGACCGCGTCCAGGAGTGCCTCACCGGCCTCAAGAACGCGAAGACCGTCGACTACGCCCGCGGCGACACGCTGCGCCTGGGCGTCGAGCCCGACGTCGTCGCGGACGGCAAGAAGTGGCAGGCGGTCCTCGACGGGCAGCCGATCACCGAGCCCTCCGCGAACACCTACCGCAGCTTCCAGGGCGCCGACGTCTTCGCGACCGGCGGCCAGGGCGAGGCGCCCGCCTCGAAGATGCTCGGCTTCGTCCAGGTCGGCGAGGACGGCAAGCCGCTCGCCGTCTGGTCCTTCAAGCTCAAGCTGAAGTAAGCCGGGCATCCCGTGCGCGCGCTCGTCGTGACCGCGGTGGCCGCGGAGGCGGACTCCGTGGCCGCCGGTCTGACCCCTCATGATCCGGTCACCCCCGAGCCGCGCGCCCTGCCCGGCGGCTACCTCATCAGCCGCCGGGACCTGCCCGGTCTCGCCGTCGACGTGCTCGTCGGCGGTGTCGGTCCGGCGTCGGCCGCGGCCGCCACGGCCACCGCGCTCGCGCTGGCCCGCTACTCCCTCGTCGTCTCCGCCGGCATCGGCGGCGGGTTCGCGCCCGCCGCCCCGCTCGGCTCGCTCGTGGTCGCGGACGCGATCGTCGCGGCGGACCTGGGCGCCGACACCCCGGACGGGTTCGTCCCCGTGGACGCGCTGGGCTTCGGCCGGAGCGTGCACCTGCCGCCCGCCGAGCTCGCCGCGCACGCCGCCGAGGCCACCGGGGCACTGCTCGCCCCCGTCCTGACCGTGTCCACCGTCACCGGCACCGCCGCCCGGGCCGCCGAGCTCGCGGAGCGGCACCCGCTGGCCGGGGCCGAGGCGATGGAGGGCTTCGGGGTGGCGGAGGCCGCCGCCGCGCACGGGCTGCCCGTACTGGAGGTGCGCGCCGTGTCGAACGCCGTCGGGCCCCGGGACCGGGCCGCCTGGCGGATCGGCGACGCGCTGGGCGCGCTCACCGGCGGATTCCGCGCGCTGGGACCCGTACTCGTCACCTGGGGAGAACGTCATGAGCACGGCTGAACCGCTCCGGATCGCCTATTCGCCCTGTCCGAACGACACCTTCGTCTTCGACGCCTGGGCGCACGGCCGGGTGCCCGACGCGCCCGCCCTGGACGTGACCTTCGCCGACATCGACGTCACCAACGGCATGGCCGAGCGCGGCGAACTGGACGTACTGAAGGTGTCCTACGCGGTCCTGCCGTGGGTGCTGGAGGAGTACGCGCTGCTGCCCTGCGGCGGGGCCCTGGGGCGCGGCTGCGGGCCGCTGGTGCTGACGCGCGAGCCGGGGCTGGACCTGACGGGGAAGACCGTCGCGGTGCCGAGCGAGCGCTCGACTGCGTACCTGCTGTTCCGGCTGTGGGCGGCGGACGTGCTGCCGGGCGGGGTCGGCGAGGTGGTGGTGCTGCCGTTCCACGAGATCATGCCGGCGGTGCGCGACGGGCGGGTGGACGCCGGACTGGTCATCCACGAGGCCCGGTTCACCTATCAGGACTACGGGCTGCACCGGCTGGCCGACATGGGCGAGCACTGGGAGTCCACCACCGGGCTGCCGATCCCGCTCGGCGCGATCATCGCCAAGCGGTCGCTGGGCGCGGACGCGCTGCGCGCGCTGGCCGGCTCGGCCCGGGCGTCGGTGCGGATGGCCTGGGAGGACCCGGAGGCGTCGCGGCCCTACGTACGGGCGCACGCGCAGGAGCTGGACCCGGCGGTCGCCGACCAGCACATCGGGCTGTACGTCAACGAGTTCACCGCCGACCTGGGGGACGCCGGGTACGCGGCGGTCCGCGGGCTGCTGACCAGGGCGGCGGCCGAGGGACTCGTTCCGGCCATCGGGCCCACCGCGCTCGACTTCCCGTAGCCGGACGGCGCCGGGACGCGGCGGTGCGGCGCCGGACGCGGCGGTGCCCCGCGGCTCCGGGGAGCGGCGGGGCACCGGCGCTGCGGACGGCTCAGACGTCGAGCTGGTCGGCCACCGCGCGCAGCAGGCCGGCGATCTTCGTGCCGTGCACCTTGTCGGGGTAGCGGCCCCGCTCCAGCATGGGCGTGATGTTCTCCAGCAGGGTCGTGAGGTCCTGCACGATCGAGGCGAGCTCGTCGGGCTTGCGCCGCTGCGCCGCCGCGACCGAGGGCGCCGGATCCAGTACCGTCACCGAAAGTGCCTGGTCACCGCGCTGTCCAGCGACGACGCCGAATTCGACGCGCTGTCCGGGCTTGAGGGCGTCGACCCCGTCGGGAAGCACCGACGAGTGGACGAAGACATCTCCGCCGTCGTCGCGGGAGAGAAAGCCGAAGCCCTTCTCGCTGTTGAACCACTTGACCTTGCCGGTAGGCACGTCCGTCCTCTGTCCTTGTACTCGTCGGGTCCGGTGGGCCGGGATGAGCCGGCTCCGGGTAGCAGTGCGGCGGGTCCTTCGACCCGCCTCCTCCAGGCTAGTGGTCCAGAAACGGGTGACAAGACGTTCCCCGGTCCTTCCGGCTTCACGGCTTCGGCCAGGGAACTACCCTGGTGGGGTGACTGTTACTCCTCATCCAGACGACGCGCGGCCCGGCGACGGGCTCGTCCGGGCGGGCGGCATCGTGTTCATCGCCGGCGCCCTGGCGACCTTGGTGACGATGGCCCCGCTGTTCCTCGGCACCGACCCGTTCCCCTCGTACGCGTGGGCCGTGTGCATGCTCATGGGCGTCGGTTTCGCCCTCGCCGCGGCGGGCGTGGTCCGCTCGGCCGGGGCGCAGCGCAGGGCGGCCCGGGAGTCCCAGGCCGCCTGACGCGCGTACGGTGCTCAGACCTCGCGGGTGCGGACGTACTCGGCGAGCCACTCGGGCAGCGCGGTGAGGTCCGGAAGGACCACGTCCGCGCCGGCGGCGCGCAGTTCGGCCTCCGGGCAGGGGCCGGTGGGAACGACCACTGAGAGCGCTCCCGCCGTGCGGGCGCCGCGGACGTCGCCCACGTGGTCGCCCACGTAGATCTGGGCCCCGTGCTCGCGCAGGGCGCCGGCCTTGGCCTCCGCCCACAGCCAGCCGATGACGGCGTCGGCCTCGATGCCGAGGTGCTCCAGGTGGTGTATGGCGTTGGGGGTGTTCTTGGCGGTGACGACGATCGCGCGGCCGCCGAGGGCCTGGACGGCCTTGATCGCCTCGCGGGCCCCGGGCATCGCCGGGGTCGGCTCGATCGCGTAGGTGGCGTACATCTCCCGGTAGCGGTCCCGCATTTCCGGGATCTCCTCGGGCTCGAACCAGTAGGCCAGCTCGTCCTCCAGCGGGGGCCCGAGGCGGGTGACGGCCTCGTCGGCGTCGATGAACCTGCCGGTGGCGGCGGAGAGCGCCTGGTAGTTGGCCCGGATGCCGGGCCGGGAGTCGATGAGGGTCATGTCGAGGTCGAACCCGACCGTCAGCGGGGCGGGAACCGTGGTCTCTCGGGGGGTGGAAGTCATGGTTCCCATTTTGCAGAGACCCGGCAAAGTCGAGGGAAAGTACACTTAAGCCCGGTTTACCAGATGATGACATCAGGTGAAATATCAACCCGGCGCTGGGGCTCCTCTCAAGGAATCCTCCCTTCCGCCACGACGCCGCCCCGTTCCGGCGGCCCCGCTTCAGGGGCGGCGGCGGGAGCGCCAGGCGACGTAGGCGGCCGTCGTGAGGCCCGCCGTACGGGACAGCGCGGGCCACAGGGACCGGAAGGCGGCGCCGAGTTGGTCGCGGGGCAGCGGCTCGCCCCAGTTGCCCGCGGCCCGGCCCCACAGCCACAGCATCCCCGCCGCGAACACCGCCGCGGGCAGCCCCAGCAGGGCCCACTTGCGCTCCCTCGGGCCGAGCACCCGGGAGACGTAGGCCAGCAGCCACCCGGCTGCGAGCAGCAGCCAGTACCCGGTGAGCGCCCCCACCGCGATCAGGGCCGCCGCCAGCAGCAGGAAGGGGTGCGGGCGGCGCCTCGCCACCGCGACGGCCGGCGCGGCCTCCTGCGGCGCGGCGGCCGCGCGCCGCTCGCGGACGAGGCGGGCCAGCCTGCGGACGCTCCCCCGGGGGGACTTCTCCGCCGGCTCCGGGGCGGCCTCCTCCTGCGGCTCCGGCTCCTTGAAGAGGTCCGGGATCTCGATGCCGCCCGCGAAACCCTCGACCTGCGGGCCCGCCCCCCGGCCGCCGCCCGGCGCGAGGCTCCACCAGTCGGGGTCGACGCCGTCGCCGGGGCCGAGTTCGTCGAGCCCGGCGAGGTGCGGCGGCACGTTGCGCGGCTCCTGCTCCGGGGGCGCCGGCCGCTTGCGCCGCAGCCCCCCGCCCCGCTGGACGGGAACGGCCGGGACCGGCGGCGAGGGCGTCGGGGCGACCGTCGGGCGGGCCTCCGGCGCGCCCAGGGTGTCCAGGACCTCCTCCGGCGTACCGATCCGCTCCAGGATGCGCCGGACGGCCGCCGGGGTGTCCGGGTCGTACTTGGCGCGCCGACGGTCGATCTCGTCCCGCAGCCCCGACACCAGCCGCATCCGGTCCCCCGACGACAGGTGCCGCCGCTGCGCCAAGTCCCCGACCCGGCTCAGATATTCGTAGACCAGATGGTCGCTCTCGATCCCCACGCCCCGGCTCCTCACGTCCCGCCTGACAGGAAGGTAGCGCGTGCGCCCGTGGAGCAGCCGTCGGCACAGCGGATACCGTGGACCGGATGGGGACCGGCCGACGACCGGCCGACGTGACCAGGAGGCGACCACCGTGCCCGAGGCAAGCACCGGCACCGCTGCGGCGAACGCCCCGCGCTCCCTCGCCGAGGCGCTGCGCGCCCGCGACGACGTGGCGCTCGCCGCCCTGCTCCACGCCCGGCCGGACCTGCTGAACCCGGTGCCCGGCGACGTCACCCAGCTCGCCACCCGGGCCGGCACCCGCGCGTCGGTGGTGCGCGCCCTGGACCGGCTGGACCGGTTCGCGCTGCAGACGGCCGAGGCCCTGGCGGTGGCCCCGGAGCCGTGCCCGTACCCGGTGCTGGAGTCGCTGCTGACCGGCGGCGAGGACGAGGCCGCGCGCGAGGCCCTCCCCCGCGCCCTGGGCACCCTGCGCGACCAGGCCCTGGTGTGGGGGGACGAGGAGCGGCTGCGCCTGGTGCGCACCGCCCGCGAACTGCTGGCGCCGTCCGCGCAGCGGGCCTCGCCGACCGGGCTGGGGCCCACCGTCGCGGAGGCCACGGCCGGGATGTCGCCGACCCGGATCCAGGAGATCGTCGCGGCGGCCGGGCTGCCCGCCACCCACGACCCGGTGTCGGCGGTGACGGCGCTGACCGGCCTGTTCACCGACCCGGAGCGGATGTCGGCCCTGCTGGACGAGGCTCCGGCGGAGGCGCACCAGGTGCTGGGGCGGCTCGTGTGGGGGCCGCCGTACGGGGAGGTGACGCCGAATCCGACGCCGCCCGTGCGCTGGCTGCGCGACCGGGGCCTGCTGCTGCCCGCGACGGCCCGCACGGTGGTGCTGCCCCGCGAGGTGGCCCTGCACCTGCGCGGCGGGCTCGCGCACCGGCGGACGGCGCCGCTGGCCCCGGAGGTCGGCGCGCACCGCGAGCACCGTCCACAGCTTGTGGACGCGAACGCCGCCGGGCAGGCGCTGGCCGCGCTGGGCACCGTGGAGGAGCTGGTGAAGTCCTGGGAGCACGCCGGGCCGGCGGTGCTGCGGGCCGGCGGGCTGTCCGTACGCGACCTCAAGCGGGCGGCGTCCACGCTGGACGCCACCGAGGCGGCGACGGCGTTCTGGGTGGAACTGGCCTACGCGGCCGGGCTGCTGGCCAGCGACGGCGAGGCCGACGAGCGGTACGCGCCGACCCCCGCCTTCGACGACTGGTGCGAACTGCCGCCCGCCGAACGCTGGTCGGTGCTGGCGGCGGCCTGGCTCGCGGCGACCCGGACGGCCGGGCTGGTCGGCGAACAGGACGCCAAGGGCCGCACCCTGTCGGCGCTCGGCCCCGACCTGGACCGGTCCGCCGCGCCCGAGGTGCGCCGCCGGGTCCTGGACCTGCTGGCCGACCTGCCGCAGGGCGCCTCCCCGGACCCGGACACGCTGCTGGACCGGCTCGCGTGGGAGCGGCCGGTGCGCGGGACGAGCGACCTGCGGGCCCGGCTGGCGCACTGGACGCTGAACGAGGCCGAGGTGCTGGGCGTCACCGGCCGGGGCGCCCTGAGCGCCTTCGGGCGGGCCCTGCTGACGGGGGCCGATCCGGCACCGCTGCTGGGGCCGCTGCTGCCGGAGCCGGTGGACCACGTCCTGCTCCAGGCCGACCTGACGGCGGTGGCACCGGGACCGCTGCGCCGCCCGCTCGGCGACACCCTGGCCGTGCTGGCCGACGTCGAGTCGAAGGGCGGGGCGACGGTGTACCGCTTCACGCCCGGCTCCGTACGCCGCGCCCTGGACTCCGGGCACACCGCCTCCGACCTGCACGCCTTCCTCGTCGAGCACAGCCGCACCCCGGTGCCGCAGCCGCTCGCGTACCTGATCGACGACGTGGCCCGGCGGCACGGGCACCTGCGGGTCGGGGCGGCCTCCTCGTACGTGCGCTGCGACGACGACGCGATGCTCGGCGAAATCCTGGCCGACAAGCGGTCGGCCGGGCTGGGGCTGCGCCGCCTCGCGCCGACCGTGCTGGCCGCGCAGGCCGAACCGGGCGCGCTGCTCGACGGGTTGCGCGCGATGGGCTACGCCCCGGCGGCGGAGTCCCGTACCGGCGACGTACTGGTGGCGCGGGCCGACGCGCACCGCACCCCGGCGCGTTCGGCGCCGGTGCCGGTCCCGGACGGGCCGCCGGCGCCGGACGCCACGCTGCTGGGCGCGGCGGTACGGGCGATCCGCGCGGGCGACCTGGCGGCGACGGCGGTCCGCAAGGAGCCGGCCCCGGACGCGGGCTCGGGCGCCGTCCCCGCTCCGGGCGAACTGCCGCGCACGAGCGCGGCGGAGACCCTGGCGACGGTGCAGGCGGCGGCGCTCACCGGCTCGGCGGTGTGGATCGGGTACGTGAACGCCGACGGGGCGGCGAGCCAGCGGGTCATCGCCCCGGTGCGGGTGGAGGGCGGCTTCGTCACCGGGTACGACCACACGGCGGACGAGGTGCGCACGTACGCCCTGCACCGCATCACGGGCGTGGCGGAACTGGCGGAGGACCAGGTCTGAAATCCGCTGGCCACCGGGCCCGCGGGCGGGGCAGTCTGACGGCATGTCCGCACGCCCCGCCGCCCACGCCGCGCCCGCCGCGACGCCCGCGCCGGCCGGCACCCCCGCCACACCCTGCACCTCTGCCACACCCGCCATGCCCGTCATACCCGCGCACCAGATCCGCGCGGCCCACACCGGCACCACGGTCACCGTCTACCAGGCCTACTCCCCCGCCCTGGGCCTCCCGGCGGCCCGCGACGGCCGCTTCCCGCCCGCCTGGAAGCGCGAGCGGATGACGTGGATCAAACCGTCGTTCCTGTGGATGATGTACCGCTGCGGCTGGGCCTCGAAGGCCGGTCAGGAGACCGTGCTCGCCGTCGAGATCACCCGCGCGGGCTTCGACCAGGCCCTCGCCGGCGCCTGCCTCTCGCACTACGCCCCCCGGGTGCACGCGGACCGCGACGCCTGGAAGGAGTCGGTGCGCAGCACGTACGCCCGGGTCCAGTGGGACCCGGAACGCGACCCGCACCTGAACCCGCTGCCGTACCGCTCGCTCCAGCTCGGCCTGTCGGGCCCCCTCTCGCGGGCCTACGCCGACGAGTGGACGGTCTCCATCCGCGACGTCACCCCGCTGGTGCGGGAGATCTACGGGCTGCTCCGGAGCGGCGACACCAACGCCGCCCGGGCCCTCCTGCCCGTCGAGACCCCCTACCCGGCGGGCCCGCTGCCTCACCTGGGCGCGTAGTCGACCCTCTCCGGGTCGTAGGGCCACGCCCCGGCGAGCCAGCGGGTCACCGTCCGGTACACCTCGGCGTCGAGGTGCCCCACCGGCACGACGAACCCGTCCGGTACGAAATCCCGCTGATCATCGTTCATGCCCGGACGGTACGCACGGCCTCCACGGCCGCGCACCGGAGCTCCCGCCGGGCCGTCGGGCCGTCCGCGCGGCGCAGAACCCTCCCGCCCGCCCGGCGATACGGCAGACTGGAGGTTTGCCCGTCCGCGTCCGGACGGGCACCCCACGCCGGAAAGGGGCGTCTGTGAACGGGCCTCTCATCGTCCAGAGCGACAAAACCCTCCTGCTCGAAGTCGACCACGAGCTCGCCGGGGCCGCGCGGCGGGCCATCGCGCCCTTCGCCGAGCTGGAGCGGGCGCCCGAGCACATCCACACCTACCGGATCACCCCGCTCGGGCTGTGGAACGCGCGGGCCGCCGGGCACGACGCCGAGCAGGTCGTCGACGCGCTCGTGGAGTTCTCCCGGTACCCCGTCCCGCACGCGCTGCTCGTCGACGTCGCCGAGACGATGGCCCGCTACGGGCGGCTCACCCTGTCCAAGGACCCCGTCCACGGGCTGGTGCTGACCAGCACCGACCGGCCGGTGCTGGAGGAGATCCTGCGGTCCAAGCGGATCACCCCGCTGGTCGGGGCGCGGCTGGACCCCGACACGGTGGCCGTCCACCCCTCCGAGCGCGGGCAGATCAAGCAGACCCTGCTCAAGCTGGGCTGGCCGGCCGAGGACCTCGCCGGGTACGTGGACGGCGAGGCCCACGCGATCGACCTGGTCGAGGACGGCTGGGCGCTGCGCCCCTACCAGCAGCAGGCCGTCGAGGGCTTCTGGCACGGCGGTTCCGGAGTGGTCGTGCTGCCCTGCGGCGCGGGCAAGACGCTGGTCGGCGCCGGGGCGATGGCCATGGCGAAGGCGACCACGCTGATCCTGGTGACGAACACCGTCTCGGCCCGGCAGTGGAAGCACGAGCTGATCAAGCGGACCACGCTGACGGAGGAGGAGATCGGCGAGTACTCCGGCACCCGCAAGGAGATCCGGCCCGTCACGATCGCCACCTACCAGGTGCTGACGACCAAGCGGAAGGGCGTCTATCCGCACCTGGAGCTCTTCGACTCCCGGGACTGGGGCCTGATCCTCTACGACGAGGTGCACCTGCTGCCCGCGCCGGTCTTCAAGTTCACCGCCGACCTCCAGGCCCGCCGCCGCCTCGGCCTGACCGCGACCCTGGTGCGCGAGGACGGCCGGGAGTCGGACGTCTTCTCCCTCATCGGGCCGAAGCGCTTCGACGCGCCGTGGAAGGAGATCGAGGCGCAGGGCTACATCGCGCCCGCCGACTGCGTCGAGGTCCGCGTCAACCTCACCGACTCGGAGCGCCTCGCGTACGCGACCGCCGAGACCGAGGAGAAGTACCGCTTCTGCGCGACGACCGCGACGAAGCGCAAGGTCACCGAGGCGCTGGTGCGCAAGCACCAGGGCGAGCAGACCCTCGTCATCGGCCAGTACATCGACCAGCTCGACGAGCTGGGCGAGCACCTGGACGCGCCCGTCATCAAGGGCGAGACCTCCAACGCGCAGCGCGAGAAGCTCTTCAACGCCTTCCGCGAGGGCGAGATCAGCGTGCTGGTCGTCTCGAAGGTGGCGAACTTCTCCATCGACCTGCCCGAGGCGACCGTCGCCATCCAGGTGTCGGGCACCTTCGGCTCCCGGCAGGAGGAGGCACAGCGCCTGGGCCGGGTGCTGCGTCCGAAGGCGGACGGGCACGAGGCGCGGTTCTACTCGGTGGTCGCGCGCGACACCATCGACCAGGACTTCGCCGCGCACCGGCAGCGCTTCCTCGCCGAGCAGGGGTACGCCTACCGGATCATGGACGCCGACGAGCTGCTGGCGAGCGACTGACCCCGGGCCCCAGGGGCGGCCGGGGCACGGGAACGGTGCCCGCCGGGCGCGGCAGCGCGCCCGGCCGGCCCGGGCGGCCAGTCCGTCCCAGGCGGCCCAGGCGGCCCGGACGGCCCGGGCGGCGGGCAGGACGCCGGGCGAGCGCCCCGGCCAGCACGGACAGCAGCGGTACGCACCACACCCACAGGTGCGCCCAGTCCAGCAGCAGGGCCCGCCCGGTCGCCGGGAGGTGGCGGGCCCAGAAGTCGGCGGAGGCCTGCGGCAGGACGAGCAGGCCGAGCAGGGCGGTCCCGGCGAATCCGGCCAGCGCCGTCAGCCCGGCCCGGACGCGGCGGGTCACCAGCAGGTACGGGATGAAGACGGCGGGGGTCAGCGTGATCCCGGCGGCGATGCCCAGCGCGAAGCCCTTGCCGAGCGCGAAGCGCGGCCGGCCCAGGTCCCAGAGGGCGAGGCAGGCCAGCGCCAGGTTGATCTGGCCGGGCAGCGGACTCTGGAACAGCGGCTCCAGCCAGAGTCCGGCGATGGTCACGGCGAGCACCCCGCCCGGCCGGGCCCTCAGCCGGCCCAGGCGGCAGGAGAGCAGGACGAGCAGGGCGAGCAGGCAGCCGCTCCCGAGGACGAGGACGGCCTTGAGCACGGCGGCCGGCAGCCAGGAGGCCGGCGTGAACAAGATCGCGGCGAACGGCGGGTAGGCGGCGGGCGGATGCCATTCGGCCCCGGAGAATTCACCCAGCAGGGCGTCGGCGGCCGGGATGCGCCAGCTGACGCACAGCACGCCCAGCACCAGCAGCGGGCCCGTGACCAGCACTCCGACCAGGGGCGACGGCGAGCGGCGGAGATCGGGGCTGCGGGTCACGCGCGTGACCTTAGTGGATCAGCACCCGGCCGACGCCGGGATCAGGCCACGCGTCCGGCGCTGTTCAGCGGCGTATGACGCCCGCGTCCTCGGCGTATTCACCCAGGACGACGACGCTCACGGCGGTCGCGGTGAAGACCTTCGCGGCGCGCAGCACATCGCCGAAGCGGTAGCGCGGACGGGAGGCGGAGGTTGCGGTGGCGCCGCTCGGGCGGCCGCCCTGGATCGGGGTGAAGGTTGCGGTGCTCATGTATCCATGGTGCGTTGCCCGCCCCGGATCCACATCGCCCTGCGGACGGAACCGCACGGCCCCCGGCCTCCTCCTCCCGGCCCATGCCGACCCCTACGGGCACCCCTGAGGTCTGACACTCCCCCGTATGACACCCGTACGGAGGTCCCTGCCGCCCCGGGACCTCCGCCCCGGTAATCCGTTCGCGGCGACCGGCCCCGCTGACTACAATCTCCGCTCTTGCCGCCTCCCGTCGCCCTTTCGGGGAGAGCCTCCCGCCGGACGGAAACCGGCGGGCATCCGTTGCCGCACCGCTGGAGGCAGTCCCGTGCCCGCGCACGCCCCCGACACCACCCCCGAAGCCGCCGCGACCGACCCCCTGGGCCGCGAACGTGCCCACCTGAGCGCCTCGCGCTCCGCCCTGCGCGCGATGCGCGAGGACGTGGAGGCCCTCGACATCCGCGACGTCACCGCGAACTGGGTCAACGCGGTCGTCCTCCAGGCCCAGATCGACGACCGCATCAAGGCCCTCGCCGACCTCTCCCACACCCCGCTCTTCTTCGGCCGCCTCGACTACCTGCACGCCCCGGGCGCGGAGCTGGCCGAGGGCGCGGGCGGCGAGCAGTTCTACATCGGCCGCCGCCACGTCCACGACGCCGACGGCGACCCCATGGTCATCGACTGGCGCGCGCCCGTCTCCCAGCCCTTCTACCGCGCCTCCAAGAAGGACCCGCAGGACATCGCCCTGCGCCGCCGCTTCGGATACACCGCCGGCGAACTGACGGCCTACGAGGACGAGCACCTCTCCGACCCCGCCGAAGCGGCCGCCGTCAGCAGGCTCCTCCAGCAGGAGATCGAACGCCCCCGCGTCGGCCCCATGCGCGACATCGTCGCGACGATCCAGCCCGAGCAGGACGAGATCGTCCGTTCCGGACTGTCCGGATCCGTCTGCGTCCAGGGCGGCCCGGGCACCGGGAAGACCGCCGTCGGCCTGCACCGCGTCGCCTATCTCCTCTACGCGCACCGCGAGCGTCTCGCCCGCACCGGCACACTGGTCATCGGCCCGAACCGGTCCTTCCTCCACTACATCGAGCAGGTCCTGCCGGCGCTGGGCGAGCTGGAGGTCAAGCAGGCCACCGTCGACGACCTCGTCGCCCGCGAGGGCCTGGAAGTACGCGGCACCGACACCGCCCCGACCGCCGTGATCAAGGGCGACGCCCGGATGGCCACGGTCCTGCGCCGCGCGGTCCGCTCCCACGTCACCGAGCCGGCCGAACCCCTCATGGTGGTCCGCGGCTCGCGCCGCTGGCGCGTCCCGGCCTACGAACTCGCCGAGATCGTCGCCGAACTCCAGAACCGCGACATCCGCTACGGGGCGGCCCGCGACGCGCTCCCGCAGCGCATCGCGCACACGGTCCTCGTCCGCATGGAACAGGCCGGAGAGGCCCCCGACGACCGGGTGCAGGACGCGGTGGCCCGCAACGCGGCGGTGAAGGCGGCCGTCAAGGCGGTCTGGCCCCCGCTGGAACCGGCCAAGCTGGTCCTGCGCCTCCTCTCGGACCCGGAGTTCCTGGCCGCGCACGCCGACGGCGTCCTCACGGCCGACGAGCAGCGCCTCCTGCTGTGGCCCAAGCCCTTCCGCAGCGTGAAGTCGGCGAAGTGGTCCGCGGCGGACCTGGTCCTTATCGACGAGGCCGCGGACCTGGTGGAACGCACCCCCTCGCTGGGCCACGTCGTCCTCGACGAGGCCCAGGACCTGTCCCCGATGCAGTACCGGGCCGTCGGACGCCGCTGCACGACCGGCTCCGCGACCGTCCTCGGCGACCTCGCGCAGGGCACCACCCCGTGGGCCACCCGCAGCTGGGACGAGGCCCTCACGCACCTCGGTAAGCCCGAAGCGGCGGTGGAGGAGCTCACGGCGGGCTTCCGCGTACCGCGCGAGGTGATCGCGTACGCGTCCCGGCTGCTCCCGGCCATCTCCCCGGGCCTGGCCCCGGTCTCCTCGGTCCGCGAAACCCCGGGCTCCCTGGTGGTGAGGGAGTCGGCGGACCTGACGGCGGACGTCGTCGCCGCCTGCCGGGACTCCCTCGCGCACGAGGGCTCGATCGGCCTGATCGCGGCGGACGCCCGGATCCCCGCCCTCGCGGAGGCCCTGCTCGCGGCGGGGCTGCCGTACCTGTCGCCCGGCGAGGAGACCACGGCGCAGTCGCGGCTGACGCTGGTGGCGGCCTCGCTGGCGAAGGGCCTGGAGTACGACTACGTGGTGCTGGACGAGCCCGCCGCGATCGTCTCCGGCGAACCGGACGAGCGCACGGGCCTGCGCCGCCTCTACGTCTGCCTCACCCGCGCGGTCTCCGGCCTGACGGCCCTCCACACCACCCCCCTCCCCCCAGCCCTGACCTGACACCCCAGGGACCACAGCGGGGCGGGACAAACCGACGGCCGAGTAACGGGCCGGAACGACCTGAGGGCCGGGGGTGGGGTGGGGTGCCGGCCGGGGCTCAAACGTGATTTGTTGGCGCGCGGTACCGCTCGACCGCCCACCTCCGACAGGGCGCCATAAATCATGCCCGCCCCGGCCGGCACCCCCCCCCGCCCCCGGCCCGCCCGGCACCCCCGCCCGCCCCCGACGCCCCGCCCCCGGCCCGCCCGGTACCCCACCCCCGACGCCCCGCCCCCGCCACCGGCACCACCGCCCCGAGCCGGCCCCCCGAAGGGCGCCGGCTCCTACCCCAGCGCCTCGCGCCACCGCGCCACCGCCGCCGCCGACACCGGCCGCCCCCACCCGTCGGGCCGCGCCGCCCCGCCGATGTGGAAGGCGTCGACGCCCCCCGCCCGCAGCTCCGGCAGGTGCGCCAGCGTCAGCCCGCCGCCGACCAGCATCCGCGCCCCGTACCCCGGCTCGCCCGCCCTCGCGGCCTCCGCCAGCAGCACGGGCAGCCCGTCGGCGACCCCGGCCGCCGACCCCGCCGTCAGATAGGTGTCCAGCCCCGGCAGGTCCGCCAGGGCCTTCCGCAGCTGGTCCCGGTCCGCCGCCCGGTCGATGGCCCGGTGGAAGGTCCACCGGCAGCCGTCGAGCTCCGCCAGGACCGCCTCGACGGCCGCCAGGTCCGGGCCGCCGTCCGGGTTCAGGAACCCGAGGACGAACTCCCGCGCCCCCTCGGCCCGCAGCCCCCGCGCCGTCCCGGCCAGTGCGGCGACGTCACCGGCGGCGAACCCGTCCGCCCTGCGGAGCATCACGCGCAGCGGAATGTCGACCGCCGCCCTGACCGCCGCGAAGGTCTCGCGCGACGGGCTGAGCCCGTCGGCGGCCATGTCGGTGACCAGTTCGAGTCGGTCCGCCCCACCCGCCTGCGCGGCGACCGCGTCCTCCGCGTCGAGGGCGATCACCTCCAGGAGCGCACGGTTGCTCATCGATGCCGTCCTTATGTTCCGGTTGTTCGGGTATGGAAAATAGGTCTAGTCCAATATTCAGGGTACGGGCCCGCACCCGCCCTTCACCAGCGACATCACGCCACCCCCACAATGTGCGCATGAACACAGACGCCGCGCACCGCGACACCACCGCCCTCCGCGCCCGCTGGCGGGCGACCGTCACCGCCGCCGGCGCCGACCCGGACCGCGACCCCGCCCCCTACGCCGACCGCCTCCTGGCCGCCTGGGCGGAGCCCCAGCGCCGCTACCACACCACCGCCCACCTGGCCGACGTACTGGCTCGGGCCGACGAGCTCGCCCCGCACGCCGCCGACCCCAGCGCCGTCGAGCTCGCCGCCTGGTTCCACGACGCCGTCTACCGTCCCGACCGCTCCGAGAACGAGGAGCGCAGCGCCGCCCTCGCCGAGCGCGCCCTCCCCGAGCTCGGCATCGACCCCGCCCGCACCGCCGAGGTGGCCCGCCTGGTCCGGCTCACCGTCACCCACGACCCCGCCCCCGGCGACACCAACGGCGAGGCCCTCTGCGACGCCGACCTCGCCGTCCTCGCCGGCTCCCCGCAGCGGTACGCCGCCTATGCCGCCGCCGTCCGCGCGGAGTACGGCTTCGTCCCCGACGAGGACTTCCGGGCCGGCCGCGCCGCCGTCCTGCGCCAGCTCCTCGGCCTGCCCCGCCTCTTCCGTACCCCCTACGGCGCCGCCCACTGGGAGGCCCCGGCCCGGCGCAACCTCGCCGCCGAGCTCGACGCCCTGACCTGACATACGACGCCCCACCCGGGAATGCGTCCACGTTCGCGGCGGTTTGTGAAAGTCATGCCCGCAGCTTCCGTACGCCCCCGCATGCCCGTGGCCGTCTACATCCTCGGCCTGTCCGTCTTCGCGCTCGGCACCAGTGAGTTCATGCTCTCCGGGCTGCTGCCACCGATCGCCGAGGACATGGGCGTCACGATCCCGCAGGCGGGGCTGCTGATATCGGCGTTCGCGATCGGCATGGTCGTCGGCGCCCCGCTGCTGGCCGTCGCCACCCTGCGCCTGCCGCGCCGCACCACCCTGATCGCCCTGATCACCCTCTTCGGCCTCGGGCAGGTCGCGGGCGCGCTGGCCCCCTCGTACGGGCTGCTCTTCGCCTCCCGCGTGGTCTCGGCCCTCGCCTGCGCCGGGTTCTGGGCCGTCGGCGCGGCCGTCGCCATCGCCATGGTCGACAAGGACCAGCGGGCCCGCGCCATGGCCGTCATGATCGGCGGCCTATCCATCGCCAACGTCCTCGGGGTCCCGGCGGGCGCCTTCCTCGGCGAGACGTTCGGCTGGCGGGCCGCCTTCTGGTCGGTCGGCGTGGCCTCCGCCATCGCCCTGGCCGGGATCCTGGCGCTGATCCCGAAGATCCCGCTGCCCGCCGAGAAGCCGCGCCTCGGACGCGAGCTGCGCATCTACCGCGACCGCCAGGTATGGCTGGCGATCGGCATCACGGCGCTCGCCGCGGGCGGCGTCTTCTGCGCCTTCAGCTACCTGTCCCCGCTGCTCACCGATGTCGCCGGGCTGGACTCGAAGTGGGTGCCGTGGGTCCTCGCCCTGTTCGGCGCGGGCGCGCTGGCCGGCACCACCGTCGGCGGCCGGATCGCGGACGCGCACCTCTTCGGGGTGATGCTCTGGGGCATCACCGCCTCCACCGTCTTCCTCGCCGCGCTGACGCTGCTGGCCTCGGTGCAGGTGGCCGCCGTCGCCCTGTCGTTCCTGCTCGGCCTCTCGGCGTTCGCCACCGCCCCGGCCCTCAACGCCCGCATGTTCAACGTCGCCGGAGCCGCCCCCACCCTCGCCGGAGCCACCACCACCGCCGCCTTCAACCTGGGCAACACCGGCGGGCCCTGGCTCGGCGGCACCGTCATCGACTCCGGCCACGGCTTCGTCAGCCCCGCCTGGGCGGGCGGCGCCATGACCCTGGCCGCCCTCGCCCTCACCGTGATCGCCCTGCGCCTGGACCGCCGTACGCGGCCCCGCGCGACCCGCGTCGTCGCCTCGGGATCCGCCACCGCGGGCTCCGCCACCGCAGGCTCCGCCGCCCCGGGATCCGCCGCCCCGCAGCCGGCCGACGCGTAGACCCCGGCCCGGGCCGCCCCGCTCAGGCCGGGCGGCCCTTCGGCCTGCGCAGCCCCGCCTCCGTCAGCCGCCGCACCAGCTCCTTGCTGCCGATCTCCACCGCGCCCGCCCCGACCGCGTCCGCGTACCGGTGCGCGGGCACGTCGTAGTGGTCCCGCTCGAAGGCCCGCGCCGGGCAGCCGATGGCCGCCGCGAAGGCGTGCAGTTCCTCGTACGAGACGTCGCTGACCAGGTGCGACCACATGCGGCCGTGCCCGGGCCAGACCGGCGGGTCGATGTAGACCGTCACGGGCGGCTCACCTGCCCGGGTGGAAGACGGGGCCGAGGCCCCCGACGGCCGCCACCCGCACGCCCGCCTCCGAACACACCCAGTGCGGATCGGGCCCCAGCTCCGGCTCCACGTCCAGCGCGTGCGGCTCGCCGTGCCCGCACACCGGGCACAGCGGCCAGCGCCCGTACTTCTCCAGCAGGGCGTCCTTCACGTCCTGCGCGACGAGTCCGGCGAGGTAGTCGACGCCCTCGGGCCACTGCTCCACCCACCACCGGCGGTGCGTGACGGAGTCCTCCACGAGGGAGACGACGTCGGCATCGGCGACCTCACCGGCGGCGAGGTCGGCGAGCACAAGGGCACGGGCGATGTGCAGCGCCTGTTCCAGGGGGGTCGCGTGGTCCATGCGCCCATTGTGGCCCCGTACCGGCCGGACGGAGAAGGCTCATGGCGTCTTGACGGCCGCCCCCACCGAAAATAGCTTTCACGGGTGAGCCAGATCACGAAGGAAACCTTCACCCCCGAGCACCCCACCCCCGAGCACCCCGCCCCCGCGGCCCTGCGCTCCCGCGTCCGCTCGCTCGCGGCCTCCATGACCCCGTCCGTGCGGGCCGTCGCCGAAGCCGTCGCCGCCGATCCCGCCGGATGCGCCCGGCTCACCGTCACCGCCCTCGCCGAACGCACCGGCACCAGCGAGGCCACTGTCGTCCGCGCCGCCCGCCTCCTCGGCTACCCCGGCTACCGCGACCTGCGCCTGGCGCTGGCCGCCCTCGCCGCCCGCCAGGAATCCGACCCGGCGGCCGCCCTCGACGTCGGCATAGCCGTCGACGACCCCCTCGCCGACGTGGTCGCCAAGCTGGCCCACGAGGAGGCGCGGACCCTCGCCGACACCGCCGCCGGACTCGACCTCACCCAGCTGGCCGCCGCCGTCGACGCCCTCGCGACCGCCCGCCGCATCGACATCTACGGCGTCGGCGCCTCCGGCCTCGTCGGCCAGGACCTCGCCCAGAAGCTGGCGCGCATCGGTCTGATCGCGCACGCCCACCAGGACCCCCACCTCGCCGTCACCCACGCCGTCCTGCTGCGCCCCGGGGACGTGGCCGTCGCCGTCACCCACTCCGGCGGCACCGGCGACGTCATCGACCCGCTGCGCCACGCCTTCGGGAACGGCGCCACGACCATCGCGGTCACCGGCCGCCCCGGCGCGCCCGTCACCCGCCACGCCGACCTCGTCCTGGCCACCTCCGCCGCCCGCGAGAGCGGGCTGCGCCCGGCCGCCATGTCGAGCCGGACCAGCCAGCTCCTCGTCGTCGACTGCCTGTTCGTCGGCGTCGCGCAGCGGACCTACGACACCGCCGCACCCGCGCTCGCCGCCTCGTACGAGGCCCTCGCCCCCCGCCACCGCCCGCCCCGCACCGCCCGCTAGGAGCCCCCGCCCATGACCGCGTACGCCGCCCTGCGCGCCCAGCTCGACACCCTGACCACCGAGGCCTTCCGCCCGGAGCTGGCCGAGATCGACCGGCTCCCCACCCTGGAGCTCGTCCGCGTCATGAACGCCGAGGACGCCACCGTCCCGGCCGCCGTCGCCGGGCAGCTCCCGGCCATCGCCGCCGCGGTCGACGCGATCGCCGCCCGCATGGCCCGTGGCGGCCGCCTGGTCTACGCGGGCGCGGGCACCGCCGGGCGCCTCGGGGTCCTGGACGCCAGCGAGTGCCCGCCCACCTTCAACACCGACCCGGCGCAGGTCGTCGGCCTGATCGCGGGCGGCCCGACCGCGCTGGTCAAGGCCGTCGAGGGCGCCGAGGACTCCGCGGAACTGGCCGCGGCGGACCTCACCGCCCTCGACCTGGGCGCCGACGACACCGTCGTCGGCATCTCCGCCTCCGGCCGCACCCCGTACGCGATCGGCGCCGTCGAGTTCGCCCGTACCCGCGGCGCGCTCAGCGTCGGGCTGTCCTGCAACGCCGGCTCCGCGCTCGCCGCGGCCGCCGAGCACGGCATCGAGGTCGTCGTCGGCCCCGAACTGCTCACCGGCTCGACCCGGCTGAAGGCGGGCACCGCCCAGAAGCTCGTACTGAACCTCATCTCGACGGTCACGATGATCCGCCTCGGCAAGACGTACGGGAACCTCATGGTCGACGTGCGCGCCTCGAACGAGAAGCTGCGCGCCCGCTCCCGCCGCATCGTCGCCCTGGCCACCGGCGCGTCCGACGCGGAGATCGAGGCCGCCCTCACCGCCACCGGCGGCGAGGTCAAGAACGCCGTCCTCGTCCTCCTCGGCGCCGTGGACGGCCCCACCGCCGCCGCGCTCCTCGACGCGTCGGGGGGCCACCTGCGGGCGGCCCTCGACGCGGCCCGCTGACCGTCCGCTCCCCACCCGCCCCGCCCCGCTCGCCCCGCCCGCTCCCCCAACCCAAGGCGACCCCACCATGTCCACTGACAAGAACCGCGCCACCGCAGCCGCGATCCTTCCTCTGGTCGGCGGCCCGGACAACATCACCTCCGTCGCGCACTGCATGACCCGGATGCGGGTCACGCTGCGCGACCGCTCGCTCGTGCGGGACGCGGAGCTCAAGGCGCTCCCCGCGGTCCTGGGCGTGGTCGAGGACGACACCTACCAGATCGTGCTGGGGCCGGGCGCCGTCGCCCGCGTCACCCCGGAGTTCGAGGCCCTGCTCGCGGCGGGGCGCACACCGGCCGCCCCCGCCTCCCCCGCCACCGCCCCCGCCCCGGCCCCCGCCACGGCCCCCGCGCCCGCGCCGGGGCCCGCGCTGGGGCCCGTGACCGCGGCCGACCTCGCCCACCGGGGCGCGGACCTGAAGACCGCCCAGAAGGCGCGCAACGCCACCCCGTTCAAGCTGTTCCTGCGCCGCGTCGCGAACATCTTCGTCCCGCTGATCCCCGCCCTCATCGGCTGCGGCGTCATCGCGGGGCTGGGCGGCCTGCTCACCAACCTCGGCTGGCTCCCCGGCCTGGTCCCGGCGCTGGCCGCGATCGGCAGCGGCTTCATGTCCCTCATCGCCGTCTTCGTCGGCTACAACACGGCGAAGGAGTTCGGCGGCACGGCCGTCCTGGGCGGCGCGGTCGCCGCGGTCATCGTCTTCCCCGGCGTCGCGAAGATCGACGCGTTCGGCCAGCACCTCTCCCCCGGCCAGGGCGGCGTCCTGGGCGCGCTGGCGGCCGCACTGCTCGCCGTACAGGTGGAGAAGTGGTGCCGCAGGTGGGTCCCCGAGACGCTGGACGTGCTGGTCACGCCCACCCTCACCGTGCTGGTCTGCGGCCTGGTCACCCTCTTCGGCCTGATGTTCCTCGCCGGTGAGGTCGCCTCCGCCACCGGCGGCTTCGCCACCTGGCTGCTGGCCACCGGCGGCGCCTTCGCCGGGCTCGTGCTGGGCGGGCTCTTCCTGCCCCTGGTGATGCTCGGCCTGCACCAGGCCCTGATCCCGATCCACACGACCCTCATCGAGCAGACCGGCTACACCGTGCTCCTGCCCATCCTCGCCATGGCGGGCGCGGGCCAGGTCGGGGCGGCCCTCGCCGTCTACTGCCGGCTGCCGCGCAACCGCTCGCTGCGCGCCACCATCAAGTCCGCGCTCCCGGCCGGTTTCCTGGGCGTCGGCGAGCCGCTGATCTACGGGGTGTCCCTGCCGCTGGGCCGCCCCTTCGTCACCGCCTGCGCGGGCGGCGCGGCGGGCGGCGCCTTCGTCGGCCTCTGCAACCAGCTGGGCGTGAGCTTCGGTTCGACGGCCATCGGCCCCTCCGGCTGGGCGCTGTTCCCGCTGCTGTCGGGCAGCTCGGGGCCGGGCGTGACCGTCGCCGTGTACGCGGGCGGGCTCGCGACCGGCTACCTCGTCGGCTTCGCCGCGACCTACTTCTTCGGCTTCACCCGGCGGATGCTGGAGGACCTCAACACCGATGCGGAGCCGGACCCGGCCGCGGACGCCGGGGCCGCCGGACCGGCGAAGGAGCCGGTGGCGGCGTAGCCGGCCCCGCGGGCCGCGGCGCGGGGGCCCGGCCCGCGGGGGCAGCCCCGGCGCCTCAGCAGTTGGACGGCGCCGTACGGCCCGCGAAGCGGTCCGCGATCCAGGCCAGGTACTCGCTCCGGGCCACGAACGGGATCGTCTGGTGCGTCGCGCCCTGGTACTTGGTGTACTGGACGGGCTGGCTGAAGCCGCAGGCCCGCTTCACGTACTCCGTCGTCGAGTTCGGGTTGATGACGGTGTCGGCCGTCCCCTGCATGACGAGGACCGGCGCCACCCCCGCCGCGTAGCCCGGGGTGTTCTCGTGGAAGCGCTCGTACCAGGCCCGCGGTACCTGCGGCACCGGCGTGAACAGGGTGTCGAGCTGTCCGGTGTTGCCCACGTTGTTCTGGATGACGTCGGAGAAGTGCTCGATGCAGGCCACCCCATCGCCCTGGAGGGCGTCCAGTCCGGCCGGTCTCAGCACGTCCGTGGCGCGCAGCTCCGGGTACGCGGCGAGGAAGCCCCGGTAGACGTTGACGCGCAGCGCCGCCTGATGGGAGGGGGAGGTGGCGTCGGTGGGGCCGGGCAGTACCAGGCCCTCGAACTCCGGCCCGATGTCGGCCGCGGGGGCCAGGCCCGCCACGCCGACCAGCCTGGTCTCGGGGGTGTAGCGGCGGACGGTCTGGTTGATGAACATCGCCGCGCCGCCGCCCTGCGACCAGCCCAGCACCGCGGCCTTGTCGTTGGCGTGGGTCAGGTCGATCTGGCGGGCCGCGCGGACGGAGTCCAGGACGTTGCGGGATTCGGTGGCCCCGACGACGTACTGGTGCACGCCGGGGGTGCCGAGGCCCTGGTAGTCGGTGCCGACGACGACGTCGCCCGCCGCGAGGAGGTCGGTGAGCGCCGGGACGCCGACGTCGATGCCCCACGGGCTCTCGTACGTGAAGTAGTCGACCAGGTCGACGGCCGGGTCCGGTACGGCGGAGGGGGCGCACGTCCGCGGTCCGCCGACGGTGCCGTGCGCCCAGGCCACCACGTTGCGGCCCTGGCGCGGCGCCGCCCGGTCGGGCCAGGCGACGATGCCGGACACGGCGACGGGCCTGCCGTCGCCGAGGGTGGAGAGGTAGAGGATCCGGCAGGCGCGGGCGCCACCGGGCGCCTGCACGCGGCGGGCCCAGATCAGGTCGCCGTGCTCCCCCTCGGGCAGGGGCGACGGCGGGTCGTAGAACCGCTCGCCCTCGGGCCCGAGAGGCACGCCCGGCGCGCACTCGGCCCGGCCCTTGCCGCCGTCGGGGTTGCCGGTGGGGGCGGCCGTGGCGGCGGTGCCGCCGAAGCCCAGTGCGAGGGCCGCCGCCACGGCCGCGGCGATCCCCGATACCCGTCGTCTCATCCTCGGTCCTGTCCCTTCATCGGCTCATCGGCCGATGTGCTCGGCGCCGGAGCAGAGACTAGGGAGATATGACCTATTTGTCACACATGATGATGTTTCATATGTGCTGTGTCGGGGGGGGGGGGGGGGGCGGCGCCCCCCCCCGCCCCCCCCCCGCCCGGGGGGGGGGCCGGCCGAGACCGGAAGAAAAAGCTGCCGCCGCCCCCCCCCGCCCCGGGGGGGTGG
>NZ_JBIASM010000013.1:0-110346 GCF_042890765.1 Streptomyces sp. NPDC002032 | reverse complement strand
CCCCTCGCCCCGCTCCGGCGCCCGGGCCGCCGCCCTCTACACCTACTGCCTCCTAATACCATATACCACAACTATGTTCTTTTCCTGGTTGGGGGGGGGGGGGGGGCGCGGGCGCCCCCCCCGACACAGCACACGGGCCACCGGGTCCGGTGCGGGAATCGACGTACCGCTCAAGACCGTGCTGCCGCCGCCCAGCCTCGCGGAGGTGATGTCCTGGCCCGGGGCGTAGAGGTCGAGGCACTCGCCCCAGTTCGAGAAGTCCGTCTCCTCGTCGAAGCGGTTGGTCGCGCCGACCGTCACCACGCGGGCGGCGGAGGCGGGCGAGACCCGGCAGGCGTCCCGGTTGTCGTTGCCCGCCGCGATCACCGGCAGCACGCCCCGGTCGGACACGGCCGTGGCGGCCGCGTCCACGGATTCGAGGCGGTCCCCGCCCGGCGAGGCGTTCAGGACGGCCGGCTGGTGGGCGTTGCGGGCCACCCAGTCGAAGCCCGCGATGATCCCCGACCAGGCCCCCCTGCCGTCACAGCCGAGGACGCGGACGCTGACCAGGCTCGCCTTGCGCGCCACCCCGTACGTCGTGCCGCCGACCGTGCCCGCGACGTGCGTGCCGTGACCGTTGCAGTCGGCGCCGCTCCGGCCGTCACCGATCGCGTCGAACCCGCGCACCGCGCGGCCCCCGAACTCGGAGTGCGTGAAGTCGATGCCGGTGTCGACGATGTACGCCGTCACCCCCTGGCCGCTGCCGTGGGCGCTGAAGTTGTTGTCGAGCGGCAGGAAGCGCTGGTCGATCGGTCCAGCCCCCACGAGTGGGCGGGCGACATGGCGCCGACCGCCTTGTCGGGGACCGGCGGGGCGCTCACCCGCGCGTCCTGGTCCACGGACAGCACGCCGTACGCCTCGCGGACGAACCCGTTGATCGTCTCCCCGTAGGTGAACTTCGTCTGCAGGCCCAGGGCCTTCGCGAACTCCGCCGGACGGAAGGACTTGGCGAGCGTGACGATGTAGCTGCCCGGGATGGCGTTCGCGGACGTGTGCAGCGGAGCCGGAGTGGGCTCCGGCGTATCGGCGGAGGCGGAGCCGACTCGAGCCGCCCCCCGCCGCCAGGCCGATCCCCCGGCGTCCGCCCCGGGCCCGCGTGCCTCCCCGCGCGGCGCCCGTCAGGCCCGCAGCACCCGCAGCCGGGACACCTCGTAGGACATGCGGGTCAGCTCCGGGCCGGGCGCCGGGTGGTAGCGGCCGGCCGACACCGAGAGGTTGACGATGAGGTACGCGTACCAGCCGCGCCCGACCCCCCGGCGGTCGGAGAAGACCCGCCTGCCGTTGACCCACCAGACGACGGAGCTCCGGCCGAACTCCACCTTCAGGTCGACCCAGGCACCGGGCCGGACCGAGGGATCGCGGTGGTAGCGGTGCGCCTCGCGGACGTGGTTCGACAGCTCCAGCAGGTCGGGGTTGTCGGGGTGGTACTCGAAGACGTCGATCTCCTGGCCGCCGTCGCGCCAGGTCCAGATCGCGGGCCAGGCCCCCGTCTCCACGGGCAGCCGCACCCGGGCCTCCAGGACGTCACCGGTGCGGACGGTGAACCCCTGGTCGCTGCCCTCGGTGGTGAGCAGCCCGGTGTCCCAGTCGCCGTCGGGGCGCAGGGTGGCCAGGAAGGTCCCGCCGCGGCTGTAGGCGGGGTCGTCGACGAGGTGGTCGAGCTTGTTGTCGCCCGGATTGACCGGGCCGCCGTCGGGATAGGCCCAGGAGCGGCCGGCCACCCACTGGGTGGTCGAGGCGAAGTCGGCGGTGAAGACGGGGGTGAGGCGCGGGGCGAGCACGGGCAGGCCCCCGCCGCCGCCTCCGGGGGCGAGGCGGCGGGTGAGGCGCCGCAGCCATCCGAACGTTTCCGGTTCCATGGAGCGGTTCTGCCCGCCCGGCGGCGCGCCACACCGCCGTTCTCACTGAGAGTAATCGTACGATCGCGCTGCGGCGATGAAGGCGCGGATCAGCTCGGGGGACTTCACGCCGCGTTCGGCCTCGACCCCGCTGGAGACGTCGACCCCCCAGGCGCGGGTCACGGCGAGGGCCTCCCGGACGGTGTCCGGGGTGAGCCCGCCGGCCAGCAGCCACTGCCCCTCGGGGGCCGTGAACTGCGCCGATCCCCAGTTCCACGGCTTGCCGGAGCCCGGGTCGGGGGCGTCGAGCAGCAGCAGGTCCTCGCCGTACTCGCCGCAGCGCCGGACGTGCTCGGCGGTGGCCCGCAGCAGGGTCCGGCCGGGGGCGCGCAGGGCCTCGTAGTACGCCGGTCCTTCCTCCCCGTGCAGCTGTACGCCGCGCACGCCACTCTCCTCGGTGAGCCGGCGCACCTCCTCGACGCCCTGCCCGCGGAACACGCCGACGGTCAGCACCCCCTCGGGCACCCGGGCCACCAGCTCCCGGGCGGCGCCGGCCGCGATGGTCCGCGGGCTGGCGGCCGCGAAGACGAACCCGACGGCGTCGGCCCCGGCCGCCACGGCCACGTCGACGTCACGGGCGGTCTTCAGCCCACAGATCTTGACGAACGGTCCACTGCTTGCAGTCATGCCCCGAGTCTTCCAAACCGGTCCCCACCGCGGCGATACGTCCCACCCCCCGGGCACGCGGTCCGCCGGGGACGCGGTCCCCCGGGAACGCCCGAGGGCGGCACCCCCGGTGGGGGTGCCGCCCTCGTTCGAGAACAGCCGATCAGCCGGGGCCGATCAGAAGTCCATGTCACCGCCCGGCATGCCGCCGCCCGCGGGGGCACCGGCCTTCTCGGGCTTGTCGGCGATGACGGCCTCGGTCGTCAGGAACAGCGCGGCGATCGACGCGGCGTTCTGCAGCGCGGAGCGCGTGACCTTCGCCGGGTCGATGATGCCCTCGGCGATCATGTCGACGTACTCGCCGGTCGCGGCGTTCAGGCCGTGACCGATCGGGAGGTTGCGCACCTTCTCGACGACGACGCCACCCTCGAGACCACCGTTGACGGCGATCTGCTTGAGCGGGGCCTCCAGCGCGAGCTTGACGGCGTTGGCGCCGGTCGCCTCGTCGCCGGTGAGCTCAAGCTTCTCGAAGACCGAGGAGGCCTGGAGCAGGGCCACGCCACCACCGGCGACGATGCCCTCCTCGACGGCCGCCTTCGCGTTGCGAACGGCGTCCTCGATGCGGTGCTTGCGCTCCTTGAGCTCGACCTCGGTCGCGGCGCCGGCCTTGATGACGGCCACGCCGCCGGCCAGCTTCGCGAGGCGCTCCTGGAGCTTCTCGCGGTCGTAGTCCGAGTCGGAGTTCTCGATCTCGGCGCGGATCTGGTTGACGCGGCCCTGGACCTGGTCGCTGTCACCGGCGCCGTCGACGATGGTCGTCTCGTCCTTGGTGATGACGACCTTGCGGGCGCGGCCGAGCAGGTCGAGACCGGCGTTCTCCAGCTTGAGGCCGACCTCCTCGGAGATGACGGTGCCGCCCGTGAGGATGGCGATGTCACCGAGCATGGCCTTGCGGCGGTCGCCGAAGCCCGGGGCCTTGACGGCCACGGACTTGAAGGTGCCGCGGATCTTGTTGACGACCAGGGTCGACAGGGCCTCGCCCTCGACGTCCTCGGCGATGATCAGCAGCGGCTTGCCGGACTGCATGACCTTCTCCAGGAGCGGCAGCAGGTCCTTGACCGAGCCGATCTTGGAGTTGACGATCAGGATGTACGGGTCGTCGAGCGACGCCTCCATACGCTCCATGTCGGTGGCGAAGTAGGCCGAGATGTAGCCCTTGTCGAAGCGCATGCCCTCGGTGAGCTCAAGCTCCAGACCGAAGGTCTGCGACTCCTCGACGGTGATGACGCCTTCCTTGCCGACCTTGTCCATGGCCTCGGCGATGAGCTCGCCGATCTGGGTGTCGGCGGCGGAGATGGAGGCCGTCGAAGCGATCTGCTCCTTGGTCTCGACATCCTTGGCCTGCGACAGCAGGGCGGCGGATACGGCCTCGACGGCCTTCTCGATACCGCGCTTGAGGGCCATCGGGTTCGCACCGGCGGCCACGTTGCGCAGGCCCTCGCGGACGAGCGCCTGGGCGAGAACGGTGGCGGTGGTCGTACCGTCGCCGGCGACGTCGTCCGTCTTCTTGGCGACTTCCTTGACCAGCTCGGCGCCGATCTTCTCGTACGGGTCCTCGAGCTCGATCTCCTTGGCGATGGAGACGCCGTCGTTGGTGATCGTGGGCGCGCCCCACTTCTTCTCAAGGACGACGTTGCGACCCTTGGGGCCAAGGGTGACCTTGACGGCGTCGGCGAGCTGGTTCATGCCACGCTCGAGACCGCGCCGGGCCTCCTCGTTGAACGCAATGATCTTGGCCATCTGAAGTGGTCCTCCCGGACAGGGGTGGATTGCTCCGGACCGCGCCCGCGCCCGCGACGGACGGCCTGCGGAGCCGGCGGTTCCTTCCCGCCGGACCCGTCGGGCCTCACCGACCCGGTCCTCGTTTTGGTAGCACTCTCACCAGGAGAGTGCTAACGCCAATGATTAGCACTCGACCCCCGCGAGTGCAAGCGGCTCGGGGTGATCCCGGTCGGCTTCCGGCCGTGCGGCGGGGCGGCACAACGCACGAGGGGCCCACATCCCGTGTCCAGGATGTGGGCCCCTCGTGGTGAGTCGCGTCGGTGGTCGATCGCGCTGGGGACTCAGCCGGCAGCGAGCTTGACCATGTCCGCCTGCGGACCCTTCTGGCCCTGCGAGATCTCGAACTCGACCCGCTGACCCTCTTCAAGGGTGCGGTACCCGTCCATCTGGATGGCGCTGTAGTGGACGAACACATCCGCACCACCGTCGACCGCGATGAAGCCGTAGCCCTTCTCCGCGTTGAACCACTTGACGGTGCCCTGAGCCATGCCTAACTCCCCTATTACTGGCCCTTGCGCGGGTCCGCACTTCGCGGACCCGGGTCAGAAGTTGCGCCGGAACGCCTCGACCGCGGCTGAATGTATCCGCACCGGTGCTGTCTGCGACAGGTCATTCCGACGAGAATTCTGGACACGGGGAAACATTGAAATAGAGTGAAAATTTGGCATATTGCCGGGCAACTCGGGCCAGGCAATCCTCGCCAAAGACCCAAAGGCCGCACGCATGTTGACTCAATGTCAACCCTCCCCGGCCCCGCTCATATGCGGCGGGCAAGAACAGCGGAGGGGACTTCCCCAACCCTACCGCGCCCAATCAAGCAGAATTGCCCCCTCCGCTTATGAGCGGAGGGGGCAATTCACTTTACGTCCGGTGCCCGGCGGGGCAGGAGCGTCAGCCGCCCGCGACGGCCGGGATGATCGAGACGCCGGCGCCGTCCGGCGTCGCCGCCTGCAGACCACCCTCGAAGCGCACGTCGTCGTCGTTGACGTAGACGTTCACGAAGCGGCGGAGCTTGCCCTGGTCGTCCAGGACCCGGCCGGCGATGCCGGGGTGGCTGCGCTCCAGGGACTCGATGACCTCGGCCAGGGTCGCGCCCTCGGCCGGGACCTCGGCGACGCCGCCGGTGTAGGTGCGCAGGATGGTGGGGATGCGGACGTTGACGCTCATGGCGCTACCGCCTTTCCGGGAGTCGTGGGAAGGGTCAGGCCAGGCCGGCGGCGCGGAACGCGTCCAGGCTGGGGCGGATGACGGCGCTCTGGCCGCTGTCGGCGGCCACCGCCTCCAGGGTCTTCAGGCCGTCACCGGTGTTCAGGATCACGGTGGTCAGCGCCGGGTCGAGCTGCCCGTTCTCGATGAGCTTCTTCGTCACGCCGACGGTCACGCCGCCCGCGGTCTCGGCGAAGATGCCCTCGGTCTGCGCCAGGATCCTGATGGCCTCGACGACCTGGGTGTCGTTGACGTCCTCGACGTAACCGCCGGTGCGCCGGGCGATGTCCAGGACGTACGGGCCGTCCGCCGGGTTGCCGATGGCCAGGGACTTCGCGATGGTGTCCGGCTTCTGCGGGCGGACCACGTCGTGCCCCGCCTTGAAGGCGGTGGACACCGGGGAGCAGCCCTCGGCCTGGGCGCCGAAGATCTTGTACGGCTTGTCCTCGACCAGACCCAGCTTGATCAGCTCCTGCAGACCCTTGTCGATCTTCGTCAGCTGGGAGCCGGACGCGATCGGGATGACGATCTGGTCGGGCAGCTGCCAGCCGAGCTGCTCGCAGATCTCGTACGCCAGCGTCTTGGAGCCCTCGCCGTAGTAGGGGCGCAGGTTGACGTTGACGAAGCCCCAGCCCTCGCCCAGCGGGTCGCCGATGAGCTCGGAGCAGAAGCGGTTGACGTCGTCGTAGTTGCCCTCGATGCCGACGAGGTCGCCCCCGTAGACGGCGGCCATGACGACCTTGCCCTGCTCCAGGTCGTGCGGGATGAACACGCAGGAGCGGAAGCCGGCGCGGGCGGCCGCGGCGCCGACGGCGCCGGCCAGGTTGCCCGTGGAGGAGCAGGACAGGGTGGTGAAGCCGAAGGCGCGGGCGGCCTCGACGGCGATGGCCACGACGCGGTCCTTGAAGGAGTGCGTCGGGTTGCCGGAGTCGTCCTTGACGTAGAGCTTGCCGGTGACACCCAGCTCCTTGGCCAGGTTCCGGGCGTCCACGAGCTTGGTGAAGCCGGGGTTCAGGCTGGGCTTGGAGGCCACGTCCGCCGGGACGGGCAGCAGCGGGGCGTAGCGCCAGATGTTGTCCGGGCCGGCCTCGATGGCCGCGCGCAGGGCCTCGGGGTCGCCGAGCGGCAGGTCGTAGGCGACTTCGAGCGGACCGAAACACTCGACGCAGGCGAAAACGGGGCCGAGCTCGAAGCGGGTTCCGCACTCCCGGCAGGAAAGGCCGGTGGCGGGTCCGAGATCGACGGATCCGAGGGTGGCGGAGGTGGCGACAGTCTGTGCAGCCATGACGGCGAGGCCCTTTCTCCTCATCTTCCCCATGGCGCACTTCGCCATGAGACGGAATTGGCACCTTCCCGAGCCGGGGACCTCGCAGGAGTGCGTTCGAAACGCATCGCGAGAACCGACTGGAGGGTTGCCGGGGCTTCAACGGGCCGTGTCCCTCTGCCCCTCTGGATGAGCGGTATGGCACCGGCACACGCGCTCTGTGGCGCGCCGGTGCGTTTGTCCGCGGGACCCCCGGCATGCGGTGGTCCTTCGCGTTGTTCAAGACTGTAACCGAAGGCCCGGGTGGTTGAGACAGCCGTCCGAACGGCGAGATGGATCACATTTCGGCCCAAAACAATGAGTGGTGCCGAGGAGCAAGGAGTGCTGAGAGTGCTGGATGAGGTGGAGCGCTGGCTGGCGGACCGCTCCTGGTCCGCCGCCGACCGACCGCTCGACCAGCTGCTCGACCGGAAACGGGCGGCCGGGACGACGGTCAGCGTGGTGCTGCCCGCGCTCGACGAGGAGGCCACGGTCGGGCGGATCGTGGAGGTGATCCGGCGCGATCTCATCGACGGCCTCGCGACCCCCCTGGTGGACGAGCTGGTCGTGGTCGACTCCGGGTCCCGCGACCGTACGGCGGAGGTGGCCGCGAAGGCCGGCGCCCGGGTCGTGCACCGGGACGCGATCCTGCCGCGGATCCCGGCGCTGCCCGGCAAGGGCGAGGTGCTGTGGCGCTCGCTGCTCGCGACGACGGGCGACGTCGTCTGCTTCGTCGACGCCGACCTGCGGGACTTCTCCGCCTCCTTCGTCTCCGGGATCGTCGGCCCGCTGCTGACCGATCCGCAGGTGCAGTTCGTCAAGGCCATGTACGACCGCCCGCTGGGCGACGCCCCCGGCCAGGGCGGCCGGGTCACCGAGCTGGTGGCCCGCCCGCTGCTGAACCTGAACTGGCCGCGGCTGGCCGGATTCGTGCAGCCGCTGGGCGGCGAGTACGCCGTACGGCGCTCGCTGCTGGAGCGGCTGCCCTTCCCCGTCGGCTACGGCGTCGAGCTGGGCCTGCTGGTGGACGCGCTGCACACGGTCGGGCTCGACGCGCTGGCCCAGGTCGACGTCGGGGTCCGGCTGCACCGGCACCAGGACGGGCAGGCGCTGGGCCGGATGGCCGCCGCGATCTACCGCACGGCCCAGCTGCGGCTCTCGCGCGCGCACCTCGTACGGCCCGAGCTGACGCAGTTCGAGCGGGGGCCGGACGGGTTCGTCCCGCGCACCTACCCGGTGGACACCGAGGAGCGGCCGCCGATGGCCGGAATCGCCGAGTACGCGCGGAGCCGGGTGGCCTGAGCGGCCGGGGATGTGGCGTACGGCTCGGTTTGAGCCGGGGCGGGCCGGGCTAGGTTCGCGGCATGGCTTCTCAGGTACTCGTCGCCGCGAACCGCGGCCCGCTCTCGTACGCCCTCTCCGACGACGGCACCCTCAGCGCCCGGCGCGGCGGGGGCGGGCTCGTCTCCGGCCTGTCGGCGGCCCTCGCGAAGCAGCCGGAGGCCCTCTGGATCTGCGCCGCGCTCTCGGACGCGGACCGGGAGGCGGTGCGCCGGGGGACCGCCGAGCCGGGCGTCCGGATGCTGGACATCGATCCCGGCGTCTACGACGGCGCGTACAACGGCATCGCCAACTCGGTGCTCTGGTTCACCCACCACCACCTCTACGACGTCCCCCGCGAGCCGGTTTTCGACGCGGCGTTCCGCCGCCACTGGGAGGCGTACGAGGCCTACAACCGGGCCTTCGCCGAGGCGCTGGCCGAGGAGGCGGCGCAGGGCGCCCGCGTCCTGGTGCAGGACTACCACCTGGCGCTGGTCCCGGGACAGCTGCGGGAGCTGCGCCCCGACCTGCGGATCGCGCACTTCACGCACACGCCGTGGGCATCGACGGAGTTCATGGAGATGCTCCCGGACGACGTCCGCGGCCGGCTGGTGTGGGGGATGCTCGGCGCGGACGAGCTGGGCTTCCACGACCGGCGCTGGTCGGGCCACTTCATCAGCGGAGCCGGCCGGGACGACGCGGCCGGCATCGCGGAGCCGGCATCGCCCGCCGGGTCCCGGGAGCACGGGGTGTGGCACCGCAGGACGGTCCCCGGCGGGAGCGGGAGCGGGTACGGGGAGAAGCGCTTCACGAGGGTCCGCCAGTATCCGCTCGGCGTGGACGCGGACGACCTGCGGGCGCTCGCGCACCGGCCGGTCGTGGACGACAAGCTGGCGGCGCTGCGGGCGGAGGTCGCGGGCCGCAGGACGATCGTCCGCGTGGACCGCACCGAACTGTCGAAGAACATCCTGCGCGGCCTGCTGGCCTACCGGGAGCTGCTCACCACGCACCCCGAGTGGCGCGGCCAGGTGGTGCACCTGGCCTCCGCCTACCCCTCCCGGCAGGACCTGGAGGCCTACCGGTCCTACACGGCCTCGGTGCGGGAGCTGGCGGCGGAGATCAACGAGGAGTTCGGGACGGCGGACTGGCAGCCGGTCCTGGTCTCGGTCGAGGACGACTTCGCGCGTTCCCTCGCGGCGTACCGGATGGCGGACGTGGCGCTGGTCAACCCGGTGCGGGACGGCATGAACCTGGTCGCGAAGGAGATCCCGGTGGTCTCGGAGGAAGGCTGCGCCCTGGTGCTGTCGACCGGGGCGGGGGCGTACGAGGAGCTGAAGGGCGACGCCCTCACGGTGAACCCGTACGACGTGAGCGCGACGGCCGAGGCCCTGCACCAGGCCCTGTCCATGCCCCGCGAGGAGCGGGCGGAGCGCACGAAGCGGCTGGCCGCGGCGGCCACGGCGCTGCCCCCGGCGGCCTGGTTCGAGGCCCAGCTGGAGGCCCTGGCCGGGCTCTGAGCGGGGGCGGGGGCGGCGGAGCCGGGCGGCGGGGCGGCCGGCCGGCCCCGCCGCCCGGGCGCAGTCCCCGGGCGCGGTCCCTAGGCGGGGTCCGCGTCCGCCTCCGGCAGGGCGTCGGCCAGGCGGGCGAGGAAGGCGGCGACGGCGCCCGGCCCCGGCAGGACCAGGTCGGCGCGGGAGGCGAGTTCGGGCACCTCCGCCGAGCCGCTGCACACCAGCAGCCCCGGCAGACCGTCGGCGCGCCGCTTCTCGACGGCCGCGAACGCCGCGAGGTCACCGAGGTCGTCGCCCGCGTACAGCACCGCCTCGGCGCCGCGCTCCTCAAGGAACGCGTTCAGCGCGACGCCCTTGTCCATGCCCGGCGGGCGCAGTTCCAGGACGGCCCGGCCCGGCTCGACCATCAGTCCGTGACGGGCGGCGAGCTCCCCGAGGGGCTCCCGCAGGGCCTCGAACGCCGCCTCGGGATTCTCGGCGCGGCGGGTGTGGACGGCCAGCGCCCGGCCCTTCTCCTCGATCCAGGTCCCGCGCCACGCCCCGATCGCGTCGAGGAACCCCGGCAGCTCGGCCCGTACGGCGGCCACTCCGGGGTGTTCGGCGGGGGCGTGCACCACGCCGGAGACGGCGTCCCAGCGCTCGGCCCCGTAGTGCCCGAGCACCACGAGGTGTTCGAGCCCGGGCACCCCGGCGAAGCCGCCGTAGCGGACGGCGACCCCGGCCGGCCGGCCGGTGAGGACGGCGACCGCCGCGACCCGGGGCGCGAGCCGGGCGAGGGCCGGCACGGCGTCCGGGTGGGCGCGGGCCTGGTCGGGGTCGGCGACGATGTCGGCGAGGGTGCCGTCGAAGTCCAGGGCGACGACGGCCTTGCGTGGCGTGCGCAGGAGGGCGTCGAGTCCCTCGCGTCCGGCCGCGGTGGCGGGCACGGGCATCGGCAGGTCGTGCGGATGGCTCACCATACGGACGACCCTACCGGCGCCGCCCGGGCGCGCCCACCCCCTCCCGGGGAGCGGCTACCGGCGGGCCCGCTGGGCGGCGCGGATGCGGCGGAGCCGGTTGACCGTGCCCGGTGCGTGGGCGAGCGCCCGCGGATCGTCCATGAGGGCGTTGAGCAGCTGGTAGTACCGGACGGGAGTGAGCCCGAGGCCCTCCCGTACCGCCCGCTCCTTGGCGCCGGGCCCGGGCCAGGTTCGTCCCTCGTACGCGAGCACGGCGGCCTCCGTGGCCGTCAGGGGCCCGTCGTCCGTCATACGGCCAGATTAACGCCGCGCACCGACAGCCGTCCGGGGAGCCCCGGCCGGGACCGGGGCGGGACCCGGCCGGCCCGGGCCGGGGAGCCGTCAGCGCTCGGCGTCAGCGCGCTCAGCGCTCGCCGTCGGCCTTCCGCGCGGTCGTCGCGATGTCCTCCAGCACCTTCGCGGGCTGGCCGCCCGGCTGGACGACGCGTCCGATGTTCTGCTTGATGTCCTCGCTGACCCCGGCCCAGGACTTCTTGCCGACCGGGTAGAGGCGGGCGGTCGGCAGGGCGGTCAGGAAGGTCTTCAGCTGGGCCGCCGAGCCGCCGGTGGCGGACTCCATGGCCCGGTAGCCGCTGGTGGTGACCGGCAGCAGGTCGTACATGTTGGTGAAGGTGGTCACGTTCTTCGCCGAGTACAGGTGGTCCAGGAACTTTCCGGACTCCTTCTTGTGCCCGTTCTTGAAGGCCATCACCCAGTCCGCGACGCCCATCGCGGAGTGGTCGGTGCCGTCGGTGGTCGGCATCGGCACCATGCCGAACTTCACGCCCTTGCCGGCGGCCTGCTTGATCAGCGTGGGGTGGCCGTTGAGCATGCCCACCTCACCGCGGGTGAAGGCGTCGAAGGCGGCCTGGCGGTCCAGCTTGCCGGGCTCGACCGGGCCGGTCAGGCCCTGTCCGACCATCTTGTCGCGCAGGAACTCGAAGGACTTCACGTTCTCCGGGGAGTCGATCGCGTACGCCTCCTCGTTGTCGGTGTAGCCACCGCCGCCCGCCAGCATCCACATCATCGACTCGGCCTGGGCCTCCTCGCGGCCCAGCGGCACCGCGAAGGGAGTGGGCACGCCCGCGCCCTTGAGCTTCTTCGCGGCCGCCTCCAGGTCCGCCCAGCTCTTGGGCTGCCACGGCGCGGAGCCGTCCTTGGGGATGACCCCGGCGTCGCCGAGCAGCTTGGTGTTGTAGAAGAGCAGCCGGGTGCTGGCCACGAAGGGCATGCCGTACTGGACCCGCTTGACCTTGCCCGCGTCGGCGAGCGGCGCGAGGAAGTCGGCCTCGGTGGTGACGGAGAGCAGCTCGTCGGCCGTGTAGAGCTTGCCGGCCTCGGCGTAGTCGGCGTAGGCGCCGATCTGGGCGATGTCGGGGGCCTTGCCGTCCTTGACCATCGCGGCGACCTTGGCGTCGACCTCGGACCAGGAGTAGACGCTGACCTCGACGTGGACACCGGGGTTGTCCTTCTCGAAGGACGCGGCGAGGTCCTTCCAGTAGGTCGCGGAGGAGTTCTGCGGATTGTCGCCGTAGTCGGCCGCCACGACCCGGAGGGTCACCTCGTTGTCACCACCGAGACCCGGGACGGCTCCGCAGCCCGTCAGTGTCACGGCGGTCAGGCACAGCGCGGCCCCGGTTGCGGCCAGGCTCAGGTAACGGCCCTTCACGGTTCTCGATCCACCCCTAGTTGTACGTACGATTCGACGTAAGGTCTACACCACTTTGGCGACTCCTCCACATCCGGCGGCGGCCCCGCGCCGGGACCGTGTCCCGACCGTGTCCGGACCGGGGTCCCGAATTTGTATGGCAGCTCAACAATCCCCCCCAATGGACTAGACCTTTCCCTCCCGAGCACGCGAGACTGTCTCCTGTGAAACCCGTGAAACACGTCATCGCCCTCGATGTGGGCGGCACCGGGATGAAGGCCGCCCTCATCGCCGAGGACGGCACCCTGCTGCACGAGGCGCGCCGCGCCACCGGCCGCGAGCGGGGCCCCGAGGCCGTCGTCGAGACGATCCTGGACTTCGCCGCCGAACTGCTGCGCCTGGGCCCGGAGCGCTTCGGCGCGGCCGCCTCGGCCGCCGGAGTGGCCGTCCCCGGCATCGTCGACGCCGAACGGGGCACCGCCGTCTACGCCGCCAACCTGGGCTGGCGCGACGTACCGCTGCGCGACCTGCTCGGCGCCCGCCTCGGCGGCATCCCCGTCGCCCTGGGCCACGACGTGCGCACGGGCGGCCTCGCCGAGGGCCGCATCGGCGCCGGGCGGGGCGCCGACCGCTTCCTGTTCGTCCCGCTGGGCACCGGCATCGCCGGGGCCATCGGCATCGCCGGCCGCATCGAGGCCGGCGCCCACGGCTACGCGGGAGAGATCGGCCACATCGTGGTCCGCCCGGGCGGCCCCGCCTGCGGCTGCGGCCAGCGCGGCTGCCTGGAGACGCTGGCCTCGGCCTCCGCCGTCTCCCGCGCCTGGGCCGCCGCCTCCGGCGACCCCGGGGCCGACGCCGCGGACTGCGCCAAGGCCGTCGAGTCCGGCGACGCGCGCGCCCGCGAGGTGTGGCTCGCCGCCATCGGCGCGCTCGCCGACGGGCTGGTCACCGCGATCACCCTGCTGGACCCGCGCACGCTGATCATCGGTGGCGGGCTGGCCGAGGCGGGGGAAACCTTGTTCACACCACTTCGGGCGGCCGTCGAGGAGCGCGTGACGTTCCAGCGGCTGCCCGAGATCCTTCCGGCCGCCCTCGGGGACACCGCCGGATGCCTGGGCGCAGGGCTGCTCGCCTGGGACCTACTCGCCACGGAGGTACCTGCCTGATGTCCGGAAGCGCACACAGCACCGTTCTCTCCGGCGCCAGGGTGGTGCTGCCCACCGGGACCGTCGCAGGCGGACGGGTGATCGTCGAGGGCGACCGCATCGCGGGCAGCGCCCACGAGGGCGCCGAGGTCGTCGACCTGTCCGGGCACTGGATCGTCCCCGGCTTCGTGGACATGCACAACCACGGCGGCGGCGGCGCCTCCTTCACCTCCGGGACCGCCGAGGAGGTCCTGAGGGGCGTACGGACCCACCGAGAGCACGGCACCACCACCCTCATCGCCTCCACCGTCACCGGCGACCTGGACGAACTGGCCCGGCGCGCCGCCCTGCTCGCCGAGCTCACCCAGCAGGGCGAGATCGCCGGCATCCACTTCGAGGGCCCCTTCATCAACCCCTGCCGCAAGGGCGCCCACAAGGAGGACCTGCTCCGCGACCCCGACCCGGCCGAGGTCCGCAAGCTGGTCGACGCCGCGCACGGCGCCGCCCGCATGGTCACCCTCGCCACCGAACTGCCGGGCGGGCTGGACTCCGTACGGCTGCTGGCCGAGCACGGGGTCATCGCGGCGATCGGCCACACGGACTCCACGTACGACCAGACGCGCCAGGCCATCGACGCGGGCGCGACCGTCGCCACCCACCTCTACAACGCGATGCCCGGCCTGGAACACCGCGCGCCCGGCCCGATCGCCGCGCTGCTGGAGGACGAGCGGGTCACCGTCGAGCTGATCAACGACGGCACCCACCTGCACCCGGCGATGCTGGAACTGGCCTTCCACCACGCGGGCGCCCACCGTGTCGCCCTGATCACCGACGCCATGGACGCGGCCGGCTTCGGTGACGGCACCTACCACCTCGGCCCGCTGGAGGTGGAGGTCAAGGACGGTGTCGCCCGGCTCGTGGAGGGCGGCTCCATCGCCGGCTCCACCCTCACCCTGGACACCGCGTTCAAGCGGTCGGTGACGGTGGACCGGCTCCCGGTGGAATCCGTCGTACAGGCCATCTCGGCCAACCCGGCGAAGCTGATCGGCCTCTACGACCGGGTCGGCTCGCTGGAGCCCGGCAAGTACGCCGACCTGGTCGTCCTCGACGCCGCGTTCGACGTCAAGGGCGTCATGCGCCGCGGCGAATGGATCGTCAACCCGCCGTCCTGAGCCGCCTTCCGGCTGGACGGCGCGGGCGGCGGGCCCTCGGGACTGGGCCCGCCGCCCGCTATTTGGCATGATCCCGGCATTCACCGAAGACCGGGGCTGGCCATGATCCTCACCGTGACGCTCAACACCGCACTCGACGTCACCCACCGGGTGCCGCGACTGCTCCCGCACGCCTCCCACCGGGTCACCGGAGTCGCCGAACGCCCGGGCGGCAAGGGCCTGAACGTGGCCCGCGTGCTCGGCGCCCTCGGCCACCCGGTGACGGCCACGGGCTTCGCGGGCGGCCCCTGCGGCGCGCTCGTACGCGAACTCCTCGCCGCCGCACCCGGGGTCACCGACGCCCTGCTGCCCTGCGCGGACCGCACCCGGCGCACCCTGGCCGTCGTGGACGAAACCACCGGCGACACCACCCAGTTCAACGAACCGGGCCCCCAGATCACCGCCGCCGAGTGGGCCGCCTTCCAGGGCCGCTACGCCGAACTCCTCACCGGAGCGCGCGCGGTGGCGCTGTGCGGCAGCCTGCCGCCGGGTGTGCCGGTCGGCGCCTACGCCGTCCTCGTACGGGCGGCCCGCGCGGCCGGCGTCCCCGTACTCCTCGACACCGGCGGCGAGGCCCTGCGCCGCGGGGTCGCCGCCCGGCCGGAGATCATCAAGCCGAACGCCGCCGAGCTGGCGGAGCTCACCGGCTCCCGCGACCCGCTCCCCGCCACCCGCGACGCCCGCCGCCGGGGCGCCCGCGCGGTGGTCACCTCGCTCGGCCCCGCCGGACTGCTCGCCGCCACCCCCGAGGGCACCTGGCAGGCCGTCCCGCCCCGCCGCCTGGCCGGCAACCCCACCGGCGCCGGGGACTCCGCGGTGGCGGGCCTGCTGTCCGCCCTGACGGAGGGCCTCGACTGGCCGGCCGCCCTCACGCGCGCCACGGCCCTCTCGGCCGCCACGGTCCACGCCCCCGTCGCGGGAGAATTCGACCCCCGCACCTACGAGGAGGTACGGGGGTCGGTGAAGGTCACGCAGCTCTAGGCCGTCTCTTTCGGATCTTGCCGGGGCCCGGGCGGATCAGGCCCGTTCGAGCCAGAGCTGATCGATGTTGATCTCGCACTGGTTGCCCGCCTCGCACGAGATCTTGACGCTGTTGGCGCCCTTCTTCAGGTCCACCAGCGAGTAGGTGTTCGTCCAGCCCTTGTCCCACTCGCCCGGCTTGGCGAGGGCGAAGTTCTTCATGTTTATCGGCCGGGTCTGCTTGTCGCCGTTGACCGTCAGCGTGGTGCTGGCGTCCTTGCCCGGCACGCCGTAGGTCATCTTCAGCTTGTACTGCCCCGCGCTCGGGACGTCCAGCGTCCAGGTCACGGCCGCGCCGGTCTGGTTGAAGTTGCCGACGTACTGGCCGCCCGCACTCTTCGCCCCCGGCACCGCCGTCATCAGCGTGGCGCCGCCCGTGAGGGCCATGCCCGCACCGGAGGCGTCCGCCTTCGGCAGCGGCGTCTGCGACGGCTGCGGGGTGCTGCTCGGTTCCGCGGAGCCCTCGGGCTGCTGCGGCGCCGACGTCTGCTGGTTCTGCTGGCCGGCCTGGTCCTTCTTCTTGTCGTCGCCCTTGTTGCCGAAGGCGAGCGCCGCGCCGATGCCGATCGCGACCGCCGCGACCACGGCCACCGCCGCGATCAGCAGCCCCTTGCGGCTGGAACCGCCACCGCCGCCGCCGTGGCCGCCGCGGCCGCCCGGGAGCGGAACCTGCTGGGTGTACTGCTGCTGCGCGGGCACGCCGTAGCCGCCCGCCTGGAGCGCCTCGGGGGCCTGGTACTGGGCCTGGTACGCGGCCTGCTGCGGGGGGACCTGTCCCCGCTGCCCGCCGTAGGTCCGCTCGCCGACCGTACGCACCTGGTTGTACGAGGTACGGGGGACGCCGGGCTGCGCGCCGGCCTGACCACCGCCCGTCGGGCCCGGGTAGCCGTATCCACCGCCCGAAGCGGGCGAGGCGGCACCGGCGGCCTGGCCGTCCGCGTAGAGGTAGCCGAACGGATCGTCGTCCTCGGGCTGGTTCGCCCCACCGTGCGGGCCGTTGTTCGCGGGCGTCGTCATCGCAGGTCACTCCTTTCGACCCACGGGAGCCTACCCCGAACACGTGCGCCCACGGGCGGCCGATCAGACTACCCGGCCCGCCGGTGCGCCTTGGAACGGGACCGCTTCTCGATGTACATCCGCTGGTCGGCGGAGCGCAGCACCTCGTCCGCGGACATCCCGCAGCTGGCCCAGCCGATCCCGAAACTCGCCCCGACCCGGACCGCCCGGCCGTCCACGCGGATCGGCGGGATGATCGCGCCCCGCAGCCGTACGGCGAGGTCGGCGGCGTCGGCCGCGCCCAGTCCGTCGGCCAGGACGACGAACTCGTCACCACCCAGCCGGGCGACGGTGTCACCGTCCCTGACGCAGGTCGAGAGCCTGCGGGCGACCTCGATCAGGACGGCGTCGCCCGTGTGGTGCCCGAACCGGTCGTTGATCGACTTGAAGCCGTCGAGGTCGCAGAAGAGGACCGCGAGCCCCTTCGTGCCGTCGTCGACGTCCGTGGCGGGGGCCACGGTGTGCACGTGGTGGTCGTACGGGCCGTCCGCGTGGGCCGTGAAGGCCCCCGCGAACTCGAAGGACTCCGGCCCCGGCGCCGCCCCGGCCAGGGGACGGGCGTGGTCGGCGGTCTCGTGGCCGCCGGGCCGAAAGCCGTGCTCGCCCGCACCACCCCCCGCCTCCGGCCGCGGTTCGAAGGCCGCGTCGAGCGCCTCGACGGCCGTGGCCCGCACCGACTGGGGCCGCCGGCACAGCCGGGCGCCGAGCCGGGAGCGCAGCTCGGCGCTGTTGGGCAGGCCGGTGAGGGAGTCGTGGCTGGCCCGGTGCGCGAGCTGGAGCTCGTGCCGCTTGCGCTCCTCGATGTCCTCGACGTGCGTGAGCAGGAAGCGCGGCCCGTCGGCGGCGTCCGCGACGACCGAGTTGCGCAGCGAGACCCAGACGTACGTGCCGTCGCGCCGCCCCAGGCGCAGCTCGGCCCGGCCGCCCTCGGCGGAGGTCCGCAGCAGGGTGCCGATGTCCTCGGGGTGGACGAGGTCGGAGAAGGAGTAGCGGCGCAGCACCGAGGCGGGCCGGCCCAGCAGCCGGCACAGGGCGTCGTTGGTGCGCAGCAGCCGGCCGTGCTGGTCCCCGCCCATCTCGGCGATGGCCATCCCGCTGGGGGCGTACTCGAAGGCCTGCCGAAACGACTCTTCGCTCGCACGCAGCGCCTGCTGCTCGCGTTCCAGCCGGACGAGGGCCCGCTGCATGTTCGCCCGCAGCCGCGCGTTGCTGATCGCAATCGCTGCTTGGAAGGCGTACATCTGGAGCGCTTCGCGCCCCCACGCGCCCGGCCGGCGGCCGTTGCGCGGTCTGTCCACCGAAATGACACCCAGAAGTTCCCCGCCCGTCGCATACATCGGGGCGTACAGCCGGTCCTCGGGGTGCCACTCGTCCTCGAACCGCGGATCGGGGCCGTCGGTGTGCCACTGGGGCACGTCGTCCTCGATCAGGACCCAGCCCTCGGTGTGCGGGATGAAGCGCAGGCCGTCCCAGTCCTCGCCCATCGCCAGCCGGCGGTCCCAGGACGGGCGGGAACCCACGCGTCCGGTGATCAGGGCCTCTGCGGCCGGGTCGCCGGCGAAGGCGGCGACGACGAGGTCCCCGTCAGGACGTACGAGGTTGACACAGGCCAGTTCGTAGCCGAGGCCGCGCACGATGCCGTCCACGACGGTCTGCAGGGTGTCCGCCAGGCTGCGCGCCGTGTTGAGCTCGGCCACCACCTGGTGCAGCTGCCGCAGGGTCGCAAGACGGACGTACGGCTCCGACTCGGTCTCCATTGCTCGCTCTCCCCGAGACCTCGACAGCAACTCCAGGTTTGTCATCGGCGTTTCGTTGCGGTGTCCCGTCCACTGAATCACAGTGAGCTGTGCGGCAGGTACACAGGGTCAACAAATCTTGCTCTCTGTGACTCAAGTCACATGAGATGAATAACGAGGCACTCTGGACCGGGTGTTGAGTGGGAGCGCTCCCCGCTCTTTCCGTGAGCAAACGATACGCCCGGGCCTAGTCCCGGGGGCGGGGACGCGGCTCGGACCAGCGCCCGATGTGCGCCGCACGGCCGCACGGCTAGCGTGCGGAACGTGCCGAAGACGACCCCACTGACCCCGCTGCCCCCCGGACCGTCCGCCACCCCCCATCCTGAGGGGGTGAGCAACGACGAGTTCCGTGCCGCCATGTCCCGGCTGGCCGCGGGGGTGTGCCTGATCACCGCGCACGAGCCCGCGTCGACCGCCGACGGGCCGGGCGGCGAGGACGTCGGCATGACGGCCACCGCCTTCATGTCCGTCTCCCTGGACCCGCCGCTGGTGCTGGTCAGCCTGCGCGAGGGCTCGCGGATGGACGACCTGCTCGCGGAGCAGCCGCTGTGGGCGGTCTCCGTCCTCGCGGACTCGCAGGTCCAGATCGCGGGGCGCTTCGCCATGAAGAACCGGATCAGCGACCGGCTGCTGTTCGAGGGGCTGCCCCGCGTACGGGGCCCGGTCAGCGGGGCGCTGCTGCTGACGGGGGCGCTGGCCACCCTGGAGTGCCGCACCGAGTCCCGCGTCGAGGCGGGCGACCACACGCTGGTCATCGGCCGGGTCCTGGACGCGGCCCTGCCGGCCCCGGACGCACCGCCCCTGACGTACTTCCGCGGCCGCTACCGCCACCTCGCGCCGTAGCGGGGTCGGGGGCGGGGGCGGGGGGCGGGGGGCGTCGCGGCCGGGGGGGCTGCCGTCGGCCGGGGGCTACCAGTCGCGGCCGGTGCGTCCCCGCTTCGTCTCGCCGCGGGCCTTCTTCTCCCGCAGCCGGCGCTCGTTGATGCCCCGGGGGATCTTCGTGGCCCGGCGCGCCTTCGGCGGCGGGGCCGTGGCCTCCGCCAGCAGCGAGGCCAGCCGGACCAGGGCCATCTCCCGGTTGCGCAGCTGCGAGCGGTGCTCGGATGCCCGTACGGTCACCACCCCGTCCACCAGCCGGGACGCCAGCCGCTCCAGCGCCCGCGCCTTCCACACCTCGGGCAGCGCCTTGGTGGCCGCCAGGTCGAACAGCAGCTCCGCGCGCGAGTCCGAGGTGTTCACGTGCTGGCCGCCCGGCCCGGAGGACCGCGAGAAACGCCAGGCGAGCTCCCCCTCGGGGAGCACGACGGAACCGCGGATGACATAGGGACCAGGCATGCTTCCTATGATCGGCCCCCGCCGCCGCCCCCGTCACCCCGATTTCGGGCCCGGCCCCGGCCCCGTGGAACCTACCGGCCCCCTCCCCGCGTTATGGAGGTCAGCAGTAACTTGGCCGCGACCACGCAGCGCGGTCATGTGACGAAGAAGGGACACCAGTCAAAATGGCAGTAAGCCTGTCCAAGGGCGGCAACGTCTCGCTTTCCAAGGAGGCCCCCGGCCTCAGCGCCGTCACGGTCGGCCTCGGCTGGGACACCCGCACCACCACCGGCGTCGACTTCGACCTGGACGCCTCGGCCATCGCGGTCAACGCGACCGGCAAGGTCGTCTCCGACGGCCACTTCGTGTTCTTCAACAACAAGACCACCCCGGACGGCACCATCGTCCACACCGGTGACAACCGCACGGGCGAGGGCGCGGGCGACGACGAGGCCATCAAGGTCAACCTCGCCGGCCTGCCCGCCGATGTGGACAAGATCGTCTTCCCGGTCTCGATCTACGACGCCGAGTCCCGCAGCCAGAACTTCGGCCAGGTCCGCAACGCCTACATCCGCGTCGTGAACCAGGCCGGCGGCGCCGAGATCGCCCGCTACGACCTCTCCGAGGACGCCGCCACCGAGACCGCCATGGTCTTCGGCGAGCTCTACCGCAACGGCGCCGAGTGGAAGTTCCGCGCGGTCGGCCAGGGCTACGCCTCCGGCCTCACCGGCATCGCCCAGGACTTCGGCGTCAACGTCTGACGACCCCGTCCGGCGGCCTCCGCCGACGGCTGACGTCCGGTGACCCGGCCGTCCGGGTGCGGCCGGGTCCGCCAGGTCCGGCAAGGTCCGGCCGCGGACGGCCGCGACCGGCCGCGGCCGTCCGGGTCCGACCCGCCGCAGGTGAAGCCCCCCTCCCCGTACCGGGGGCAGGGGGGCTTCGCTACCGTTCGACGGGTGATCCTCCAACCGCTCGTCCCCGTGGACGGCGCCCTGCCCGGCCCTGTCCTCACCGAGGTCGCCACCCTCTACGCGACGAACCGCGCGTTCTTCGAACTGAGCGGCGACTTCCCCGACCCGGCCCGCATCACCGTCGAACAGGTCGCGGCCGCCCTCGCCGACGAGCTCGCCACCGAGGGCTCCGAAGTCCTGCTGGCCCGCTCCGCCGGCCGCCTCGTCGGACTCGTCGTCACCCTGGCCCACCACCCGGACCCGGCCGCGGCCGACCCGGACCCGTGGATCGGCCTGCTCCTGATCGACTCCACCGCGCACCGCGCGGGCCACGGCCGGGCCGTGGCCACCATGGTCGAGGACCGCTTCCGCGCGGCGGGCCGCACCGGCCTGCGCATCGCCGTACTGGAGGAGAACACCACCGCCCTCGCCTTCTGGCGGGCCCAGGGCTACGCGCTCCTGCGCCGCGCCCCGGACCGCGAACGCGGCCGCCCCTGCCAGGTGATGCGCAAGGCCCTCTGACCCAGCGCGGGGCCGGGGCAGTCAGCCGGCGGCGGGGGTGGGGGCGGGGGCGGGGCTGGCGGATGCGGCGGGGGCGGCGGGGGCGGCGGGGCGGCCTTCCCCGTACAGCCAGACGTCCCACACCGTGCGCAAGTCGTGGCCCGTGTGCCGCTCCGCGTACGCGGTGAAGTCGGCCGTGCTCGCGTTCCCGTGCCGGTGGTCGGCGGCCCAGCCGCGCAGCAGGCCGAAGAACTTCGCGTCGCCCACCTCCTGCCGGATCCGGTGCAGGACCATCGCCCCCCGGTAGTACACCGGGTCGTCGGAGATCTTGCCCGGTCCGGGCGGGGAGGCGGGCGCGAAGGCGTCCCAGTCGCCGTCGGCGTGCGGGTCGACCGAGGTGTCCCCGGCCAGGAAGGCCTCGAAGCGGCGCTGCGCGCTCACCCCGCCCCGGTCCTCCGCCCACAGCCACTCCGCGTACGTCGCGAAGCCCTCGTTGAGCCACATGTCCTTCCAGGACTTCGGCGAGACCGAGTCCCCGAACCACTGGTGCGCCATCTCGTGCAGGACCAGTTCCTCGTCGGGCGCGCCCGAGTAGACCGGTTTCGTCTGCGTCTCCAGGGCGTACGTGAGCGTCTGCGGCGGCATCACGATCGAACCGGCCGTCCCGAAGGGGTAGGGGCCGAACTTCGCGCTCCCCCACTCGACGATCTCCCCCAGCCGCGCCAGCGCGGGCGCGCTGCCCGCCTCCTCGCCGGGGGCGACGGCGTCGTAGACGGCGACGCCCGAAGCGGTCCGGCCGGTCGTCACCTTGAACTTGCCGACGGCGACGGTGGCGAGGTAGCTCGCCATCGGCTCGGGGCTGTGCCACGCGAACTCGGTCTGGCCGTCCGCCACTTGCCGCCGGGAGCGCAGCTCGCCGTTGGACACGGCCTCGTAGCCGTTCGGGACGGTGACGGTGATGTCGTACGTGGCCTTGTCGCTGGGGTGGTGGTTGCCGGGGAACCAGCCCATCGACCCCACCGGCTCACCGACGGCGACCGCGCCGTCCGGGCCGGCGATCCAGCCCTCCTTGGAGCCGTCCGGGTCGACGACGGGCTTCGGGCGTCCGGAGTAGTCGATCTCCGTACGGAAGACCTCGCCCTCCTTCAGGTCCTTGGCCGGGCGGACCGTCAGCTCGTTCCCGGTCCGGTTGAAGCGGGCACCGGCGCCCTGCACGTCCACGCCCTCGACCTTGAGGCCGCTCAGGTCGAGGTTGAAGGCGCTGAGCCCCTGCTCGGCGCGGGCGGTGATGACCGCCGTGGCGTGCAGCTGCCCGTCGGCGGGGTCGTAGGCGAGGTCCAGGTCGTAGTGCTCGACCTGGTACCCGCCGTTGCCCGCCCGGGGGAAGTACGGATCCCGCAGCCCGGACGCCCCGGGCCGCCCCTGCACCGTGGTACCCGTACACCCCGCGGTGAGGCCGAGGAGCACGGCGAGCAGGGGGGCGGCGAGACGGACGAACGCACGGTGTTCCACGCCCCCGATCCTAAGCGGGGCCCCCGGGGCGCGGGCGGGGCTACTTGGCGTGGCCGGGGCTACTTGCCGAGGGCGTCGACGCCGGCCTTGGCGAACTTCTCGTCCAGATCGCCGCTCGGGGCGCCGGCCACGCCGACCCCGGCCACCGGAGCGCCCTCGGCCTGCACCGGGACGCCGCCCGCGAGGAAGAGGGTGCCGGGGATGTCCTTCAGGTTCGGGGTCTGCGCGAGACGGCCCGCGAGCACCGAGGTCGGGGCGTTCCAGGACACGGCGGTGAAGGCCTTGCGCTGGGCCGACTCGTAGGACTGCGGGCCGGCGCCGTCGCCGCGCAGGGTGACGACGGTGTTGCCGTTGCGGTCCACCACGGCCACCGTCACCTTCTGGTTCTCCTTCGCGGCCGCCTGGAGCGCGGCCTGGGCGGCGCGGGTGGCGGCGTCGACGGTGAGGTGCGTCGAGGTGGTGAAGTTCCGGTCGTCGCTCTTCTTCGCGGCCGGGGTGGCGCTCGCGCTGACGGCACCGAAGGTACCGGCGCCGAGGGCGAGGGCGAGAGCGGTACCGGTGAGGACGCGGGTACGGGTGTTCATGGCTGCTGCTCCTGATGGTCGTCGGTCGGAGGTCGGCCGCTCGGTAGCCCGTCGGCCCGACTCGCTGCTCCAAGCCTCCGCCGCGACCGCCCCGCTCCCCGTCCCCGTACCGGCTCCCACCGCCGACCGCACCGGCTGACCCCAGGGTCAACCGATCGGCCGATGCGCCACCCCCACCCCACGGACTCTCCTGAAACCCCGGGCCCCGCCCCCGACCCCGCCGACGCGCGGAGCCGGAGCCCGGAACCCGAGACCCCGAGCCCGACAACTGGCGCAGCCGCGCCCCGGACCGCACGGACCATGCGGCCCAACCGATCCGTGAGGTGCGTGAGGGCAGTGCGAGCCGTGAGGCCCATGTATGCCGACCGGCCCATGAGGGCCGACCAGGCCTCGCGGGCCATGGGGGTCGTGCGGGCCGGCCGGGCCAGGCGGCCCGTACAGCCACGCGGGCCAGGCGGCCCGTACGGGCCGACCGGGCCATGTGGCCCACGTGGGCCAGGTACGCCGACCAGGCCTGCACGGCCACCAGGGCCGTGCGGGCCGACGGGCCGTGCAAGCCGACGGGCGGTGCAAGCCCACCACGCCGCGCGGGCCGCGCACACCACCCCGGCCGCGCGACCCGCCCGGGGCGGGCCCGGCCGACGGGCCGGCCCGGCGCAGCGGCAAAATGGACATCGCCCCCACCACCCCAGGAGCCCCGCCGTGAGCCACCTCCCGCGGCCCCGCCCGACCGCCTCGGACGACACCCGCACGCTGGCCACCGTCATGCACACGGCGTTCTTCCTGCTCCTCGGCGCCTCCGTGGCGCGCTTCCTCCTGCGCCACCCCGGCGAACCCCGCACCCCCTGGGTCATCGCCCTCAGCATCGCCCTCGCGCTGCTCTACGTCCTCGGCCCCGCCGTCGGCGCCACCCGTACGCCGCCCACCGCGCCCGTCCCCGCCACCCTGCGCCGCCGGCTCTGGCTCGGCCTCGTCGTCGCCACCTGGGTGGTCCTCGTCCTCCTCGCGCCGAGCTTCGCCTGGTGCGCCGTCCCCCTCTTCTTCACCGCCCTGCGCACCCTGCGCCCCCGCGCCGCCGTGGTCCTCGTCGCGCTGCTCACCGTCTTCGTCGTCGCCGCCCAGCTCAGGCTGTCCACCGCCTTCGACCCGAACCTCCTCCTGGCCCCGCCCGCCGTGGCCGCCCTCGCCACCGCCGTCTTCGTCCACATGGAACGCCAGGCCCAGGAGCAGCGCGCCCTCATCGACGACCTGATCCGCACCCGCCGCGAACTCGCCGCCACCGAACGCCGCGAGGGCACCCTCGCCGAACGGCAGCGGCTGTCCATGGAGATCCACGACACCCTGGCCCAGCACCTGTCCAGCCAGCAGATGCTGCTCCAGGCCGCCGACCGCACCTGGGAGAGCGAACCGGACACCGCCCGCGCGCACGTCCGCACCGCCACCGGCATCGCCGCCCGCGGCCTCGCCGAGGCACGTCGGCTCGTACACGACCTGGCGCCGCCCGAACTGGAGAACGGCGCCGGACTGCCCGACGCGCTGCGCGCCCTGGACGCGGGCCCGGACATCGAGGTCCGCTTCCATCTGGAGGGCGCCCCGGCCCCGCTGCCCGACCGCGCCGAATCGGCCCTCCTGCGCATCGCGCAGGGCGCGCTGGCCAACATCCGCGAGCACTCCGGCGCCCGGACCGCCGCGCTGACCCTGAGCTTCCTCGGCGACCAGGTCGTCCTGGACGTCGCGGACGACGGCGACGGCTTCACCGAGTCCCGCACCGCCCCCGGCGCCCCCGAACGCGGCCACGGCCTCCCCGCCATGCGCGCCCGCGTGCGCCAGCTCGGCGGAACCCTGACCATCGAATCCACCCCGGGCGAGGGCACCGTGCTCTCGGCCGCGATCCCCCTGGAGCCCACGGGATGACGACGATCCTCCTCTGCGACGACCACGTGGTGGTGCGCGCGGGACTCCTCGCGCTGCTCGGCAGCGAACCGGACATAGAGGTGCTCGGCGAGGCCGGCAGCGGCGAGGAAGCCGTCGCGCTGGCGGCTAAGCTCCGCCCGGACGTGGTGCTGATGGACCTCCAGCTGGGCGAGGGCATCGACGGCGTCGAGGCCACCCGGCGCATCACGGCCCTGCCGGGGCCGCCGCACGTCCTGGTCCTCACCACGTACGACACGGACGCGGACATCACCCGGGCCATCGGCGCGGGAGCGACCGGCTACCTGCTGAAGGCGGAACGCCCCGAGGAACTCTTCGCCGCCATCCACGCGGCGGCGGCGGGCCGCACCACCCTCTCCCCGCCGGTCGCCAGCCGGGTGATGGCCCGCATGCGCGGCACCCGGCCCACGCTGACGGACCGCGAACTGGACATCCTGGGGCAGCTGGCCCGCGGCCTCGGCAACCGCGACATCGCCCGTGCCCTGTTCATCAGCGAAGCCACGGTCAAGACCCACCTGGGCCGCATCTACGACAAACTCGGCGTGGACACGCGCGCGGGCGCGGTAGCCGTAGCCAAGGAACAACGCCTACTGCCGTCTTGACGCCCCCCACACACACAACGCCGACCCGACCCGCAACGCGACGCACCGCCCGCCCCCCTCACCACTGACGCCCCCGGGCATCGGCCCGGGTCGCCGGACCCCGCCGGACGGCGCCGCCACCCCTGGCCGGTGCCCGCCCCTCCCTTGGCGGCACCACTCAGCACTGACCCGCTCCCCGGCCGTCGCCTGAAGGTGGGTGCGTCGCTGCGCGGGGCGTGGTCCCCTACCCGCCCTTCCACCGTTCCCCGGGCTGCGCCCGGACCCGTCACCCCACGGCGCTCCGCGCCCGCGCCTCAAACGCCGGCGAGGCTGAAGTTGCCGGACCTGGCAGCCCACGCCCGCCAAAATCCAGCCCCGCCGGCATTTGAGGCGCGGGGGTCCGGGGCGGAGCCCCAGAAGGCCGGGCGCAGCCCCGACCTCACCGGCCGACCCCGACCGACACCCTCCAGCCCCGGGGTCACCCGCGTCGCCGCCGCCTGGAAGGCCGTCAACGTCGGCTGACCCGGGCCGCCCCCGGGCCGGTCCGACGGCCCCCGGCGCCGGGAGGGGCGCACCCGTGACACCATCAAGGACGTGCTCGACATCGGCTACTCCCTCTCCCGGCGCTTCCCGGACCCCCCGCAGACCGACTACCGCTCCGCGGACGTCCGGACCCTGCGCCACGACCTCTTCTGCGGTGACGTCTACCTCGCCGACACCGACAAGGACCGGGAAGTATCCACAGCCTGGGGATGGGTCCCGGTCCTCGACTTCGCCTGGGCCCTGTGCGACATCGTCGAGCAGCTCGACGAGGACCCGCGCGGCAGCCGTTCCGCCAACCGCCAGTACGCCGAGCTCGACTTCACCGAGTCCGCCGACCGCATGCTCTTCGAGCGACGCTTCGGCTGGGTCGACGTCGAGGCCGACTGGATGGCGCCCGAGGAGGAGCCGCTGACCTTCAGCCACCGCCTCCTGCGCCGCGAGGCCCGCGACTTCCTCCACGACCTCATCGCCGACCTCGTCGACATGCACGACGGCCTCGCCGACAACCCCGTCATCTGGACGCTCCAGTCCCGCTTCCCCCGCGTCCCCGCCTGACCCCGCGTCCCACGAGCCCCGGGGACCCCGCCCGCCCCCGGGGACCCCGCCCGGCCCCGCCCCGCCGCTACCCCACCACCCGCACCCCCAGCTGCGCCGCCAGCGCCGGAGCCAGCTCGAACAGCTGCGCAGGGCTGATCACCGCCCCCGCCAGGGCCTCCACCCCGCGCGCGATCCCCAGCTCCGAGGCCGCCCGCAGGTCCACGTCCGTCATCCGGGCCCCGGTGAAATCGGCGCCCCGCACCACGCACCCCCGGAACTCCACCCGCTCCAGCACCGCGCCCCCGAAGTCCGGCTCCACGAGCACGCAGCCGTCGAAGACCACGTCCTTCAACCGGGCCGTCCGCAGGTTCAGGTAGTCGATCTTCCCGCCCCGTACGAGGACCCGCTCCAGCACCGCCCCGTGCAGCTGCGCCCCGCCCAGCCGCGGCTCCAGCAGCTCCACGTCCCGCAGCGAGGCCCCCGACAGGTCGGTGCCCACCCCCCGGACCCCGTCCAGCACCGAGTCCAGCACCCGCGCCTTCGCCAGCCCGGCCGCGTCCAGCGCGCACCGGCGCAGCGCGCAGTCCATGAACCGCGCCCCCACGCCCTCCTGCCCGGCCAGGTCGAGGTCGGCGAACTCCAGCCCGTCGTAGTCCCCGTCCGGCTCCAGTTCACCGCCCTCCCACGCCACCAGCCCCGGCAGCCGCACCTCCGGCCGCCGCGCCGCCTTCACCGCCGACGCCGCATCCGCCGCCCGCCCCGCCGCCGTCCGCCCCGCCGTCCGCTGCCGCTCGTTCCGTGTCGCCATCCCCCCATCGTGGCGCACGCCTGTGACAACGGCGGCCCGCCCTTGACCTCAACCCCGCTTCAGGTCCGAGGCTTGCCGGATGGACACCATGCGCGCCATCCGGCTGCACGCCTTCGGCCCCGCCGAGAACCTCTCCTACGAGACCACCCCCCGCCCCGTCCCCGCCTCCGGCCAGGTCCGCATCGCCGTCGCCGCGGCCGGCGTCCACCTCCTCGACATCAGCCTCCGCAAGGGCGTCGAGGGACCCCCCGCCCCCCTCCCGGCGCTCCCCACCACCCCCGGCCGCGAGGTGGCCGGCACCGTCGACGCCGTCGGCCCCGGCACCGATCCCGCCTGGCTCGGCCGCTCCGTCGTCGCCCACCTCGGCTTCGCCCCCGGCGGTTACGCCGACTACGCCGTCACCGACGCCGCCCGCCTGCACCCGGTCCCCGAGGGCCTCGACCACGCCCGGGCCGTCGCCATGATCGGCACCGGCCGCACCGCCCTCGGCATCCTCCAGTTCGCCGGCCTCGGCCCGGGCTCCACCGCCCTGATCACCGCGGCCGCCGGCGGAATCGGCACGCTGCTCGTCCAGTACGCCAAGAACGCCGGCGCCACCGTCGTCGCCCTCGCCGGAGGCCCCGCCAAATGCGCCCTGGCCACCGCCAACGGCGCCGACCTCGCCGTCGACTACACCACCGCCGACTGGGCCGGCACCGTCCGCGCCCACCACCCCGACGGCGGCACCGTCCTCTTCGACTCCGTCGGCGCGGCCACCGCCCGTACCGCCCTCGGCCTCCTCGCCCCCGGCGGCCGCCACCTCGTCCACGGCTGGTCGGGCGGCCCCCTGACCCTCACCGACGCCGAACGGGCCGCCCTCGCCGCCCGCGGCATCACCAGCCAGGTCGTCCTCGGCCCCGCCATGCTCGAAGCCGTCGGCGCCCCCGACCCGCTCCGCGTCCTGGAGACCCGCGCCCTCGCCGAAGCCGCCGCCGGCCGGCTGCGCCCCGCCGTCCGGCGCTTCCCGCTGGCCGAAGCCGCGGCCGCCCACCGCGCCCTGGAAACCCGCGCCACCACCGGCAAGGTCGTCCTGGAGCCGTAGCCCGTACGGGAGACCCCGCGCCCGGCACCCCCGCCGCGGCGCGGCCCGCCACCCCGCCACCCGCCTCACCTCCCCAACAGCACCCCGGCCACCGCCACTTCCGGCTCCGGCAGCCGCGTCCGGCCGTCCTCCAGCTCCCACAGGCAGTTCTGCACCACCCGCCCCAGCGTCCACGCCCGTGCCCGCTCCCGGTCCAGCCCCATCACCTCCGTCAGCAGGTCGAACCGCCACCCCACGTCCCCCTCCCGGAACGCGTTGACCAGCGAAGGCAACAGCTCGAACCCCGGATCCCCCGACAACGGCTTCGGATCGATCGCCAGCCACGGCTCCCGCACCCCGGCCAGCACGTTGCCGAAGTGCAGGTCCCAGTGCAGCAACCGGTCCCCCGGCTCCCCCGCGACCTCCGCCAGCGCCGCCGCGCAGTCCCGCAGCAGCCGACGCTCTCCCGCGTCCGCCAGCCTCCCCACCGCCTCCGGGACCCGCGCCCGCATCCCCGCCGTGACCTCGCCCAGTCCCCGCAGCCCCTCCGGCGCCCGGACCGCCGTCAGCCGCGCCAGCAACTCCCCCACCACCAGCACCGCGGCGCGCGCGTCCCGCTCCGCGAGCGCCGAGAGGTGCCGTCCCGCGTCCAGCCGCTCCAGCAGCAGCGTCCCCGTCGGGCCGTCCCACTCCAGCAGCCGTACGCACCCGCGCCCGTCCCACGCCCGCAGCGCGAGCGGCTCCCCCGCGGTCTCCTCGTCCGGCGCCGGCAGCTTCAACGCCGCCTCCGTGCCGTCCGCCCGCACCACCGGCAGCACCAGGGCCGTCATCCCGTGCATCGCCGAGCCCGCCACCCGCAGCCCCCACCGCTCCAGGAACTCCGCCACCCGCACCGGCAGTCCCTCGATGAACTCCCGCCCCGCCGCTCCCCCGTACCGCAGTTGCACCTCGACCAAGCCGTACGGAATCTCCACCATGGCGCCGACCCTACGCAGCTATCCCCCGATGCCCGCCTCCCCGAGGACCCGCCCGAACGCGGCCGCGTCGAACATCGCCCCGTCCTTCGCCCCCACCGGCTTCCCGTCCACCAGCACCGCCGGCGTCCCCTCCGCCCCGGTCGCCTCGAAGGCCCGCTCGGCCTCCCCGGCCCACCCCGTGTACGTCCCCTCCGCCACGGCCCGGTCGAAGGCGGTCCCGCGCAGCCCCGGCACCCGGTCGGCGATCCGCAGCAGCAGCTCGTCGGTGAACCTGCCCTTCGGCTGACTGGCGAAGACCGCCGCCTGGTACTCCGCGAACTTCCCGGCGTCCACCGACGCCCGCAGCGCGTTCACCGCCTTGACGGAGCCGCTCGCCCCGCCCCGGTCCAGGAACGAGGCCAGCAGGTACTCGATCCGCACCTTCCCCCCGTCCGCCAGCTTCAGCAGCGTCTCCCCGCCCGCGGCCTCGAACTTCGCGCAGTAGCCGCACCGCGGGTCCACCAGCACCTGCACCGTGCGCGGCGCCCCCGGCCTGCCCACGACCACCTTCGCCCCGTCCACGACGGCCGGCAGCGTCGCGAGCCGGTCCGCGATCGGGCTCGTCCGCACCTCGGCCGACGCCGCGTCCGAACCCGACCGCGACCCCGACCCCGAACCCGAACCCGACCCCGAACCGCAGCCGGCCACCGCGCCGCCCAGCAGCGCCGCCGCCGCCACCGCCGCGACGACCCGTCCCGCGCGCCCTGCCCTCCGTACGCCCACCACCACCGGAAACCCTCTCCGTAAAAAACTCATACACCATAAAAACTGACAAATACTCTCCGCCACCCTACGCACGGGCCGGCCCCCGCACAGGGGCCAAACGGCCTGTCAACGGCCCCCGGAACACGACACCCCGCCCCTGGACACCCCTCGGACACCCCGTGTACCAACTCCCCCATGACGATCAACGGCGGTATCTCCTTCTGGTACGCGACCGACTCCACCGCCCCCCGGCCACCGCGCACCCCCCTCACCACCGACGCCACGGCAGACGTCGTGATCGTCGGCGGCGGATACACCGGCCTGTGGACGGCGTACTACCTCAAGCGCGCCGCCCCCGGCCTGCGCGTCACCGTCCTGGAGCAGAAGTTCTGCGGCTACGGCGCCTCGGGCCGCAACGGCGGCTGGCTCTACAACGGCATCGCCGGCCGCGACCGCTACGCCGCCCGCCACGGCCACCAGGCGGCCCAGCGCCTCCAGCACGCCATGAACGAGACCGTCACCGAGGTCATCGAGACCGCCGCCGCCGAGCACATCGACGCCGACATCCACCGGGGCGGGGTCCTCGAAGTCGCCCGCACCCCCGCCCAGCTGACCCGCCTGAAGGCCTTCCACGCAGCCGAACTCGGCTTCGGCGAGAGCGACCGCGTCCTCCACGACGCCCCCGGCACCCGCGCCCTCATCGACATCGCCGACGCCGTCGGCTCCAGCTGGACCCCGCACGGCGCCCGCGTCCACCCCCTCAAGCTGGTCCGCGGCCTCGCCGCCGCCTGCGAACGCCTCGGCGTGGTGATCCACGAATCCACCCCCGTCACGGAACTCGCCCCCCGCCGCGCCGTCACCCCCTACGGCACCGTCCGCGCCCCGTACGTCCTGCGCTGCACCGAGGGCTTCACCGCCGCTCTCAAGGGCCACAAGCGCACCTGGCTCCCCATGAACTCCTCGATGATCGTCACGGCCCCGCTGCCGCCGTCCGCCTGGGAGTCCCTCAACTGGTCGGGCTCGACGCTCCTCGGCGACATGGCCCACGCCTACATGTACGCCCAGCGCACCGCCGACGGCCGCATCGCGATCGGCGGCCGCGGGGTCCCGTACCGCTTCGGCTCGCGCACCGACCACGACGGCCGCACCCAGCCGGCCACCGTCACGGCCCTCACCGGCCTGCTCTTCTCCTTCTTCCCCCAGCTCACCGGCACGGAGATCACCCACGCCTGGTCGGGCGTCCTCGGCGTCCCCCGCGACTGGTGCGCCACCGTCACCCTCGACGCCACCACCGGCCTCGGCTGGGCGGGCGGCTACGTCGGCTCCGGCGTGGCCACCGCCAACCTCGCGGCCCGCACCCTGCGCGACCTGGTCCTCGGCGAGAGCACCGAACTGACCGGCCTCCCCTGGGTCCAGCACCGCGTCCGCCGCTGGGAGCCCGAGCCCCTCCGCTGGCTCGGCGTCCACGCCCTCTACGCCGCCTACCGCGAGGCCGACCGCCGCGAAACGGCCACCCACCGCCCCACGACCACCCCCCTGGCCCGCCTCGCCGACCGCATCTCGGGCCGCGCCTGACCCCCGCCCCCACCCCACCCCGGAACACGCCGAAGGCCCCGGACCACAAGGATCCGGGGCCTTCACGCGCAGAGCCCCCTGTCGGATTCGAACCGACGACCTACGCATTACAAGTGCGTTGCTCTGGCCGGACTGAGCTAAGGAGGCGGGGCCGCACTCACTCTACACAGCGGTCGATTCGGGAGGCCATCACGTTCCGGACCCCCCGGAACCGGGCCCGCGGACGGATCCGCGGGCGCCGGGTGCTGACAGGAGGCGTCCCGGCGGGTAGCGTCGGGCGGAGTCCGGTCAACTGGACTAGACCTTCCACTCGGATCGTCCGGCACGTTCCTGCCGGTAGAAGGGATACACCACCATGGCTTCTGTCACCTTCGACAAGGCGACCCGCCTCTACCCGGGCGGCGACAAGCCCGCCGTCGACCAGCTGGAGCTGGAGATCGAGGACGGCGAGTTCCTCGTCCTCGTCGGCCCCTCCGGCTGCGGCAAGTCCACCTCCCTGCGCATGCTCGCGGGCCTGGAGGACGTCAACGGCGGCGCCATCCGCATCGGCGACCGCGACGTCACGCACCTGCCGCCCAAGGACCGGGACATCGCGATGGTGTTCCAGAACTACGCGCTGTACCCGCACATGACGGTCGCCGACAACATGGGCTTCGCGCTCAAGATCGCCGGTGAGGACAAGGCCACCATCCGCCGCAAGGTGGAGGAGGCGGCCAAGATGCTCGACCTCACCCAGTACCTGGACCGCAAGCCCAAGGCGCTCTCCGGCGGTCAGCGCCAGCGCGTCGCGATGGGCCGCGCCATCGTCCGCAAGCCGCAGGTCTTCCTCATGGACGAGCCGCTGTCGAACCTCGACGCCAAGCTCCGCGTGTCCACCCGCACGCAGATCGCCGCGCTCCAGCGCGACCTCGGCATCACCACCGTCTACGTCACCCACGACCAGGTCGAGGCCATGACGATGGGCGACCGCGTGGCGGTCCTCAAGGACGGGCTGCTCCAGCAGGTCGACACCCCGCGCAACATGTACGACCGGCCGGCGAACCTGTTCGTGGCCGGGTTCATCGGCTCGCCCGCCATGAACCTCGTCGAGGTCCCGATCACCGACGGCGGCGTGAAGTTCGGCGAGAGCGTCGTCCCCGTGTCGCGCGAGGCGCTGTCCGCCGCCGCCGACGCGGGCGACCGTACGGTCACCGTCGGCGTCCGCCCCGAGCACTTCGACATCGGTGACAGCGGCGGCCTCACCGTCACGGTCAACGTGGTCGAGGAACTGGGCGCGGACGGCTACGTCTACGGCAGCACCACGCTCGGCCTGGAGAAGGCCACGCAGGACATCGTGGTGCGCGTGGGCGGCCGCCAGGTGCCGGAGAAGGGGTCGACGCTGCACGTGGTGCCGCGGGCCGACGAGATCCACGTGTTCTCCACGTCCTCGGGCGTACGACTGTCCCGCTGAGGTTTCGGACCGGCACAGCGACGCGAACGCGCGCGAGGAGGGGCGTCCCGCCAAGGGGCGCCCCTTCCGCGCGAGTTGCCCTCGGCGCGGCGCCCCCGGCGCTGCACGAACCCCGGCAGACCGGTCCATTCGGCCGCACCCGTCAACCCCGGATTCGAAAAGCCACGTCGAACCATCCCCCGACCGGGTGACTAAATGTCGCCAAATCCTCACCGAGCGCTACTCTCGCCCTCGTGACCCACACTGCCCGCCGTATCGGCCGTTCCCTCGCCCTGGTCCTGCCCGTCGTCCTGGTCCTGTCCGGAACCCTCGCGGTCACCATGGTCCCTTGGGCGGACAATTCCCCTTCCCAGATCCTGACCGCCTCCGCCGAGGACGTCTCGGTCCCCGCGAAGCCGCGTGCCGCACAGGACGTGCTGCGCGAAAAGCTGCTCGGTGAAATCCGGCAGGGCCAGGAGCCGGGCGACGTCCTGACGCACCTCCAGCAGGAGGTGGACAAGCGGCCCTCGCTCGCCGAGCACTGCGTGGGCATCGCACGGGCGTTGGGCCGGGCCGCCGTGGACGTGTACGGGCCGACGAAGGCGCAGACCTTCGCACGTCCGGTGTGCGACACGGCGTACGCGTCCGGCGTCGCCTCGATGGGCTGACGCCCGCCGCGCCTGCCTCCGCCGGGGCAGGGGCCGTCCCTACGCTGGCGGCCATGAGCGACGTTGCCCCCGTACCGCCCGTACCGCCCGGACCGCCCGCACCCCCGGCACTGCCCGTACCGCCCGCCTCCGTCCCGTCCGCCGCTTCGCCCCAACCCACCGACCGCGCAGCCGCGTTCCCCGCCCCGCCCACCCAGGCCGTCGTCCTGGCGGGCGGCCAGGGTTCGCGGCTGCGGCCGTATACGGACGACCGCCCCAAGCCGATGGTGGAGATCCCGGGGACGGGGCTGCCGATCATCGGGCACCAGCTGGCCTGGCTGGCGGCGGAGGGGGTCACCGACGCCGTCGTCTCCTGCGGGCACCTCGCCGAAGTGCTCCAGGAGTGGCTGGCGGGAGCCTCGTTGCCGCTGCGCGTGACGACGGTGGTGGAGGAGGAGCCCCTGGGGCGCGGCGGCGGCCTCAAGTACGCGGCCCGGCACCTGCCTTGCCCCGGCCGGCCCTGGTACGCGACCAACGGTGACGTGTGGACGCGGTTCCCGCTGCGCGAGATGGCGGCCTTCCACGAGGAGCGGGGGGCACTGGCGACGCTGGCGCTGGCGCGGCCCCGGATGCCGTGGGGCGTGGTGGAGACGAACGAGTTCGGGCAGGTGCTGGACTTCATCGAGGCACCGCCGTCGCCGTACCCGGTGAACGCCGGGGTCTACGTCTTCGCTCCCGCCTTCACGGCGCTGCTCCCGGACGTGGGGGACCACGAGCGGACCACGTTCCCGCACCTGGCGCGCGAGCGGCGGCTGGCGGGCTTCCCGCTGCCGCAGGGGGCCTACTGGCGGGCGATCGACACGGCGAAGGACCTGACCGAGGCGGCACGGGAGCTGGCGGCCCAGCAGCCCGCCTGAGCCGCCCCTCCCGGACCCCGCCGCCTCCTCCCCCGTCCCGGTACGCCGCAGGGCCCGGCGCGCGCTCGTGGCGTGCCGGGCCCTGCGGGACGGGTACGGGGGCGGTCAGCCGAGGAGGCCGCCGACGAGGCCGGGCTTCTTGGCCGGGGTGTCCCCGGCGCCCCGGTTCCCGGAGGAGGTGGCCGGCGGCTGCTGCGGGCTGGACTGCTTCGGAGCGCTGCTGCGCGGGGTCTGGCCGCTGCCCTTGGTGGAGGTGCTGGGGGCCCCGGAGCCGGTGCCGGCGCTCTCCCGGGCGGTGGTTCCGCTGCCGGTGCGGGCGGGCTTGGCGGTGGGGCCGGCGGAGGCGGAGGCGGAGGGGCCGGCCTGCTTCGAGGGCTGCTGGCGGGCGGGCTGCCCGGGCTGCTTGGCGGGGACCTGGGGCAGCGGGCTGCCGGGCAGGTAGTTGCTCGGGGCCTGGCCGGGGCCGGGAACGGTGACGACGGTGCTGGAGCGGACGGCGCCGCCCAGCAGGGAGCCGATGATCAGGGTGAGCCCGCAGACGACGGTGGCCATCACGGCGCCGCGCCGCAGGACCCGGCGGCGCAGCCGCCAGACCTCGCTGCGCGGGCCGAGGGTGCGCCAGGCCTCGCCGGCCAGGCGTCCGTCGAGGGAGTAGACCGGGGCGCCGGCGATGATCAGCGGGCTCCAGGCGGCCAGGTAGATGATGTCGGGGGCGTCGTAGGCGGGGACGGTCTTCCAGCTCACCGTCATCAGGAGCGCGGCGGAGAGCAGGGCCCCGATGCAGGCGGCGAAGCGCTGCCACAGCCCGAAGACCGTCAGGACGCCCACGATGACCTGGAGGAAGGCCACGCTGAGCCCGGCTCCCACCGGGTGGGCGAGGGCGAAGTCGCGCAGCGGTTCGGCCAGGGCCCAGGGGTGCAGGGTCTGGAGCCAGGTGACCATGGAGCCGCGTTCGCCGCCGTCGAAGTAGACGGGGTCGCAGAGCTTGCCCATGCCCGCGTAGACGGAGATGAAGCCGAGGAAGACGCGCAGCGGGAGCAGCACGACGCCGAGGTTCATCCGGCGGCCGGGGTAGTACGAGGCCTGGGCCCGCGGGTCGGCGGGTCCGCGCCGGGCGTCGGGGCCGGCCTCGGGGCCGGTCTCGGGGCCGGGATGGCGGCCCCCGTCGTACCGGTCGTGGGGCAGGTCGCGCAGGGCGGCGAGGGAGCGGGTCTCGTCCGGGTCGCCGTAGCTGCGCTGGCCGATGACGGTGGGGGTGGCGAGGGTGTCGTCGGCCAGGTCGTGGGCCAGGTCGACCCGGGGGATGGTCTGGGTGGTGCCGCCGTCGTACTCGTCGTGTCCGCGGCCGGCCTCCCGCACGGCCTGGAGGAGCCCGCCCATGGCGGCCGCGTCGCCGGGGGCGGCCTTGCCGCTCCAGACGACGGGGGCCCGGCGGCGGGTGGCTCCGGCGGCGGCGACCACGGCGGCGCCGAGTACGGGTGCGCGGCCGGGGGCATTCGCGGGCTTGGAACGCGCGCTCGGGCTCGGTGCGAGCCGCACGCGGAAGCTGGCGTGGTTGACGATGACCTGTGCGGGGTCGCACGGCACCTTGACCATGCTCAGCGCGGGCTGGTCGTCGAACCCTGACGTTCTGGTGTCCACACTCATCTAACCGAGTGATGAGTGTTTAGGACACTGCCTTGACAGCAGGGATCTGTCCGAGACCCGTCAAGATCAAGTCACCCCGCCCGGAAGGGGCGGGGTGACACGCTCACGGGTCACATCCGGTGAGCCAAGTGGATCAAGCGGACCGGCCGGACGGGCGGCCCGGGCGGCCCGGCAGACCGGACGGACCGGACCGGACGGACCGGACCGGCCGGCCGGATCAGACCCGGCCGCTCTCGGCGCGGCGGCGGGCGGCCTCGTACAGGACGACGCCCGCGGCGACACCGGCGTTCAGCGACTCGGCGCCGCCCGGCATCGGGATGCGGACGAGGTAGTCGCAGTTCTCGCCGACGAGGCGGCCGAGGCCCTTGCCCTCGGAGCCGACGACGATGACGACCGGGCCGGCCAGCTCGGCGAGGTCGTTGACCGTGTGCGTGCCCTCGGCGGCGAGACCGACGATGGTGATGCCGGCCTTCTTGTAGTCCTGGAGGGCGCGGGTCAGGTTGGTGACGCGGGAGACCGGGGTGCGGGCGGCGGTGCCGGCCGAGGTCTTCCACGCACCGGCGGTCATGCCGGCGGCGCGGCGCTCGGGGATGACCACGCCGTGCCCGCCGAAGGCGGAGACGGAACGGACGATCGCGCCGAGGTTGCGCGGGTCGGTGACCCCGTCGAGGGCCACGATCAGCGGGTCCTCGCCGTTGTCGTACGCGGCGGCCGTGAGGTCCTCCGGGTGCGCGTACTCGTAGGGCGGGACCTGGAGGACCAGGCCCTGGTGGTTGAGCCCGTTGGTCATGCGGTCGAGCTCGGGGCGCGGGGCTTCCATCAGGTTGATGTTGCCGCGGTCGGCGGCGAGCTTGAGGGCCTCGCGGACGCGCTCGTCGTTGTCGATGAACTGCTGGACGTAGAGGGTGGTGGCGGGGACGCCGTCGCGCAGCGCCTCGAAGACCGGGTTGCGGCCGACGACCATCTCGCTGGTGCCCTTCACACCGCCGCGGCGCGGGGCCGGGCGGCGCTTGGCCGCCTGGCGGGCCATCGCGTTGCTGATGCGGTTGGCCTTGTGCTTCTTGCGGTCCTCGGCCTTGGGCGTGGGGCCCTTGCCCTCCAGGCCCTTGCGCCGCTGGCCACCGCTGCCGACCGTGGCGCCCTTCTTGTTGGACGTGCGGCGGTTCCTGCGCTGGCTGTTCCCGGCCATGACCTCTACCTGTTTTCGTTGGTGCTGCGATATGTACGTATGAAGAGTGTGCCGCCCGGAAGGCCGGGCGGCACAGTCGGACTGCTCCGGCGGGCCCTGTCGGTCGTACGCGCCTAGCGCGGGCCGAGGGTCCAGCGGGGTCCGGTGGGGCTGTCCTCGATGACCAGGCCGGACTGCTGGAGCTGGTCGCGGATGGCGTCGGCGGTGGCCCAGTCCTTGCGGGTCCGGGCGGATTCGCGCTGTTCCAGGACGAGGCGCACGAGGGTGTCGACGGCTCCGTGGAGGTCCTCGCCCCGGTCCGCGGACTCACCGGCCCAGTGCGGGTCGAGCGGGTCCAGGCCGAGCACGCCCAGCATGGCCCGTACCTCCGAGAGGCGGGCGATGGCGCCGTCCTTGTCGTCGGCGGCCAGCGCGCTGTTGCCCTGGCGGACGGTGGTGTGGACGATGGCGAGCGCCTGCGGGACGCCCAGGTCGTCGTCCATCGCCTCGGCGAAGGCCGGGGGCACCTCGCCGGCGGGCTCGACGGGGGCGCCCGCCTTCTCGATGACGCGCTGGTAGAAGCCCTCGATGCGGGCGAAGGCGGACTCCGCCTCCCGCAGGGCCTCCTCGCTGTACTCGATCATCGAGCGGTAGTGGGGGGTGCCGAGGTAGTAGCGCAGGACGATCGGACGCCAGTGCTTGACCATCTCGGAGACGAGCACCGAGTTGCCGAGCGACTTGGACATCTTCTCGCCGGACATGGTGACCCAGGCGTTGTGCACCCAGTACTTGGCGAACTCGTCGCCGAAGGCGCGGGCCTGGGCGATCTCGTTCTCGTGGTGCGGGAAGATCAGGTCCAGCCCGCCGCCGTGGATGTCGAAGGCCTCGCCGAGGTACTTGTGCGCCATCGCGGAGCATTCGAGGTGCCAGCCGGGACGGCCGCGGCCCCAGGGGGTCTCCCAGGAGGGCTCGCCGGGCTTGACGGACTTCCACATCGCGAAGTCGCGCGGGTCGCGCTTGCCGGTCTCGCCGGTGGACTCCGGCTGGCGGATGTTGTCGAGCTCCTGGCGGGAGAGCGAGAGGTAGCCCGGGAAGGACTTCACGTCGAAGTAGACGTTGCCCTCGGACTCGTAGGCGTGCCCGCGCTCGATGAGCCCGCGCATCATCTCGATCATCTCGGGGACGTGGCCGGTGGCACGCGGCTCGTAGGTGGGCCGCAGGCAGCCGAGCGCGTCGTAGCCGGTGTTGAAGGCCAGCTCGTTGTCGTAGCCGATGGACCACCACGGGCGGCCCTGGTCGGCGGACTTGGCGATGATCTTGTCGTCGATGTCCGTGACGTTGCGGATGAAGGTGACCTCGTAGCCGCGGTAGGCGAACCAGCGGCGCATGATGTCGAAGTTGAGGCCGGACCGGATGTGCCCGATGTGTGGGGCGGCCTGCACGGTCGCGCCACAGAGGTAGATCGAGACGCAGCCCGGGATGAGCGGGGTGAAGTCGCGGATCTGCCGGGCGCTGGTGTCGTACAGGCGAATAGTCACGGCATCCAGGGTAGTGGGCCTCTAGCAGTGCCCCGCGACCCTTTGGGCACCCGGGGGCGGGTTTGTTGCGGGTGGGTCGTGGGACGGGGTCCCGTACGGGCGGTTTTCCCGTTGTGGCCGCCGCGCGGGCGGGCCGGCCCTCGACCGCCCCGCGAGGCTCCCCCGTCCCGCTCCCGACGCCGGGCCGCCGTCGGCGGTACGGGTCCGGGCCCGGCCGGGGCCGGTCCCGGACCGGCGGGTCAGGCGCGGTAGACGAGGGCCGTGGCGATGGCGGCGAGGCCTTCGGCGCGGCCGGTCAGGCCCAGGCCGTCGGTGGTGGTGCCGGAGACGGAGACGGGGGCGCCCGCCGCGGCCGAGAGCGCCTTCTGTGCTTCTTCGCGCCGCTTGCCGACCTTCGGGCGCACACCGATCACCTGGACCGCGATGTTGCCGATCTCGAAGCCCCCGGCGCGCACGATCCGGGCCGCTTCCGCCAGGAGGGCGACCCCGGCGGCGCCGGACCACTCGGGGCGGGAGGTGCCGAAGTGGGCCCCGAGGTCGCCGAGGCCGGCGGCGGAGAAGAGGGCGTCACAGGCGGCGTGGGCGGCGACGTCCCCGTCGGAGTGACCGGCGAGGCCGTCCTCGCCCTCCCACAGCAGCCCGGCGCACCACAGCTCGCGCCCGGCCTCGAAGGCGTGCACGTCGGTGCCGATCCCGACGAGCGGGATCAGCGGTGCCCCGGCGGAACCTGCGGAGCTAGTAGGCATCGGTGGCCCTCCTGCGGGCGAGTACGGCCTCGGCGAGGACCAGGTCGAGCGGACGGGTGACCTTGAAGGCCTCTTCGTGGCCCGGGACGACCACGACGGTGACCCCGGTGCGCTCCACCATGCCGGCGTCGTCGGTGGCGCCGTCGCCGCTGACGGCGATGGCCTCGTGCGCGCGCAGCAGCGTCGCGAGGTCGAAGCCCTGCGGGGTCTGCACGGCGCGCAGCCGGGCCCGCTCGGGCGTGGCGACGACCGGCTCGGGCTCGCCGGGCCCGCCGGGCTCGACCTCCTTGACGGTGTCTGCCAGCGGCAGGGCGGGGACGACGGCGGGGGCGCCGCCGCGCACGGCCTCGACGACGGAGTCGACGGTCTCGACGGGTACGAGCGGGCGGGCCGCGTCGTGGATCAGTACGGAGGTGACGTCGGCGGGGAGCGCGTCCAGACCGGCCCGTACGGACTCCTGGCGGGTCTCGCCGCCGGGGACGACCAGGATCTCGGTGCGGTCGGGCAGGGCGTGCTCGTCGAGCAGGTTGCGCACCTCGGCGACGCCGTCGGGCGGGGCCACGAGGACGACGAGGGAGACCGCGCGGGAGCGGGCCATGGCCCGGACGGCGTGGATCAGCATCGGCGTCCCGCCGAGGGCCCGCAGGGCCTTGGGGGCACCGGGGCCGAGGCGTACCCCGCGGCCGGCGGCCGGGATCACCGCGGCGGTGCGGTGGGGGCGCGTTGGGTCAGACATCAGTAGTAGCTCCGGGCCAGGTTTGTGACTTCGGCCGACGTGGGTATGGCCTGAAGGGTGCCGGGTGCGCCGCCCTCGCCCCTTCCGTGACGACCGGTCGAGCCGGCAGCCCGGATCCGGCACACCGGGTGGTTCCGGCGCGCCGGGCGGTGGGGAAGCGGACCCAGGGGTGGGGAAGCAGACCTACGGGTCCGAAGAATATGGGGCAGACATGCCGCAGCGCCCGGCAACAGCCCTCTCGTGGAGGAGAGGGCTTGTCATCGGGCACCGCGGCACACTGTGGTTCGGTTCGAGCGTCAGGACGCGAGAACCTCGTCGAGGAGGGCCTCGGCCTTGTCCTCGTTGGTGTTTTCGGCGAGCGCGAGCTCGCTCACCAGAATCTGACGCGCCTTCGCGAGCATGCGCTTCTCACCCGCGGAAAGCCCGCGCTCACGCTCACGACGCCACAGGTCACGCACTACTTCCGCGACCTTGATGACATCGCCAGAAGCGAGCTTCTCCAGATTTGCCTTGTAGCGCCGGGACCAGTTCGTCGGCTCTTCTGCGTACGGTGCGCGGAGCACCTCGAAGACCCGGTCCAGCCCGTCCTGGCCGACTACGTCGCGAACGCCGACGAACTCCGCATTGTCCGCAGGCACACGAACCGTCAGGTCGCCCTGGGCGACCTTGAGCACCAAGTAGGTCTTGTCCACGCCTTTGATCTGGCGAGTTTCGATGGCCTCGATCAGCGCGGCCCCGTGATGGGGATAGACCACGGTGTCGCCAACCTTGAACGTCATGTGACAGGTACCCCTTCCGTGGCTATCCAGGGTAACACGAGAACTGACTGTTATGAATGGCGTTTTCGCAGGTCAGGGCACATCTCGGGGCTTGACAACAGCGACACGATCGTGCTGCGACGGGCTTCCGGAAGGGGGTATTCGCAGGTCGGAGGCGCTGTGCGGACCAGTCGAATCGACCACGCTACACCCGGCGAAGGAGCTCACGAGTGTGACGTACGTCCCGTTTTGCCGGTTTGGGTGGCGCGAAACCGAAGTACTCCGTTCGACTGGCGGCCACCCGTACGGAGCGGGTTCCGGCCCAATCCCGAATTGATCACCGGGTGGCGTTCGAAGGGAATCCCGGAATTGATCACCGGGAGGTGTCCGGCGGGTTATGCGAATGCAAGATCACGGGAGCGGCGCAGCCGGGGGCACCCGCTGCGGAGGGTCGGGTGCGGGGGCGGGGCGGCGGCTCGGTAACCTAAGCCCGCTGACACACCCTTAGGGCGGCTTTACCTCGGCCGTCCCGAGAGCCCACCCTCCCGTCCGTACGTCCTAGGAGTTGCCGCAGCCGTGAGCCGCAGCCTTCGACGCGGCGCCCTCGCCGCTACCGCCGTCGTGTTCTCGATCGCCTCGCTCGCCGCGTGCGGTGCCGGCAACGACGCGCAGACTCTAGAGATCAAGCCGGACAACGCCGCCGTCACCAAGGGCGACATCAAGGTCCAGAACGCACTGGTGATCACCCAGGGCGAGAAGGGCAAGAAGGGGCCGGCCTCGGTCTCCGCGACCCTCTTCAACGCCGGCGACGCGCCGCAGACGCTGGACGGGATCACCCTCGCGGGTGGCAAGTCCAAGGTCGTCCTGAAGGGCGCCGAGGGCTCCGGCAAGGTCACCGTGCCCGCCGGCGGCTCCGTGGTGCTGGGCGGCAAGGGCAACGCCTCCGCCGTCATCGAGGGCGGCAGCGGCGCCGTCGAGCCCGGCAACGCGCAGGAGGTCGTCTTCCAGCTGAGCCGCACCGGTGACGTCGGCATCGCTGCCTTCGTGGTGCCGGCCACCGGCATGTACGCGGGCTTCGGCCCGACCGAGGCCCCGGCCCCGGCGGCCGCGAGCCCGTCGGGCTCCCCGTCCGGCACGCCGTCGGGCTCCCCGTCCGGTGCCCCCTCGGGCGCCCCGGGCGCGAGCCCGTCGGGCACGCCGTCCGGCTCCCCGTCGCACAGCGCCGGCCACTGACGCCGGGCACACGCACGAAGGGAGGGCCCCGACCGCAGCATGCGGTCGGGGCCCTCCCTTCATGTCCGGAGCGAAACGCCGCCGGCTTACGGCCGGCCCCGGGGGGCGGGCGTGGTGACTTCGGCTTACAGCTCGAACTTGTAGCCGAGGCCGCGCACCGTCACCAGGTAGCGCGGAGCACCCGGGTCCGGCTCGAACCCCTCCCCCGTGCGACCCTCGCGCGGCGAGGCCCCGGGGGCCTCACCGGCTTCGGACCGCTGCGCCGGCCTCCGGCCGGCCCCGGGGGGCGGGCGTGGTGACTTCGGCTTACGGCTCGAACTTGTAGCCGAGGCCGCGCACCGTCACCAGGTAGCGCGGAGCGCCGGGGTCCGGCTCGATCTTGGCGCGGAGGCGCTTGACGTGGACGTCCAGGGTCTTGGTGTCGCCGACGTAGTCCGCGCCCCAGACCCGGTCGATCAGCTGCATGCGGGTGAGCACGCGGCCGGCGTTGCGCAGGAGCATCTCCAGCAGGTCGAACTCCTTCAGCGGGAGGTCCACCTTGGCGCCGCCGACGGTGACCACGTGCCGGTCCACGTCCATCCGTACCGGACCGGCCTCCAGCGCCGCCGGGGTGACCTCCTCCGGCTCCCCGCGGCGGCGCAGGACCGCGCGGATGCGGGCGACCAGCTCCCGGGAGGAGAACGGCTTGGTGACGTAGTCGTCGGCTCCTATCTCCAGCCCGACGACCTTGTCGATCTCGCTGTCCTTGGCGGTCACCATGATCACGGGGACGTTGGAGCGGCCGCGCAGCTGTCGGCAGACCTCCGTGCCCGGCAGGCCGGGCAGCATCAGGTCCAGGAGGACGAGGTCGGCGCCGTTGCGCTCGAACTCGTCCAGCCCGTCGGGCCCCGTCGCGGCGATCGCGACCTCGAAGCCTTCCTTGCGGAGCATGTAGGACAGGGCGTCGCTGAAGGATTCCTCATCCTCGACGACGAGCACTCGGGTCACGGAAGGACCTCCGGGGCAGGGATGACTGGTTCTGGGTCGGGCAGGTGTGGGGCGGTTGCGGGGGTCTTCGCCGGCGCCGGCGCGGCCGCCTCGGGGAGCTTCAGGGTGAACGTGGAGCCCTGACCCTCCGAGCTCCATACCGACACCTCCCCGCCGTGCGAGGCCGCCACGTGCTTCACGATCGCGAGGCCCAGGCCGGTTCCTCCCGTGGCGCGGGAGCGGGCCGGGTCGACGCGGTAGAAGCGCTCGAAGACGCGTTCGCGGTCCTTCTCCGGGATGCCGATGCCCTGGTCGGTCACGGCTATCTCGATCAAGTCTCCCCCCGGCGCGGTCACCCGGCGCGCGGCGATGCCGACGCGGGTGCGGGCCGGGCTGTAGTTCACGGCGTTCTCGACCAGGTTGCCGAGGGCGGCCGCCAGCTGCCCCCGGTGGCCCCATACCCGCAGGTCGGCCGTGCCGCCGGCGGCCATGGTGATCTGCTTGGACGTCGCCGTGTGGCGGCACCGGTCGATGGCCTCGGCCACGAGGGTGTCCACCCGTACGGGCTCGGCGTCCTCCAGTGCCTCGTCGTTCTGCACCCGGGAGAGGTCGATCAGCTCCTGTACGAGGTTGATCAGGCGGGTGGACTCGATCTGCATCCGGCCCGCGAAGCGGGTGACCGCCTCGGGGTCGTCGGAGGCGTCCATGACGGCCTCCGAGAGCAGGGAGATCGCTCCCACGGGGGTCTTCAGCTCGTGCGAGACGTTCGCGACGAAGTCCCGGCGGACCGCCTCGATGCGGCGGGCCTCCGTGAGGTCCTCGACGAGCAGGAGCACCAGCCGGGAGCCGAGCGGTGCGACGCGGGCGGAGACCGCGAGGGCCTCGCCGCGGCCGGTGCCGCGCCGGGGCAGGTCGAGCTCGATCTGGCGTATCTCGCCGTCCCGGCGGGTGTCGCGGGCCATGTGGAGCATGGGCTCCACGGCCAGCTTGCCGCCGCGGACCAGGCCGAGGGCATATGCCGCCGAACTGGCCTTGACCACGGCGTCGCCCTCGTCGAGGACGACGGCGGAGGAGCGGAGCACGGAGAGGACGGTGTCCACTCCGGGCGGGAGCACCGCGTTGATGTCGGGGCGCATGGAGCTCCGGGTGGGGCGGGCCTGGTCGCGCTCGCTCCAGCGGAACGCCAGCATGGCGATCACACCGGTGCACAGACCGGCGATCGCTGCAGCTGCGGCGACCGCCGCGTTCACGTCCATGCGTCCAGGTTAAGCAGGCCGGAGGACACTTCCACAGCCGTTCGGGTGGCGGCCCGAACACTCGTCGCCCAGAGTTCACCCTGGCGACGGGGTTGATTCACTTGTGATGCCGGAGTCGGACGCCTCTGCGTCCGAACGTGTAAACGTGGGGCAATCGGCCACGCAGTAGCGAGTAGCAGGCAAGAGAGGGACACCATGCGCGACGCGTACCACGAGGAACTGGACTCGATCGGAGAAAGCCTGGTCGAGATGGCCCGGCTCGTAGGTTCCGCGATCGGGCGGGCGACGACCTCCATGCTGGACGCCGATCTGAAGCTGGCGGAGAGCGTCATCGCCGCCGACCAGAAGGTGGACGACCTCCAGCACGACCTGGAGGCCCGTGCCATCGCGCTGCTGGCCCGCCAGCAGCCGGTGGCGACCGACCTGCGCATCGTGGTGACCTCGCTGCGGATGAGCGCCGACCTGGAGCGCTCCGGCGACCTGGCGCAGCACGTGGCGAAGCTGGCGCGGCTGCGCTTCCCGGACACGGCCGTGCCGCGCGACCTGCACGCGACGATCCTGGAGATGGGGCAGCTGGCGCAGCGCCTGATGGCGAAGGCGGCCGAGGTCATCATCACGAAGGACGTGGACCTGGCGCTCCAGCTGGAGCAGGACGACGACGAGATGGACCAGCTGCACCGCACGCTGTTCCAGCACCTGATGGACGACCGCTGGAAGCACGGCATCGAGACCGCCGTCGACGTGACCCTGCTGGGCCGCTACTACGAGCGCTTCGCCGACCACGCGGTGTCGGTGGCCAAGCGCGTGGTGTACCTGGTGACGGGTGAGCACGCGGACGAGCTCCAGCAGCCGACGCAGGTCGACGGCGTCTGAGGGCGCCCGGGGTTGCCCGGGGGTTGCCCGGGGGGGGCGCCCCGAGGGACACGCGGGCGCATCCGCGGGCATCCGGGGGGCGGGTTCGCGGGCGAGCCCCAATGCGCCGTTGACGCGCCGGTGTGGCTGGGCATGAATGAGGCGGGGGCGCTCCGTCGGCAGGGCGTCCCGTACGTGCGCCCACGAGGAGGATCCATGCCCGATTCCCCCGTCCCGCTCACCCCGGAGCAGGAGCAGCAGCAGTCCCGGCCGGAGCCCCTGCGCCTGCCGCTGCTCGCGGCCTGCGGCTGCGGTTCCGGCTGCGGCTGCGGCTGCCAGTCCGGCGCCCCCTGCCAGTGCGGCGGCTGACCCCGCCCCCGGAAGCACGCCCGAAGGGCCCCGCCCGGCCGAGTCCGGTCCGGCGGGGCCCTTCGTCTTGCCGGCGCCGGTCAGTCGCCGGTGTTGGTGGCCCAGACCGGCTGGTTGTTGCTGTTGTAGACGACGACGTTGCCGTCGTCCTGGACGGACAGGTAGTGGCCCTTGTGCCAGGTGCCGGCCGCCCAGACTGCGTTGCCGTTGCTGTCGTAGACGACGAAGTTGCCGTCCTCCTGGAAGACGGCGCTGCTGGCCTTGGGCCAGACGCCCGGCGCCTGCCAGGCCGCGTGCCCGTCCTTGTAGAGGACGAAGTTGCCGTCGTTCTGGACGCGCAGGACGGTCCGGCCGTTGCCGGAGGTCCAGGCCTGGTTCTTGTGGAGGGTGGAGCCGCCGTAGAAGTGGGCGTCGCTCCGGGCGGCGGCGGCGGCCGCGGGCGCGGACGAGGCGTCGGCGGCCGGGCCGGAGGCGAATACGGGCAGGAGCGCGAGGGCGAGCGCGGGGAGACCGCGCCGCACGAAGTGCTTGATCATGAACCGGAGTTGTAGCCGGGCTCCGGGCACGGCCGACAGCGCAGAAACGAAGCACTCACCCGTCCGGCCCACCACCTTCAGCGCCGAAACGCCACTGCACCCCCGCCCGAACCCACCCTCCCCCACCCCAAACCAACGATTTCCCCCCACCCCGACGCAAAACCGCCCCCACCCCCCGCACCCCCAAAAACGGCCAGCCCCCCACCCGCCGGAAAACGGCAGGTGGGGGGCTGTTCAGTGCGTACGGGTTACTTCTTGCCCTGGTTCTTGACGGCTTCGATGGCGGCCGCGGCGGCGGTCGGGTCGAGGTAGGTGCCGCCCGGGGTGAGGGGCTTGAAGGAGGCGTCCAGTTCGTAGGCGAGCGGGATGCCGGTGGGGATGTTGAGGCCCGCGATGTCCGCGTCGGAGATGCCGTCCAGGTGCTTGACCAGCGCGCGCAGGGAGTTGCCGTGCGCGGCGACCAGGACGGTGCGGCCCGCGAGGAGGTCGGGGACGATGCCGTCGTACCAGTACGGGAGCATGCGGACGACGACGTCCTTCAGGCACTCCGTGCGGGGGCGGAGCTCCGGCGGGATCGTCGCGTAGCGCGGGTCCCCGGACTGGGAGAACTCCGAGCCGTCCTCGAGGGGCGGCGGCGGGGTGTCGTAGGAGCGGCGCCACAGCATGAACTGCTCCTCGCCGAACTCGGCGAGGGTCTGGGCCTTGTCCTTGCCCTGGAGGGCGCCGTAGTGGCGCTCGTTCAGGCGCCAGGAGCGGTGGACCGGGATCCAGTGGCGGTCGGCGGCCTCCAGCGCGAGCTGGGCGGTGCGGATCGCGCGCTTCTGGAGGGACGTGTGGACCACGTCGGGGAGGAGGTCGGCGTCCTTCAGGAGTTCGCCACCGCGGACTGCCTCCTTCTCGCCCTTCTCGTTGAGATTGACGTCCACCCAGCCGGTGAACAGGTTCTTCGCGTTCCACTCGCTCTCGCCGTGACGGAGGAGGATCAGCTTGTACGGTGCGTCGGCCATGCGTACGAGCCTAATGGACGGCCCGGGGCGCTCGCGCGCGGCGGGGGAAGGGCCCGCGGGACCTTCGATTGACGTCCGGCGTCAATCCAGTGGCGGTCGCGGAGGCGTCCTCGTAACGTGCGGGAAGCAGAAGAGACGCTTACACCGCCGGGGGGATTCCTTATGTCCGTTGCCAGCATGAGACGGGCTGTCCGGGAGAGCGTGTCGGGTCTGCCGAGTGCCTTCTGGTGGCTGTGGGCGAGCACGCTCGTCAACCGGCTCGGGGCTTTCGTCGCCACATTCATGACCATGTACCTGACCCTGGACCGGGGCTACTCGGCCTCCTTCGCGGGACTCGTGGTCGCCCTGCACGGGCTGGGCGGCGTGGTGTCCTCGCTGGTGGCCGGGGTGATGACCGACCGGCTGGGGCGGCGGCCGACGATGCTGGCGGCGAACGTCTCGACGGGCCTGTCGGTGGCGCTGCTGGGCTTCATGGAGCACCCGGCGGCGATCGCGGCGGTGGCCCTGCTGGTGGGGATGACGTCGAACGCCTCGCGGCCCGCGGTCTCCGCGATGATGGCGGACATCGTCCGGCCGGAGGACCGGGTACGGGCCTTCGCGCTGAACTACTGGGCCATCAACCTCGGCTTCGCGATCAGTTCGACGGTGGCGGGGCTGGTGGCGGAGTACAGCTACCTGGCCGGCTTCCTCGGGGAGGCGGCGCTGACCCTGCTCTGCGCGGTGCTGGTGTTCCTGAAGCTGCCGGAGTCCCGGCCGGTGAAGGACGCGGCCGCGGAGGCGGCGGCCGGGCCCGAGGTCCGGCTGGGGAGCGTGCTGCGGGACGGGCGCTTCATGAGCGTCGTCGGGCTGTCGTTCCTGATCTCGCTGATCTTCACCCAGGGCTCGGTGGGGCTGCCGGTCGCGATGGGCGCGGCGGGCTTCTCGCCCGGCGACTACGGGCTGGTCCTCGCGGTCAACGGGGTGCTGATCGTGGCCCTCCAGATCCCCGTGACGCGGTTCATCGAGCACCGCGACCCGCAGAAGCTGCTGGTGGCCTCGGCGCTGCTGGCCGGGTACGGGTTCGCGATGACGGCCTTCGCCGGGCCGCTGTGGGCGTACGCGCTGACGGTGCTGGTGTGGACGCTCGCGGAGATCGTGAACTCCCCGACGCAGATGGGACTGGTGGCGCGGCTGTCGCCGGTGCACGGACGCGGGCGCTACCAGGGGATGTACACGATGTCCTGGGCGGTGGCCGCGCTGGTGGCGCCGCTGATGGCCGGCTTCGTGATCGACCACCTGGGCGCGGCCTGGCTGTGGGGGGCGACGGGGGTCCTGGGGACGGTGGCGGCGCTGGGGTACTGGCTGCTGATGCGGGGGCTGCCGCGGAGCGGGCCGGGACCGGCCGCCGTGCCGAGCGGCCGACCGGCCGCGGCGCAGGCGCAGGCGCAGGCGCAGGCGGCGGAGGCCAAGCCGGTGACGGCCGCGGCGGTGGAGGCCTGAGCGGAAGCCCGGCCGGGCGGGGGGGCAACGGGCGCGACCCCGGCCGACGGGCGCGTCAGGTCAACGGGCGCGGCCCCGGCCGACGGGCGCGCCCCGGCCGCCCGCCGCCTCAGGCCGACGGCCGCGTCAGGTGCTTGAACGCGTCCAGGTTGCGGGTGGACTCGCCCCGGGACACGCGCCAGTCGTACTCGCGCCGGATGGCGCCGGCGAAACCGAGCTCCAGCAGGGTGTTGAAGGCGCCGTCCGCCGCTTCCAGGACGGTGCCCAGCAGCCGGTCGAGGTCCTCCGGGGTGATGACGGACAGCGGCAGGCGGGCCGTGAGGTAGACGTCGCCGAGCGGGTCGACGGCGTAGGCCATCCCGTAGAGCTTGAGGTTGCGTTCCAGCAGCCAGCGGTGGACGCCCGCTTCGTTCTCGTCGGGGTGGCGGATGACGAAGGCGTTCACCGAGAGGGAGTGGCGGCCGATGCGGAGCGAGCAGGTGGTGCTCAGCTTGCGGGTGCCGGGGAGCTGGACGACGTAGCTGCCCGGTTCGGGGCTCTCCCAGCCCAGCTCGGCGCCGGCCAGCGTGGACTCGATGATCGCGGCGGTGTCAGCGTCAGCCATGGTGGGAGCGTACGCGACGGCGGTGATCGTGCATGGCTGCGGTGTACACGTCAGCGGTGCCGCCGGCGGCGGTGTCCCAGCCGAAGAACTGCGCGTGCCGCGCGGCCTCGGCGCCCATGCGGTCGGTGAGGCCGGGTTCGTCCACGAAGCGGCGCAGTTCGCGCGCGTAGTCCACCGGGTCGTGGCCGGGTACGAGGATGCCCGTCACCCCGTCGTTGACGGCGACGGGCAGGCCGCCGACCGAGGCGGCGAGGACCGGCGTGCCGGTGGCCTGGGCCTCGATCGCGACGAGCCCGAAGGACTCGCTGTAGGACGGCATGACCAGGACGGACGCGGCCCGGAACCAGTCGGCGAGCCGGTCCTGGCCCACCGGCGGGTGGAAGTGCACGAGGTCGGCGATGCCGAGCCGGGCGGCGAGCTTCTGGAGCCCCTCGGGCTTGGCGAGGCCGCTGCCGCTGGGGCCGCCGACGACGGGGACGAAGAGGCGGGAGCGCAGCGAGGGGTCGCGGTCGACGAGCTCGGCGACGGCGCGGAGCAGGATGTCGGGGGCCTTGAGGGGCTGGATGCGGCCCGCGAACAGCGGGATCACGGCGTCCTGGGGCAGGCCGAGGCGGGCGCGGGCGGCGGCGCGGCCGTCGCCGGCGGTGAAGCGGTCGAGGTTCACGCCGGGGTGGACGACGGCGACCTTGCCGGGGTCGGCCTCGTAGTGGCGTACGAGCTCGTCGGCCTCTTCGGCGGTGTTGGCGATGAGCCGGTCGGCGGCGGCGACGATCTGGGTCTCGCCGATGACGCGGGCGGCCGGCTCGGGGGTGTCGCCCTCGGCGAGGGAGGCGTTCTTGACCTTGGCCATGGTGTGCATGGCGTGGACGAGCGGGACGCCCCAGCGTTCGGCGGCGAGCCAGCCGACGTGGCCGGAAAGCCAGTAGTGGGAGTGGACGAGGTCGTAGTAGCCGGGACGGTGGCCGGCCCAGGCCTGCATGACGCCGTGGGTGAAGGCGCACAGCTGGGCCGGGAGCTCCTCCTTGGCGAGGCCCTCGTACGGGCCCGCGTCCACGTGCCGTACGAGGACCCCGGGCGCGAGCTCGACGACGGGCGGCAGCCCGCCGGTGGTCGCGCGGGTGAAGATCTCGACCTCTATGTTGATCGCGGCCAGGCGTTTGGCGAGCTCGACGATGTAGACGTTCATGCCGCCGGCGTCGCCGGTGCCGGGCTGGTGCAGCGGTGAGGTGTGCACGCTGAGCATCGCCACGCGGCGCGGCTTGCGGTGGTGGCCGACGGCCGGCAGGCGCAGCCGGGGCTGGTCGTGGCGGGGTCCGCGGGCAGCGGCGATGCGGCCGCTGATGCTGCCGCCGAGACGGGACACGTACTGGCTCAAGGGAGCTGTTCCTCTCGCTCGGATCGCGTCGCTGTGATCGCGTGGACGACGGGCTGGGCAGCGCACCCGGGGTGGCATGGCTGCGGGAGCGCGGTCGGCGCCCTGCTAGGAGTGCAACCCGAACGGCGGTCCCCCGCATTCCGGGGAGCCGGAACTTCCTGGTCGCACCGCCGGTTTTTTATCTTGCCGGGCCGGTCGGCATACGCTCGGCGCATGGTCTCCCGCAGCACTCAGCCGCCCCCGAAGCGCCCTGTCGGCACCGTGACGCGCGGGACCACCAACCCGAACCGGCTGCGCCGCATGGACCGCTGGATCGCCGCCGAGCACGGGGCGCGGCTGCGCCGGGAGGAGGCGCCGGTCGCGGTGGACCTCGGGTACGGGGCCGCGCCCTGGACGGCGGTGGAGCTGCTGGCGCGGCTGCGGAAGGCGGCCCCGGGGGTGCGGGTGGTCGGCATCGAGATCGAGCCGGCGCGGGTGGCGGGGGCGAAGCCGTACGAACGGGAGGGGCTGAGCTTCCGGCACGGCGGTTTCGAGGTGCCGCTGGACGGCGGGCAGCGGCCGGCCCTGATCCGGGCCGCGAACGTGCTGCGGCAGTACGACGAGGAGCAGGTCGAGCAGGTGTGGCAGCGGCTGTGCGCGCGGCTGGCGCCGGGCGGGCTGCTGGTCGAGGGGACGTGCGACGAGATCGGGCGCCGGCACGTGTGGGTGGCGCTGGGGCCGGAGGGGCCGCGGACGGTGACCTTCGCGACCCGGCTCGGCTCGCTGGAGCGGCCCTCGGACCTGGCGGAGCGGCTGCCGAAGGCGCTGATCCACCGGAACGTGCCGGGCGAGCCGGTGCACGCGTTCCTGCGCGACTTCGACCGGGCGTGGGCGGCGGCGGCCCCGTACGCCTCGTACGGGGCGCGGCAGCGGTGGATCCGGACGGCGCGGGCCCTGGCGGGCGACTGGCCGCTGGCGGACGGGCCGGCGCGGTGGCGGCAGGGGGAACTGACCGTGCGCTGGGAGGCGTTGCGCCCGGCGGGGTGAAACTCGCGGGCCGGGGAACCGGTTGCGGGGGATGACCGTTGAGTCGTCAGGGGTGGGCGAGACGTGGGCGGTCATGATCGGGGCGGCATCCGGAGGGTGTTGGAATTCACCGAGTCGTGGCACCATCCCGATGACAGTGCCAAGTTACTGATGAATAGTCAGATCTGATGCCGGGTGATGTCCGGTCTGACTCGGGGCGCCTGGGGGAGCCATGGGGACCGCGAAGCGAGCGTCGTCGCGCGTGCAGGGAGTGTCCGCCCTCGCGCTGTTGTGCGCGATGGCGATACTGACGGCCCCCGGGCTCGCGGCGGGCAGCGCGTACGCCGCTCCGGGCGCGCCGCCGAATCCGGCGGCCCCGGCCGCGCCGGCGCCCGCGCCGGAGGGCAAGTCCCTGGAGCAGGTCCGCAAGGAGATCGAGGACCTCTACCGGCAGGCCGGCAGCGCGACGGACGCGTACAACCTCGCGGTGGGCGAGACGAAGGCACAGTCCGAGCGGATCGTGGAGATCGCCAAGCTGGTGGTGGCGGGCCAGGACCGGATCACGGGCCTGAAGGACCGCGCCGGGGCCGCCGCCCGCGCCCAGTACCGCTCGGGCGGACTCCCGCCGGGCGCCGCGCTGGCGCTGAGCGACAGCCCGTCCGCGTACCTGGACGGGGCGGGCCGGCTGCGGCAGGGCGAGAAGGCCACCACCGACCTGCTGTCCGAACTGAACCGCACCCAGACGGACTTGGAGCGGTACGCGAAGGACGCGGGCGCGCTCTGGCAGAAGATGGAGGAGAACCGGGTCAAGCAGGAAGCCGCCAAGAAGGAGATCGAGGGCAAGATCAAGGCGGCGGAGGCCCTGGAGAACCGGCTGGCGGCCGAGGAGAAGGCCCGGCTGATCCAGCTGGAGCAGGAAGCGCAGTACAAGGCGCAGACGGCGTGGCTGTCCTCGGGCGCGCTGAGGGACGTCAAGGGCGCGGCGACGGACGCCGGCAAGCGGGCGGTGCAGTTCGCCACCGCGCAGATGGGCAAGCCGTACGAGTGGGGAGCGGAGGGGCCGAACTCGTTCGACTGCTCCGGGCTGACCTCGCAGGCGTGGCTGGCGGCGGGGCGCGGGATCCCGCGGACCTCGCAGGAGCAGCTGCGGCTGCTGCCGAAGGTCGCGCTGAAGGACATGCGTCCCGGCGATCTGATCATCTACTTCGACGACGCGAGCCACGTCGGGATGTACGTGGGTGACGGCGCGATGGTCCACGCCCCGCGGCCGGGCCGCAACGTCACGATGGCGGGCGCGGGCTCGATGCCGATCAAGGCCGTGGTCCGCCCCGACGCGTAGGCCCCGGCCGGGCGCCGCTACGGACCCCGGGGTCCTTGGCGGTCTCGGGAGCGGCGGGTCCGGGAGCGGCGGGTCCGGGAGCGGCGGGCCCGGGAGTGGCGGGTCCGGTGGACGGGACGGGGATGCGTCCGGGGGTGACGTTGGTCATCCCGGGGTTTCGGTTTTCCCCCGCGATAAGGGCATATGACGGAGGCCCTCCCCCTCGCCCGTCCCGCCGCCCATTCCGCTCGCCGCCACCCGCCCGCTAGGGTCTGGCGCATGAGCGCACCCTCGGGGGGAGGGAAGGAACCGGAGACGACGATGCCCGCACCCGTACCGCGGCAGAGGGAGATCCCGGCCGTGGAGAGCGGAGCGGCGGCAGCCACTGCGGCCGCCACAGCCCCCGCCGCCACCGCCACCGCACCCCAGGCGTCGCTGACCCTGCTGGTGATCGAGGACGACCCGGCGGGCGGCCTCACCGTCCCCGAGATCCTGGACGCCGACGGCCACCGCATCCGCCTGCGCAGCGCCCGCAACCTCACCGAGGCCGCCCGGCTGCTCACGCCCGACGTGCACTGCGTCCTGCTGGACCTCGACCTGGTCCTGCCCGGCGAGGCCGACGCCCTCGCCGCCCTGCGCCAGGTCCTGCGGATCGCCCCCCGGCACGCCGTCCTCGTCCTGACGGCCGAGGCGGAAGCCGACCGCGGCGCCGAGGCCGTCCGCGCCGGCGCCCAGGACTACCTCTTCCGCGACGAGCTCGACGGGCGGCTGCTGAGCCGCGCCATCCGGTACGCCGTGGAGAGAAAACGGGCGGACACCGCCCAGTACAAGCTCGCAGAATCGAAACTGCGCGCCCAGGAGAACGCCCGCCTCGAACGCGGTCTGCTGCCGACTCCCCTGCTGGAGGGCTCCGACCTCCGCTTCGCCGCCCGCTACCGCCCCGGCCGCAGCCGGGCCCTGCTCGGCGGGGACTTCTACGACGCCGTCCGCACCCCCGACGGCACCGTCCACGCCATGATCGGCGACGTCTGCGGCCACGGCCCCGACGAAGCGGCCCTCGGCGTCGAGCTGCGCATCGCCTGGCGCGCCCTGACCCTGGCCGGCCTGTGCGGGGACGACCTGCTGGCCACCCTCCAGGAGGTCCTGGAGGTGGAGCGGCCCTGCGAGGAGATCTTCGCGACGCTGTGCACGGTGGACATCGCCCCGGACGGCCGCCGCGCGGGCCTGTGCCTGGCCGGCCATCCGGCCCCGCTCATATCCAGGCCGGGCCGCCCCGCCCGGCTCCTCCCCTACGAGAACAGCGGCCCGGCGCTCGGACTGCTGCCCCGGGCCCGCTGGCCCCGCCGTCAGGTCGACCTCGGCGGCACCTGGAGCCTGATGCTCTACACCGACGGCCTCATCGAGGGCCGGATCGGTGAGGGCCGGGAACGCCTCGGCCAGGACGGCATGATCGAGATGATCAACCGCCACCTGGACCGCGGCCTGAGCGGCGAGGGCCTGCTGGAGGCTTCCGTCACCGAGGCCCGCCGCCTCAACGGCGGCGAGCTCACCGACGACGTGGCCGTGGTCCTGCTCTCCCGCGCGGCGGGCTGAAGGATCCCCGGCCGGTACGCCGGTCAGCGGCCGCCGTTGTAGGGGCCGTACGGTCCGTCGCTGCTGCTGCCGCCCCGGCGGGGGCCGCCGGAGACCTGCTTGAGGGCGGGGCGTACGTCGACCATGAACACGATGGTCGCCACCAGGCCCGCGATCTGCAGGAACAGCATCCCGAGGAAGAAGTCCACCAGGACGGTGACGCCGAGGACGACGCACCAGAAGGTCTTGGTCTGCTTGTCGGCGGCCCGGTAGGCGTCCTCGCGGGCGATCACCGCGAAGACCAAGGCCACGACGGCGAGCGCCAGCATGGCGTAGCCGAGCAACGGGAGCACCCCGTTGTTGAACCCCTGCATCAGCATCGTCTCGACCGCCTTCTCACCTCGGGCCCACCTGACTCCACGCTACCGCCACAGCCGCTTTCCGAAACGGCAACGAACCGGGCACCGCGCTGGTGCCCGGTCCGTCTCCCTCGGTCAGCTCTCGTCGCCGGCCGGGACGGTGGCCTTCTTGGCCGCGCCACGGCGGGCGGTGCCCCTCTTCGCGGGCTTCTCGCCGTCGGCGCCGTCGGCACCGTCCGCGGAGGCCTCGGCCGCCTCGGGCTCGGGCTCGGAGGCGGGCGCCGGGGCGGCCGCGGGCTCGGGCTCCACGGCGCCGGCGATGTCCACGATCTCGTCGGCGACCTCGCCGCGCCAGGCACGTACGGTCTGCTCGCCGTGCTCGGCGACCTTGTCGTACGTCTCCTTCGCCCGGACGGCGTACTCGGCGGCCACGCCGACCCCGCGCAGCGCCAGGTCCTGGGCGGTCTCGCCCAGCTTCTTCGGGTCGATGGCCCCGAAGACCTCGGCGACCTTCGAGGTGACGGCCTCCTGGGCGACGCGGGCCCGGTCCTGGACGGCCTTGGTGTCCGTGTTCTTGACGGCCTCGATGCGCGCGGGGGCCTCGGCGCGCAGCTGCTCGATGAGCGCGGGCACCTTCTTCGCCTGCTGGACGGCGAGGTCGGCGGTGCCGGCGGCGAAGTAGAGGGGGGTGGGGTCGGTGAGGGTCTTCTTCAGGTCATCGGCGATGGCCATGTGCTTGGTCCTCCCGGATCACAGTCAGTTCTTGGGGGGCACCGCGGGGTCGTCGGAGCCGGGTCCCGCTGCGGAGCCGGGGTCCGTTCCGGAGCCGGAAGCGTCGGCCGCGGCGGCCTCCGCCGCGTCCGCCTCCAGCGCGTTCTCCCTGCGGAACGCGTCGTAGATCTGGAGCAGCACCTGCTTCTGCCGCTCGTTGACCGACGGGTCGGAGAGGATGACGGCCCGCGTCTCCACCTCGTCCCGGTCCCGCTCATCAAGGATCCCGGCCTGCACGTACAGCGTCTCGGCGGAGATCCGCAGCGCCTTGGCCAGCTGCTGGAGGATGTCCGCGCTCGGCTTGCGCAGCCCGCGCTCGATCTGGCTCAGGTACGGATTCGACACCCCCGCGGCGTCGGCGAGCTGCCGCAGCGAAAGCTGGGCCTGCCGCCGCTGTTCACGGAGGTATTCGCCGAGGTTTCCGACGTTGAGCGATGCCATGACACGATCCTGCCGCACCCTGCTAACTTTTGCAAGCGACCGCTTGCAAAAAGCTTTCCCCGCCATGAGCGGTCGCTGTGCCCAGCGTATGAGCTGGTTCGCACTCGTATACTCGTTCGAGCTCATGGAGGGGGAGGTGGAGACAGTGAAGCTTGCCGAGGCACTGGCAGAACGTGCGGAAGCGACTCGCCGTGTAGAACAGTTGCGAGCGCGCGTCGTCAGCAGTGCGCGGTACCAGGAGGGGGAGGCGCCCGCCGAGGATGCCGCCCAGTTGCTGGCTGAGGCCGGTGAGGTGCTGAGCGCTCTGGAAACGTTGATCCGGCGGATCAACCGGACCAATGCCACCGTGGAGATGGGTGCGGACGGCACGCTCACCGATGCCCTCGCACGCCGCGATGTCCTGCGGTTGCGTCACTCCGTGGTCACCGCGGCGGCGGACGCGGCAGCGGGTAGCGGCGAGCGGGGGTACGGCCGACAGCTTCGGTCCGAGCTGATGATGCTTTCCGCGCTTCCGGTGGCGGAACTGCGCGGTCAGGCGGATGTTCTCGCGCGGGAGATCCGCGAGGTCGACATGCGGATCCAGCGTACGAACTGGGAGGCGGATCTGCTGGACTGAGCAGTCCAGCAGGCGGGGACGATGTGGAGCAGGTAGCAGCTTCGGAGGCGTGCACACACCGAGGGCCGGCGGTTTTCCAGCCCACTCCTGGTGCGTGAAGAGCAACGCGGGGTTCGACTCCCCATCAACAGCGCAGCTCAGCACGGCGTACAGGTAAAGGTGCACATCGCACAGCACATCACCACGTGCAGATCCGAAGCGGCGAGGGCGGGTTCGGGGCTTTCCACATCGCAGCGCCAAGAACACCTGCGATTCGAGCACAACGAGACCTAGAGACGGGTCGCCGTGCGGACGAGGTCGGCTACGGGCCTGGAGCGGCTGTGCGGGGGCCAGGCGATCACGGTGGTGACGGTCGGGGCGTCGAGTACGGGCACGGCGGCGAGGTCGTCGGGCAGCTGGGCCCGGCACGATTCCGGGGAGACCGCGCAGGCGCGGCCGAGCGCGACGAGCTGCAACAGCTGCGCGTGGTCGCGCACCCGCGGGCCGGGGCCGGGCGGGTAGGTGCCGTCGGAGTCGGGCCAGCGCGGCAGGGGCAGGCCCGGCAGCCCGGCGATGTCGGCCATGTGCACATGGTCCCGGGCGGTGAGCGGATGCCCGGCCGGCAGGACCGCGACCTGGCCCTCCGTGCTCAGCTCCTCGGTGTGGAACCCGGCCGTCGAGTCGAACGGCCGGTGCAGCAGCGCCACATCGGCACGGCCCTCGCGCAGGAACCGTTCCTGCTCGGCCGGGCCGCACAGGATGACCTCGACGGGGACCGCCCCAGGTTCTGCGGCGTACGCGTCGAGCAGTTTCGCCAGCAGTTCGCGGGACGCGCTGGCCTTCGTGACCAGGGCCAGGCCGGGACGGCCGGTCGCAGAGAGGGCGGCGCGGCGGGTCCGGCGCTCGGCAGCGGCGACCGCGTCGAGCGCCGCCCGGCCCTCGGCCAGCAGCACCGAGCCTGCCGCCGTCAACGTGACGGTGCGGCTGGTCCGGTCCAGCAGCACCGCCCCGAGCCGGCGTTCGAGCTGTTGGATCGCCCGTGACAGGGGCGGCTGCGCGATCCCGAGCCGTTGCGCGGCGCGCCCGAAGTGCAGCTCTTCGGCGACGGCGACGAAATACCGCAGTTCCCGGGTCTCCATGCGGCCACGGTACTCCGGATCCATACCGTGAAAGTATCGCCGCCCACCCGATCGGTGTTGGACCGCGACCCGGCTCCGGGAGGAGCATCGTCCCCATGAGCGAACGGAAGATTGCGCTGGTCACCGGCGCGAACAAGGGAATCGGTTACGAGATCGCCGCGGGCCTGGGAGCCCTCGGCTGGAGCATCGGCGTCGGCGCCCGCGACGATCAGCGCCGCACGGCCGCGGTGGAGAAACTGCGCGCGGCCGGGGCCGACGCCTTCGGCGTGCCCCTGGACGTGACCGACGACGCGAGCGCCACCGCCGCCGCTCGGCTGATCGAGGAACGGGCCGGGGGCCTCGACGTGCTCGTCAACAACGCCGCCATCACCGGCGGCATGCCGCAGGAGCCCACCCGGGTCGACCCCGCCACCATCCGGACGGTCGTGGAGACCAACGTGATCGGCGTCATCCGCGTCACCAACGCGATGCTGCCGCTGCTGCGCCGCTCCCCCTCACCCCGGATCGTGAACATGTCCAGCAGCGTGGGCTCCCTGACCCGGCAGTCGGGAACCGCTGCCGAGCAGACGACGGGTCCGCTGTCCGCGGCGTACGCGCCGTCGAAGACGTTCCTGAACGCCGTCACCCTCCAGTACGCCCGGGAGCTGAGCGGCACGAACATCCTGATCAACGCCGGCTGCCCCGGTTACGTCGCGACCGACCTCAACGGCTTCAGCGGCGTGCGCACCCCCGAACAGGGCGCGGCGATCGCCGTCCGGCTCGCGACCCTGCCCGACGACGGCCCGACCGGCGGGTTCTTCGAGGACGCCGGCGTGGTGCCCTGGTGAGGTGCCCGCGGCGGTCACGTGCCACTGGTGATCGCCGCCCGTGACCCCCGGCGGCCGGGGTCTGTACCGTGGTCGTGTGCCCCGTGTACCCCTTTCCGACCTCGTCCGGCTGCGCCGGGCCCGCGACCGGATGGACCGCGACTACGCGCAGCCGCTGGACGTCGCCGCGCTGGCGCGGACGGCGCTGATGTCCCCGGGCCACTTCTCCCGGAGCTTCCGGGCGGCCTTCGGCGAGACGCCGTACAGCCATCTCATGACCCGGCGGTCGAGCGGGCCAAGGCCCTGCTGCGGCGCGGCGACCTGAGCGTGACCGAGGTCTGCATGGCCGTCGGCTGCACCTCCCTGGGCTCCTTCAGCTCGCGGTTCACCCAGCTGGTCGGCGAGACCCCGAGCGCCTACCGGGCCCGGGACCACGCACCCGGCGCCGCGATCCCGGCCTGCGTCGCCAAGCTCCACACCCGGCCGGTCCGCACCTCGGGGGCGAAGGCGGGGGCCGGTCCGTAGCGTGAAGCGCATGGAAATCAAGCTCGCGCAGCGCGGACCCGGGCGCCACCGACGAGGACCGGCGGACGATGGCCGAGCTGATGGCCAAGGGCCTGCTGCGCGGCGTCATCTTCCGGACCGACGACTGCGACGCCGCCTTCGAGCGGATCCGGGCCGCGGGCGGCGAGGTGGTGCAGGAGCCGATGGACCAGCCGTACGGCGTGCGCGACTGCGCCTTCCGCGACCCGGCCGGGAACCTGCTCCGGTTCAACCAGCCCCGCACCGCGTAGCCGCCGCCCTTCCACCCCGGAAAACAGGGGCCGTCACAGCCCGGCCGTCGCGATGACCACGGTCGCGTACAGCTCCTCCGAGGAGGCCGCCCGGACCGCGAGCCCGGCCCCCGTCAGGGCGGACGCCGTCACCGGCGACTGCCGGGCGCTGGTCTCGATCAGCAGGTGTCCGCCCGGGGCCAGCCAGGTCAGCGCCCCCGCCGCGACCCGGCGGTGGACGTCCAGGCCGTCCGCGCCGCCGTCGAGGGAGACCAGCGGCTCGTGGTCGCGGGCCTCGGACGGCATCAGCCCGATCTCCTCGGTCGGCACGTACGGGGCGTTGACCACCAGCGTGTCCACGCGCCCCCGCAGCCGCTCGGGCAGCGCCCCGTACAGGTCGCCCTCCCACACCGCGCCCCCGTACGGGGCCACGTTGCGCCGGGCGTACGCCAGCGCGCCCGGGTCGATGTCGGCGGCGTGCAGCTCGACCCCGCCCGGCACCCGGTCGGCGACGGCCGCGCCGAGGGCGCCGACCCCGCAGCACAGGTCGAGGACCACCGCCCCGGGGCGGGTCAGCGCCACCGCCTCCTGGACCAGGAACTCGGTGCGGCGGCGCGGGACGAAGGCCCCCGCCCCGACCTCCATCCGCAGCCCGCAGAACTCCGCCCAGCCGATCACGTGCTCCAGCGGCTCCCCCGCCACCCGGCGGGCCACCATGCCCGACAGGTGGCCGTCGTCGGTGGCGGCCCCGACCAGCAGGTCCGCCTCTTCCTCGGCGAAGACGCAGCCCGCCGCGCGCAGCCGTTCCACGATCGTCAACACGTCACTCGTTCCCCTCGGTCCCCTCGGTCCCCTGCTCGCTCACGAAAGTGTGCCGACGGCCGCTCAGAAGATGTCCGGGCACCACGGCCTGCGCGCGGTGCGGAACACCGCGTCGGCCAGTTCGACGGCCCCGGGCCGCTCCCCCGTCAGCCGCCCGAGCGCGGCCAGCCGCAGCGCGGAGGCCTCGCCCAGGTACAGCGAGCCCAGCGCCGACACGTCGAGCCGCAGGTCGGCCGGCTCCCGCGTACGGGAACACGTGCCGCTGCCCGCGTCCAGCCGGTAGCGGCCGCCCGCCGGTCCGCGCTCGTCCGCCACCTCCAGGACGAGCACCCCGGGCACGGCGTACGTCCGCGCGCCGAGCGCCCGTACGACGTCCAGCACCCGCACCCACAGGAAGTCGGCGGCCGTCACCGTTCCGGCCGCGCGCGGATCGGGCAGCAGCTCCGGGAGGAGGTCGTCGGGGGCCCGGTAGCCGGTGCGGATCTTCAGCACCCAGTCGATGGAGCACAGGAAGTGCCACAGCGCCCGCTCGGCCTGCGGGGTGGGCGCGATCAGGTCGGTGACGTACAGGGTCTGCTGCGGGAGCTTGGCGTCGCTCCAGTGGTCGTCGGAGCGGTAGGCGGCGAGCCCGGCCACCTCCTCGTCTTCCGTCCGGTACACGGCGAACATCTTCGGCCGGTACGGGCGGTGGGAGTACTGCACCGCACCGGTCAGCAGCTCCCACCAGCGGGCGTCGCGGCTGATCACACCGTGCCGGGACGCGCGCAGCCGCTCGTGCAGGGCGGGTCCGACGCGCCGCACCTCGGCGCCGTCGACCAGGTCGATGCGCCCGCCGTCGGCGGGCAGCGGCCGCTGCCGGTCGAGGCCGGTGCGCGCGACGTCGACCTCCCATTCGACGAGGGAGGTGGCGGGTCCGAAGCCGTAGCGCCCGTAGATCGGGTACTCGGCGGCTATCAGCGTCGACAGCACGTCCCCGCGGGCGTGGGCGGCGGCGAGTTCGCTCGTCATCATCCGGGTCAGCAGGCCCTGGCGGCGGTGGGTGGGCAGCACCGCGACGTTGGAGACCGCGCTGCACGCAACGGTGGCCCCGCCGGGCACGGTCAGCTCCTGGGCGAAGGAGCGGAAGGTCGCCACGCAGCCCCCGGTGACGGGGTCGAACCCGCCCAGGATCCGGGCCGGGTCGCCGTGTCCGGCGCGCAGCGCCACATCGGATGCGGTCGGGACGTGCGGGGCGAGGAATCCGGTGCTGAGGGTGTTCATCCAGAGGGGGAGCTCGGTGGCGGCGATCGGCCGGACGTCTGCACTCATAACCGGTCACGCTAATGGCCGTACCGCGACGGGTCGCCCCAATTTCCGCCGGGGCCGCCCCGCTACGCCAGGAGGTCGTCCACCTGCGCCTCGCCCTCGCGGTAGCGGCGGGTGATCTCGGCGCTGGAGTCGTCCGCCGTGCGCTGGAGCTGTTGTCTGCGCCGCGAGACCTGCTGCTCGTAACCGACCAGCCGGCCCATCGCGTCGTGCAGTTCGGCGTCCGTGCGCGCGCCCAGGTCCGACAGTTCCACGTCCGAGAGCATCTCGGCGGCCAGCAGCCGGAACTCCTCGCTGTGCGGGGTGCCGAGCGTGACGTGGCGGGCGGAGGCGCTGCGGCTGGACGGGGCGTCGGCGAGGATCTCCGAGAGCCGGTCCACCACCGGCGCCTCGGGGTCCGTCCGGCGGGCGAGTTCGGCGCGCAGGATGTCGATGCGGCCCTGGAGGAGCCGGCGTACGTAGCTGAGGTCGGCCTCGTCGCGCTGCGCGTCGCGGCGCAGCGCGCGCAGCTCGGGCAGGCCGAGCGCGGTGGCGGGGGTGACCGGGCCCACGGGGTCGCCGGTGCGCTGCGCGGGCGGCCGCGGTGCGGCCGGCGCCGCGGCGGACGCGGCCGGCGCGGCCGACGCGGATCCGGCCGGCGCAGGTGCGGATGCGGGTGCAGGTGCGGGTGCAGGTGCGGAGGTACCAGGAGTGTTCATGCGTTCGTGTCCGTCCCCTCGACCGGTGCTGGGGGCACCGCCTGCGTGCATGGTGCCACTCTCCGTGGTGTGGACGCAGTCCCACTCCACCCGATCGGCCCCGGACGGGTGCACGCCTGGTACACAGGTGGTATGCGAGCAGTGGTGCAGAGGGTGGACGGCGCGAGCGTCGTGGTGGCCGGCGAGACCGTGGGCGAGATCGTCGGCGAGGGGTTGTGCGTGCTGGTGGGGGTGACCCACGACGACACCCCGGAGAAGGCGGCGCTGCTGGCGCGCAAGCTGTGGTCGCTGCGGATCCTGGAGGCGGAGAAGTCCTGTAGCGACATCGGGGCGCCGCTGCTGGTGATCTCCCAGTTCACGCTGTACGGGGACGCCCGCAAGGGCCGCCGCCCCACCTGGAACGCGGCCGCGCCCGGCCCGGTGGCCGAGCCGCTGGTCGACGAGGTGGTGGCGCAGCTGCGCTCGCTGGGCGCGACGGTGGAGACGGGCCGGTTCGGCGCGCAGATGCGGGTCTCGCTGACGAACCAGGGCCCGTTCACCGTCGTCATCGACATGTAGCCCGGCGGGCTACGGCGCCACCACGACCTCCTGCGCGGCGGCCGTGTTCCCGGCCAGCAGCGGGGCGTCGACGGGCACGTTCCGCTTGACCAGGGCCAGGGCGATGGGCCCGAGCTCGTGGTGGCGCACGGCGGTGGTGACGAAGCCGAGCTGGCGGCCCTCCTCGCCGTCCGCGGCGAGCCGGACGGGCGCGCCGTGCGGCGGGAGCAGCACCTCGGAGCCGTCCAGGTGCAGGAAGACCAGGCGGCGCGGGGGCTTCCCCAGGTTGTGGACGCGGGCCACCGTCTCCTGGCCGCGGTAGCAGCCCTTCTGGAGGTGCACGGCGGTGCCGATCCAGCCGAGCTCGTGCGGGATGGTGCGGTGATCGGTCTCCTGGCCGAGCCGGGGCCGGTGGCCCTCGACGCGCAGGGCCTCGTAGGCGAGGAGCCCGGCGGCGGGGCCGTGCTCGGCGGCGAAGGCCTCCAGGCCCTTGCGGGGCAGGAACACGTCGCGGCCGTACGCGGTCTCGCGCACGGCGTACGCGCCGGGCAGCTCGGCGATCGAGCCGGCCGGGAGGTGGACGACGGCGAACTCGGCGGTGCGGTCGGCGACTTCGACGCGGTAGAAGAACTTCATCGCCTCCAGGTAGGCGATCAGCGCCTCCTGGGTGCCGGGCTCGACGTGCGCCCAGACGGTCTCGCCGTCGTCGACGAGGTAGAGCGCGTGCTCGATGTGCCCGTTGGCGGAGAGGATCAGCGCCTCGGTGGCCTGTCCGGCCGGGAGCTCGCTGACGTGCTGGGTGATCAGCAGGTGCAGCCAGCTCAGCCGGTCCGCTCCGGTGACGGTGACGACCCCGCGGTGGGAGAGGTCGACGAAGCCCCGGCCGCCGGCGAGGGCGCGCTGTTCGCCGTAGAGCTCTCCGTAATGGGCGGCGACGCCCTCGTCACGGCCTTCGGCGGGGACGGCACCGGGAAGATGGAGCAAGGGGCTGCTGGTCATGGCACCAAGCGTACGACCCCGGCGGCGGCGGCTCTAAGGGCGCTTGGCGGCGCACTCCGCGCACAGCCCGAAGATCGCGAAGTGCTTCATGTCGGTCTCGAAGCCGAAGGTGGAGCGCAGCTTCTCGGTGAACTCGGCGGCGACGTCCAGGTCGGCCTCGATCACGCCGGTGCACTCGCGGCAGACGAGGTGGATGTGGTGGTGCCGGTCGGCGAGGTGGTAGGTGGGCGCGCCGTGCCCGAGGTGGGCGTGCGAGACCAGCTTCAGCTCCTCCAGGAGCTCCAGCGTCCGGTACACGGTGGAGATGTTGACCCCGGAGGCGGTCTTGCGCACCTCGACGAGGATCTCGTCGGGGGTGGCGTGCTCCAGGGCGTCGACGGCTTCCAGCACAAGCTGGCGCTGCGGTGTCAGCCGGTAGCCGCGCTGCCGCAGGTCGCTCTTCCAGTCGGTGGTCACCACCCGGCCAGTGTAAGCGCGGGAAGGGGACCGCGGGCGAGCCCGTGGTCCCCTTCCTTTTCCCGGTGGGCTCAGCGGAAGAAGGCGATGCCGTCCTCGGGGAGCTCGGGGAGGTTGCGCGCCATGTCGGCGATCTCCTCCGGGGTGACGACCTTCTTGAGCTGGGCCGACATGTACGGGCGCAGCTCGACGTCGGGGGTGGCCTTCTCGCCGACCCACATCAGGTCGCTCTTCACGTACCCGTAGAGGCGCTTTCCGCCGCTGTAGGGGCCGGAGGCGGCCGTGCGGGCCACCGCGTCCGTGACCACGTCGATCTGGGGCTTCTGGTGGGCGAGATCGCCGTACCAGACCTCGACGACGCCCTGGTCGCGGACCATGACGATCTCGACCTTGCGGTCCGCGTCGATGCGCCAGTAGCCCGACTCGGACTCCAGCGGGCGCACCTTGTTGCCCTCGGCGTCGAGGACCCAGGTGTGGGAGGTGTACTCCAGGAAGTCCCGGCCGTCGTGGCTGAAGACGACCTCCTGGCCGAAGTTGCACTTCTCCTCGCCCGGGAAGTCGAAGACGCCGGCGCCCTCCCAGTTTCCGAGGAGGAAGGCGAGGGGGACGAGGCCCGGGTTCAGGTCGGACGGGATCTGGATCATGATGGGATGCTCAGGCGATCTGTGTGAGGGGTTCCGGGGCGGTCGGCCGGTCGGCTGCTCAGCGCTGACCCTGGTACAGCTTCTTGACGGCCAGGCCGGTGAAGGCCATGACGCCGACGCAGACCAGGACCAGCAGGGAGGTGAAGACTGCCTCAAGCACGGGGTGCTCCTCGGAGGATTCGGGGCGGTGTACGGGCCGGTCCCCAAGCCTACTGGCCCGGGAACCGGCGCACCCTACGAGGTAGGCCGTACCGGCGGCGGCCCGGGCCCTCCCGGCGGCCCTCCCGGCGGTCGGCGGGGCCGGGCCGGCCGGGGTTCAGTCCTCGCGGCGGCGCTTTCCGTCGAGTTCGTCCCACCACTCGTCCGATTTCGGATCGCCGGAGGGGTCGTCCCACCAGCGGTCGTCGGGACCCCTGCGGTTCGCGACCATCGCGGCGATCGGCGGGATGACCATCGCGACCACACACAGGGCCACCGCCGCCTCGACCGAGAACAGGCGCACGAAGGACCAGGCGGAGACGAAGAGGAACAGGCATCCGCCCATGAGCAGGAAGTAGGCGCGTCGGCGCCGGGCGTACATACCTCCAGCGTAGGGCCGTCACCCCCGTCGGCAAGGGCGCGGACGGCACGAAGGGCCGCACCCCGGTCCAGTGGCGTCCAACCCCCGGGGGTGCGGCCCTTCGGCCGGTTCAGCGGTGTGCGGTCCGCGGGCTCAGACCGCGATGGCGACGTCCGTCACGCCGCCGGCCTCGGCGACCACGACGGCGCGGTCGGCCTGGGCGCCCGGCACGAGGGCGCGCAGCGTCCAGGAGCCCTCGGCCGCGTAGAAGCGGAACTGGCCGGTGGCGGAGGTCGGGACCTCCGCGGTGAACTCGCCGGTCGAGTCCAGCAGGCGGACGTATCCGCTCACGGGCTCGCCGTCCTTGGTCACCTGGCCCTGGATCGCGGTCTCACCGGGCTTGAGCGTCGCGAGGTCGGGCCCGCCGATCTGTGCTCCACACATGTTCTCTGTCCTGTCCTAGAGAGGTACTGCGGCCGTAATCGCTTGAATTACTTGTTGGCGCCGAGCTCGATCGGCACGCCGACGAGCGAGCCGTACTCGGTCCACGAGCCGTCGTAGTTCTTGACGTTCTCCTGCCCCAGGAGCTCGTGCAGCACGAACCACGTGAGCGCGGAGCGCTCACCGATGCGGCAGTAGGCGATGGTGTCCTTCGCCAGGTCGACCTGCTCGGCCTCGTAGAGGGCGGTGAGCTCTTCGTCGGACTTGAAGGTGCCGTCGTCGTTGGCGTTCTTCGACCACGGGATGTTGCGGGCGCTCGGCACGTGGCCGGGGCGCTGCGACTGCTCCTGCGGGAGGTGCGCGGGGGCGAGCAGCTTGCCGGAGAACTCGTCGGGCGAACGGACGTCGACGAGGTTCAGGGAGCCGATGGCGGCCACGACGTCGTCGCGGAAGGCGCGGATGGAGGTGTCCTGGGCCTTGGCCTTGTACTGGGTGGCCGGGCGGTTCGGGACGTCCTTGCCGTCGACCAGGTCGCGGGAGTCGAGCTCCCACTTCTTGCGGCCGCCGTCGAGGAGCTTGACGTCCTGGTGGCCGTACAGCTTGAAGTACCAGTAGGCGTAGGAGGCGAACCAGTTGTTGTTGCCGCCGTAGAGGACGACGGTGTCGTCGTTGGAGATGCCCTTGGCGGAGAGGAGCTTCTCGAAGCCCTCCTGGTCCACGAAGTCGCGGCGGACCGGGTCCTGGAGGTCGGTCTTCCAGTCGATCCGCACGGCGTTGGTGATGTGGTTCTTGTCGTACGCGGACGTGTCCTCGTCCACCTCGACGACCACGACGTTGGCGTCGTTCAGGTGGGCCTCGACCCAGTCCGCGTCTACGAGTACGTCGCTGCGGCTCATGGTGTTCTCCTCCGGGGCAGTGTGCGGCGGGGCTGTGCTGGTGCTGCTGCGGGGCTGTGCGGTACGGGTGCGTACGTGCCGTTCCGGGTGGCGCGCCCGGTCCTGCGCGGGGAGGCGCCAGGGGGCGGGGGGCGGGAAGCGGGCGGTCACGCCGCGACTGAAGTGCGTCGTCCGGCGGGTGGAGCGGGAAGGCTCACACCGCTACATGGAGCGACAGAGCATGGCGGCGACGCGACACAGGTCTACTGCCCGCCGCTTCGTGAGGTCCGCCTGCTGATGCTTCATAGCCATGGATCGTAGGGACGAATCGGCCGCCCTGTCACCGGCGTGTCATATAACGAGACAGGATCGTCCGGATGGTGGGATACGAAAGCCCCGGAGGGCCGCCTCGCGGCCTCCGGGGCTGTTCGTGCGGCCCGTCCATCTGCGGATCGGACCGTGGCGTCTCACGATCCGGCCAGCACCACGTCCGTACCGTTCAGCGTGAGGTGTACGCCGGCCTCGTCCGAGGTCAGCGCGGTCAGCCGGAGCCCGGACGGCAGGCCCTCGTCGATCCGGCGGTCGAAGTCGGTCCGCTTGCGGATCGCGCTCTCGATGCCCGGCAGGCCCTCGCCGGGCACGGAATCGGCCCGGACCCGGACGACCTTGCCGCCCTTGGAGTCCTTCGCGTCCACCAGGGTGACGGTCGCCACCACGTCGCGGGTCAGGGTCCGGCCGAGGAACTCCAGGGACGCGGTCACCTTCACCTTGCCGGGCGCACCGCCGTAGGTGAGGGTCACCCCGTTCTGGGAGGCCGCGGTGAGGTCCGCGTAGGACATCAGCGCGGTGCCCTCGGCGCGCTTGGCGGTGCCGCCGGTGTAGCCGTCGTTCAGCTTCACCTCGTGGAAGGCGGCGTCGATCTGCGTCAGCCGCGTCTTGCGGCCGTCCGCGTTCGCCTCGATGCCCTTCAGCTTCAGGTCCACCTGCTCCAGGTCGTGGCTGAGCGCCTGGGTCAGGAACGGGAAGCCGTGTATGTCCACCTCCGCACTGCCCGCCAGCCCCTGGCGGGAACGGATCTCCTCGGCCAGCCGGTTCTCGGCGTAGCCGACCGCCCAGCGGTCCACGCCCACGAACAAAGCTCCCAGCACCACTGCGACGATCACCAAGAAACGCAGGAAACGCAACGGACCCTCCCCCTACTCATCGGTACGTGCGTTCTAGTGGACCACGGGCCGCCGTGAGGACCCCGTCAGCCCACCACCCGGCCGATCAGGTAGACGGCGGGCGCGGCCGCCGCCAGCGGCAGCGCGACACCGGCCGTCATGTGGACGAACTTCGACGGGTAGTCGTACGCGGCCACCCGCAGCCCGATCAGCGCGCACACCCCGGCGGCCAGGCCGAGCAGCGCCCCGGCCGCCCCCATGCCGGTCAGTCCGCCCACCGCGACGCCCGCACCGGCCGCGGCGGCCAGCGAGACGCCGACGGAGGGCGCGGTCGGCAGCGGCAGGGCCCGGGCGAACACGGCGACGGCCACGGCGGCCGCGCCGACGCTCACCGCCTTGCCGTCGGCGGCCAGGTGGCCGGCGCACACGATGGCCAGGGCGGCGGAGGTCACCGAGGCCATCAGCCCGTACATCCGCTCGTCGGGGTCCGCGTGGCTGCGCAGCTGGAGCACCAGTGTGAGCAGCACCCAGGCGCCGAGGGTGCCGATGATCGCGCCGGGGCCGTTCGGCCGGCCCACCGCGAGCACGGCGGCGTCGGCGGCGAGGGCCCCGAGGAAGGCGAGGGCGATGCCCTGGCGGGCCGGCCACATGCCGTTGAGGCGGAACCAGCCGGCCGCGGTGAGGCCCTGGAGGGCGATCAGCGGCAGGAGCAGCGCGTACTGGCCGAACGCGGCGGCCGCGGCCATCAGCAGTCCGAGGGCGGCGGTCAGTATGGCCGGCTGCGGACCCGGGTCGATGATCGGCGAGCGGCCCTCGGCACGGGCCTGGGCGGGATCGACCGCGCGCAGCGTGTTCCCGCCGAGGGTGGGCGGGGAGTAGTCGGCGCCGGGCCCGGACGCCTGCGGCGGCGCGTCGGCCCGCGGCGCCTCGGCCCGCGGCGCGGCCGGCACCGGCGGCAGGTACGCCGTCCGCTCGGCGGCCGGCTCGGGGGCGGCGGCCTGGGGCGGCAGGTACGCGGTCTGCTCGGCGTCCCAGCCCTGCCCGGCGGCCGGGGCGGGGGCGGGGGCGGGTGCGGGTGCGGGGGCCTCCTCGCGGAACCACCCGTCCGGCGCGGCCTGCCGGCCTGGGACCGGCGGCAGGTAGGCGGTCCGCTCGGCGGCGAAGTCCTGCACGGGCGGCAGGTACGCCGTCCGCTCGGCCGCCCCCTCGGGCGCCGCCGGACCCTGCTGCCAGGACGGCCCCTGGGACCAGTCCTGCTGCGCGGGCGCGGCGGAATCGCGGACCGGCGGCAGGTAGGCGGTCCGCTCGGCGGCGAAGTCCTGCACGGGCGGCAGGTACGCCGTCCGCTCGGCCGCCGCGTCGGGCGCCGCCGGACCCTGCTGCCAGGGCGCCGCCTGGGACCAGTCCTGCTGTACGGGTACGGGCTGCTGTACGGGTGCGGGGGCCGGAGCCGGATCGCGGTACCAGCTGTCGGGGGCCACCGGCTGCTGCTGCCCGGCGGACTCGGCGGCGCCCGGGCCGGACGGCCACGGCGCCTGCCCCGGCGCCTCGTCGCGGAACCAGCCCTCGGGCGCGGCCGGCTGCACCGGGGCGTGGGGCGGCTGGGCGGCCTGCGGTGGCCGGGGGGCCTGGGGGGCCTGGGGCTGCACCGGCTGGTAGCTGGTGTCCCAGGTGTCGGACTGCCAGGTCTGGGTCCCGTACGGGTCCTGCTCCTGCTGCTCCTGCGCCTGCGGTTCCCGGCGGTGTCGCCTCGGCCGCTGTTCCTCGGGAGTGCTCATCGGTCGCCGCTCACCCGCCCGCGAACGGCGGGAGCACCTCGACGGTGCCCCCCTCGGTCAGCAGGACGGCATCGTGCGGGCGCTTGCCCACGGGCTCTTCGTTCACGAGGAAGGAGCATCGCAGGAGGACCCGGGTCAGTTCCCCCGGGTGGCGTTCCCGCGCGGCGTCGAGCGCCTCGGCCAGGGTGCGCGCCGAGTACGGCTCCTCCGCCGTCTCGGCTGCGGCTTTCGCCGCCGCCCAGTAGCGGATGGTTCCCGTTGCCACTGCAGCTCCTATCGTCGGCTCCGTCGGCTCTCTACCGCCGGCCTCCATGATGACCCCTCCGGGTCACCGCCCGGGCGTGCGTCAGCGCGCCCCGTGTGCGCCCGGAGACTCCGCCGGGGGTCCACCGATCAGGCGAAACCGGGGCATACGCAGGGGGAAGGCGTGGGAAGAACCACAGAATGCGGTACGCAGCGACCCTCGGCCCCGAAAGGGCCGGTGGGCTATTCTGGCGGCGTAGAGGATCCGGGCAACGTAGCCCCCGGGTCCTTTTGTGCTTTCAGCACGTTGAACGGACCGAGAACAGCGGTACCAGCGGTCTCCGTCCGGACCCCAGGGCGCGGGGGACGGGCCGGAGACCGGGCCAGTCGTACGAAGCAGTACCACGCACGTCCTCGACGGGACCGAGGAGGAACCGACGTGATGGACCAGCGAACCGTGCACCCGCACGTGCACGACCACCCGACCCGGGCAGGTGATCGGGCATGAGTTCTCTCCTGCTGCTGACCAACGCCCTGCAGCCGTCCAGCGAGGTGCTGCCCGCCCTCGGCCTGCTGCTGCACAACGTACGGGTCGCCCCCGCCGAGGGGCCGGCCCTGGTGGACACCCCCGGCGCGGACGTGATCCTCGTCGACGGGCGCCGCGATCTGCCCCAGGTGCGGTCGCTCTGCCAGCTGCTGCGGTCCACCGGACCCGGCTGCCCGCTCCTCCTGGTCGTCACCGAGGGCGGCCTGGCGGCCGTCACCGCCGACTGGGGCATCGACGACGTCCTCCTGGACACCGCCGGACCGGCCGAGGTCGAGGCGCGGCTGCGGCTGGCCACCGGCCGCCAGCAGCTGGGCTCGGACGACTCCCCGATGGAGATCCGCAACGGTGACCTGTCGGTCGACGAGGCCACCTACAGCGCGAAGCTCAAGGGCCGGGTCCTGGACCTGACCTTCAAGGAGTTCGAGCTGCTCAAGTACCTCGCCCAGCACCCGGGCCGGGTCTTCACCCGGGCCCAGCTCCTCCAGGAGGTGTGGGGCTACGACTACTTCGGCGGCACCCGCACGGTCGACGTCCACGTACGGCGGCTGCGCGCCAAGCTCGGCCCCGAGCACGAGTCGCTGATCGGCACGGTGCGCAACGTCGGGTACCGCTTCGTCACGCCGGAGAAGGTGGAGCGGGCGGCGGCGGAGGCCGCCGAGCGCGCCGCCGAACGGGCCGCCGCGAAGCTGGCGGTGGCGACCGCCGCCGGCACCCCGGACCAGGGCGAGGGCCAGGGGGCGGGGCTCCCCCGGACGGAGGAATCCGCTGTGACCATCCACTCGGCCGGACGCCCTGCCCAGAGGTAGGTCACCCCGCGTAGACTGCCGCGCGTGGCCAAGGTGACGCGGGATGACGTGGCACGACTTGCGGGTACGTCTACCGCCGTCGTGAGCTACGTCATCAACAACGGACCCCGGCCGGTTGCCCCGGCCACGCGCGAGCGTGTCCTCGCCGCGATCAAGGACCTGGGCTACCGCCCGGACCGGGTCGCGCAGGCCATGGCGTCCCGGCGCACCGACCTCATAGGCATGATCGTCCCGGACGCGCGCCAGCCGTTCTTCGCGGAGATGGCGCACGCGGTCGAGCAGGCCGCCGCCGAGCGCGGAAAGATGGTCCTGGTCGGGAACTCCGACTACCGGGACGAGCGCGAGGTGCACTACCTGCGGGCCTTCCTCGGCATGCGGGTGTCCGGGCTGATCCTGGTCAGCCAGGGCATGAGCGAGCGCGCCGCCTCCGAGATCGAGGCGTGGGACGCCCGGATCGTGCTGCTGCACGAGCGGCCCGAGGCCATCGACGACGTCGCCGTGGTCACGGACGACATCGGCGGCGCGCAGCTCGCCACCCGGCACCTGCTGGAGCACGGCCACGCGTACGTCGCCTGCATCGGCGGCGTCGAGAACACCCCGTCGGTCGGCGACCCGGTCGCCGACCACGTCGAGGGCTGGCGGCGGGCCATGCTGGAGGCGGGCCGTTCGGTCGAGGGCCGGCTCATCGAGGCCCCGTACAACCGCTACGACGCCTACACCGTCGCCCTGGAGGTCCTGGCCCGGCCCGACCGGCCGACCGCGATCTTCTGCGCCACCGACGACCAGGCCATCGGCGTGCTGCGGGCCGCGCGCGAGCTGCGCATCGACGTCCCCGGGGAACTGGCGGTGGCCGGCTTCGACGACGTCAAGGAAGCGGCCCTGACGGACCCGCCGCTGACCACGATCGCCTCGGACCGCCCGGCGATGGCCCGGGCGGCCGTGGACCTCGTCCTGGACGACGCCCTGCGCGTGGCGGGCTCCCGCCGCGAGCGCCTCAAGCAGTTCCCCTCGGCCCTGGTCATCCGCCGCTCCTGCGGCTGCCGCTGACCCGGACGCCGGTCCCTTACCGCCCCGCGCCTTATATCGGGCATACACGGTTCTGTCGGGCTTCTCAGCTCGGACTCAGAAAGCTTTCATGATCCGCGGACACAGTCGTAGACATGACCGAGAGCTTCCGCCGCGAAGGCGAGTACCCGCAGGAGATCCGGCCGGCCCAGAACCCGCCCTTCGGCGCGGACTGGCAGCGCGGTCGCGACCGGCTGGCCGACGACACCGGGGCGTCCGCGTACCCCCCGCCGCCCGCCTACCCGCCGGCGGCGCCGGCGCCGGCACCGGCACCCGCCCCGGCACCGGCCCCCGGCTGGCACGAGGCGCACCAGCCGCCGGTCGTCCAGGGCGAGACCGTACCGGGCGCCCACGGCAACGGGGGTGACGGGAACGGCGGTGGCTGGAGCACCTGGGGTTCGGCCGCCGGGGCCGCGCCCGCCGCGGCGCCCGCCCCCGCGCCCCGCGCCCGGCGGCCCGTCGCGCTGCTCGCCGCCGTCGCCCTCGCGGCGGCCGTGGTCGGCGGCGGAACGGCCGCGGCCGTCCAGCAGTTCCTGGGCCGGCACACCGCCGGCGGCGGCGGGGTGAACGGCACCAACGTCTCGCAGTCCAGCAACGGCACCGTCTCCGGCGTCGCCGAGCAGGTCAGCCCCTCCGTCGTGCGCATCGACACCCGCACCGGCTCCGGCCAGGGCACCGGCTCCGGCATCGTCATCACCGCGGACGGCGAGATCGTCACCAACAACCACGTGGTGAACGGCGCCTCCGAGATCCAGGTGACGATGAGCGACGGGAAGAAGTACTCCGCCAAGACGGTGGGCACCGACCCGGCCAAGGACCTCGCCCTGATCAAGGTCCAGGGCGCGAGCGGCCTGAAGCCCGCCAAGCTCGGCGACTCCGGGCAGGTCCGGGTCGGCGACCAGGTCGTCGCCATCGGCTCCCCCGACCGCCTCACCGGCACCGTCACCAGCGGCATCGTCTCGGCCCTGGACCGCGAGGTGAACGTACCGAAGTCCGAGCAGCGCCAGCAGTCCCCGCAGCGCGGCCGGAGCGGCGGCGACGGCTGGCCGTTCTCCTTCGACGGCCAGCAGTTCAACGGGAACACCGGCTCGGACACCACCTCGTACAAGGCCATCCAGACGGACGCCTCCCTCAACCCGGGCAACTCCGGCGGCGCCCTCGTCAACCTGAACGGCGAGATCGTCGGAATGCCCTCCGCGATCTACTCCCCCTCCAGCGACGGCTCCACCGCCGGGAGCGTCGGCCTCGGCTTCGCCATCCCGGTCAACACGATCAAGGCCGACCTGGACTCCCTGCGCAAGGGCGGTACCGGCGACGCGGGCGGCTCCGGCAGCGGCGCCGCCGACGGGTCCTCCGGCGTCAACGGCTTCGGCACCTCGTACTGATCCCGAGGCGTACGCCACCCGGCCCCCGGCCCGGGTTCCGGTCGCGGCCGGAGCCCGGGCCCGGGCCGCGCCGGTCCGCACCGCGCCGGTCCGCACCGCGCCGGTCCGCCCCGCGCCGGTCCGCACCGCCCGCGTGCGACGCTGGTGGCAGACCTCCGCGGGAGCGGTCCCGCACGTCCACCGGCCACGCACACCATGGGGAGACCCAGCCATGAATCCCGCCGAAGGCGACCAGCAGCGCATCCTCGTCGTCGACGACGAACCGGCCGTCCGCGAGGCCCTGCGCCGCAGCCTCGCCTTCGAGGGGTACGGCACCCGGACCGCCGTCGACGGCCTCGACGCCCTCGACCAGGCGGCCTCGTACGCCCCCGACCTGATCGTCCTGGACATCCAGATGCCCCGCATGGACGGGCTGACCGCGGCCCGCCGGCTGCGTGCCGCGGGCTCCACCACCCCGGTCCTGATGCTGACCGCCCGCGACACCGTCGGCGACCGCGTCACCGGCCTCGACGCGGGCGCCGACGACTACCTCGTCAAGCCCTTCGAGCTGGACGAGCTCTTCGCCCGCGTCCGCGCTCTGCTGCGCCGCAGCTCCTACGCCGCCCCCGCCGCCGGGGCGGACCCGGCCGGGGACGTGCTGACCTTCGGCGACCTGCGCATGGACCTCACCACCCGCGAGGTCACCCGGGCCGGGCGCCCGGTGGAGCTGACCCGGACCGAGTTCACCCTGCTGGAGATGTTCCTCGCGCACCCGCGCCAGGTCCTGACCCGCGAGCAGATCCTCAAGACGGTCTGGGGCTTCGACTTCGAGCCCAGCTCCAACTCCCTGGACGTGTACGTGATGTACCTGCGCCGCAAGACCGAGGCGGGCGGCGAACCCCGCCTGGTCCACACCGTGCGCGGGGTCGGCTACGTCCTGCGCGCCGGCGAGGGCGGGCCCGAGTGAGCCCGTCCGCCAGATTCCGCGCGCTGCCGCTGCGGTCCCGGCTGGCGCTGCTGGTGGCGGTGGCCGTGGCGGTGGCGGTGGCGGCCGTCGCCGCCGTGTCCTGGGTGATGGTCCGCACCCAGCTGCGCGACCAGCTCGACCAGTCCCTGATGTCGACGAACGTCAGCGCGCAGGTGGCGCGGACCCTGCGGGAGGGCTGCGTCGTGCAGCCGCCCAAGCCCACGCAGCAGATCGCCGGGAACCTGAGCGCGACCGTGCAGATCGTGCTGTCCGACGGCACCCGCTGCTGGGTGAGCGGGCAGAGCGACCTGCCCGTGACGGCCGCCGACCGCGACGTCGCCTCGCGGGAGCAGGCCACCCCCGTCCTCCACGACGTGACCACCTCCGACGGCGTCGACATGCGGGTCTACACCCTCCAGGCCAATCCGGGCGGCCCCGCCTTCGGGGTCTCCATCGCCAAGCCCCTGGTCGACGTCGAGAAGCCGCTGTCCACCCTGGCCTGGGTGCTGGTCCTGGTCGGCGCCATCGGCATCGTCGGCGCCGGCGCGGCCGGGCTGTGGGTGGCCCGGACCGGGCTGCGGCCGGTCGACGAGCTGACCGGGGCCGTCGAGCACATCGCCCGCACCGAGGACCTGACCGTACGGATCCCCGACGAGGGCGACGACGAGATCGCCCGGCTGTCGCGCTCCTTCAACTCCATGACGGCCGCGCTGGCCTCCTCCCAGGAACGCCAGGCCCAGCTGATCGCGGACGCCGGCCACGAGCTGCGGACCCCGCTGACCTCGCTGCGCACCAACATCGAACTGCTCGCCCGCAGCGAGGACACGGGCCGGGCCATCCCGCCCGACGACCGCCGCGAACTGCTCGCCTCCGTCAAGGCGCAGATGACGGAGCTGGCCGCGCTGATCGGGGACCTCCAGGAGCTGTCCCGTCCCGACGCGGTCCCGCACGGCCCGCTCGGCGTGGTCGCCCTGCACGAGATCGCCGGCTCCGCCCTGTCCCGGGCCCGGCTGCGCGGTCCGGAGCTGGTGTTCACCGCCGCGCTGGAGCCCTGGTACGTACGGGGCGAGGCGGCGGCCCTGGAGCGGGCCGTGGTCAACGTGCTGGACAACGCCGTGAAGTTCAGCCCGCCCGGCGGCGCCGTCGAGGTCTCGCTGCGGGCCGGCGAGCTGACCGTACGGGACCACGGTCCGGGCATCCCGGCCGATGACCTCCCGAACGTCTTCGAGCGGTTCTGGCGCTCCCCGTCGGCCCGCGCCCTGCCCGGCAGCGGGCTGGGGCTGTCGATCGTGGCCCGTACGGTGCAGCGCGCGGGCGGCACGGCCGCGCTGCGGGCCGCGGCCGACGGCGGGCCGGGCACGGAGGCGGTGCTGCGCTTCCCGGGTGCCCCGACGCCGCCGCCCGCGCCCGCGCCCGCGGCCGCGTCAGTTGTGCCGGATCAGTGAGGCGACCAGGCCGGAGCGGGTGTTCGGGAAGTCCATGGGGACGATGCCGAGCCCGGTGCGGCCGGCCGGCTCCGGGCCGTCGACGAAGGCGTGGACCTGCGGGTTGAGCCGGTCGGAGTTCCAGCGCGGGGGCATGTAGGCCGCGGTGCTGACGTAGTTCACGAACAGCTTCCCGGGCTGCTGGAGGGCCTTGCGGAACTGGTTCTCGATCCGGCCGCGCTTGGCGAAGGGCTCGGTGTTGTAGTCGTCCTGGACGTCGAAGACGTTGCCGTCGGCGTAGCGCAGGCCGGGCAGGCCGCCGTTGTCGGCGAGGAGGACCACCTTGCCGCGGGCCTGCCCCAGGGAGGCGGGCAGGGCGTCGGCGATGCGGAACAGCGGGCGCCAGCCCCGGTTGTCGAGGTAGTCGTCGAAGACGGCGCGGAAGGTGGCGTCGCTGTCCTCGGAGTACTCCTGCTTGACGCGCATCAGCACGGTCTCGGAGGGGTGCGCGGCGAGGAAGTTCCAGCAGGCGACGAGGACGTCCCCGAACATCAGGTCCTGGAAGAAGGCCGCGTGGTGGATGGCGAAGGAGCCGCCCGTGACCCGGCAGCGGATGTCGAGGAACCGGATCCCGGAGTCGAGCTGCGCCGCGATCGAGGTGTTCTGGCAGGCGACGTAGAGCCCGCCCTTGGTGGCGCCCGAGTCGTGGGTGCCGGGGATCGTCATCCGCTGGAGCGGGGTGGAGTCGGCGAGGCCCGCCATCCAGTCCTGGGTGCCGAGGGCTCTCGCGGAGGCGGGCGGCGCCGTCGCGAGGCCCATGAGCGCGGCCGCGCCGGCCGCCGTCGCCCCGGCCAGGAAGGCCCGCCGATCTAATGTCATGCCCATGCCAATCCGCCCCTTCGCCGATGCGCTGTCGGGACCGGATTATGGCGTGCGGGGGCGGCCGTGACTACCCGTCGGTAGCAGCGGGTTCCTCCAGCAGCTCCACCATCCTGCGCAGCCCCCGGACGAGTTCCCGTCCGCTCGGGGCCTGACCGGGATCGGTCAGGGCCTGCACCATCACCCCGCTGAGCAGCGCGAGGTGCACGGACCCCAGGGCGCGTACGTCCTCCTGCGCGACCTCGTCCTCGGACACGCCGGCCAGCTGCGCGGCGACCATCCGCCGGGAGCGGCGCTGACCCTCCGCCAGCGCGGCGAGCAGCTCGGGCGAGGTCTGGGCGTGCACGAAGGCCTCGATGTTCGCGATCCAGAGCCAGCGCATGTCGAGGAAGTCGCGGCTCTTGCGGTCCCAGGTGTCGGCGTAGCGGTCCTCGCGGGTCTCGCCCTGCCCGGCGAGCCGGCCGGAGCCGGCGGCCCATTCGTCCATGGCCTCGAACAGCGCCTGGTTGAGCAGCACCTCGCGCGATCCGAAGTGGTAGCCGATCGCCGCCATGCTCACCTGCGCCGCCGAGGCGATGTCGCGCACGGTGGTGCGCGCGTACCCCTTCTCCTGCAGGCAGCGGCGCGCTCCGGCGAGCAGGTCCTCGCGATTTCCCATGCCGGGATCGTATCCGCGTCCGCCCTTTTGGGCGCACGCGCAAGACGTACGTATTGCGCGTGCGCCCAAATCCTGGCAGGCTCAGGGCATCACCGCAGGACACGCAAGGACACACACGGGGAGAGCGGAACCATGCGCCACACGCTGACGATCGACGACCGCACGCTGTCGTACCTGGACTCCGGCGGCCCGGGCCGCCCGCTGCTGGCGCTGCACGGCGGCATGTCCGAAGGCCTCGCCTTCACCGGCCTCGCCGGCGCGCTGGGCGACGCGTGGCGGGTCATCGCCCCCGACCAGCGCGGCCACGGCGACTCCGGCCGGGCCGGCGACTACCACCGCGCCGGATACGTCGAGGACGCCGTCGCGCTGCTCGACCACCTCGGGCTCGACGCCCCGGTCGCCCTCCTCGGCTACTCCCTCGGCGGACTCAACGCCGTCCACCTGGCCGCCGCCCACCCCGGCCGGATCTCGGCGCTCGTGAACATCGACGCCGCCGTGGACGTCAACCCCGCGGACGGCGCCTGGACGGAGTTCCTCCGGGGCATGCGCTACAGCGCGCCCACCCGGGAGGAACTCCTCGCCGCGGCGGGGCCGGTGGGCTCCGCGTTCGTGGAGCAGGCGCTGCGCCCGCTGCCCGACGGGGGCTGGCGGCTGCCCTTCCACCCCCAGGACATGCTCGACTCCGTCGAGGCCTGCCGCGGCGACCACTGGGCCGCCTGGCTCGGGAGCAGCTGCCCGGCGCTGCTGGTCCACGGCACGCGCAGCACCTCGCTCCCGCAGGCGCAGGCCGACGCGATGACCACCCGCCGGCCGGGGACCACGTACGCGCCCCTGGACGGGGACCACTTCCTGCCCTTCACCGACCCGGACGGGGTCCACGGGGCGGTGGGGAAGTTCCTCGCCTCGCTGTAGGCGGGAACGCCGGAGGGGCGGCGGGCCGATGGCCCACCGCCCCTCCGGGCGCGCGGTACGCGGGTGTCGCGGGTGTCGCGGGTGCTTCCGGTGTTACTTGACGACCGTGATCCGGTCCGCCGCCGGCGGGGCGATCGGGCTGTCCGCCGTGGACTTCGCCAGGAGGGCGTTGAAGGCCTCCAGGTCGGGGACGCCGACCAGCTTGTTCTTGTGGTCCTTCAGGACGGTGAAGCCGTCACCGCCGCCCGCGAGGAACTCGTTCATCGCGACCCGGTAGGTCTTGGCGGGGTCGATGGCCGCGCCGTTCAGCCGCACCGAGTCCACGACGATCCGGTCCGCGCCCGACCTGGTCAGGTCCAGGGTGTAGGTGAAGCCCTTCGAGACCTGGAGGATCTTCGGGTTCGGGCCGTTGACCGTACCGCTGACCTGCTGCTGGAGCGCGGTGATCAGCTGCGCCCCGGTCAGATCCACGACGTTCATCAGGTTGTTGAACGGCTGGACCGTGTAGGACTCGCCGTACGTCACGACGCCGTCGCCCTCGGCGCCCGCGGCCTTGTACGCCAGGTCGGCGCGGATGCCGCCCGGGTTCATGATCGCCAGCTGCGCGCCGCCCCGGTCGGCCGGAGCCGTCGCGTCCAGCTGCGCGTCGGCGATCAGGTCGCCGAGCGGCTTCTCCGGCGCCTCGGAGCCGCGGCCCGCGATGTCGGCGGAGATGAAGCCCATGGGACGGCTCGCGACCGGAGCGGCGAGGGCGTTCCAGCGGGTGATCAGCTCCGTCATGTCCGGGGCCTTGGGCAGGGCGCGGGAGACGAGCTTGTTGACCGGCTTCGGCGAGCTGACCGGCGTACGGACGATGTCCTTGGTCTGCCGGTCGTAGGTCAGCGTGGTGTCCGTGAACAGCCGGCCGTACGAGGCGGCCGAGGTGACCGTACGCGGATTGCCCGCCGGGTCGGGGATGTTGCAGGAGTACGCCTGGTGCGTGTGGCCCGTCACCAGCGCGTCGACCTTCGGGTCGACGTTCTTGGCGATGTCGACGATCGCACCCGAGATCCCGGCGCCGGCGCCCGCCGCGTCGCAGTCGTAGTTGTACGCGCCGTTCGCGGGCAGACCGCCCTCGTGGATCAGCGCGACGATCGACTTCACGCCCTGCTTGTTCAGCTCTTCGGCGTACTTGTTGATCGTCTCGACCTCGTCGCCGAACTTCAGGCCCTTGACCCCGTCGGCGGTCACGACGTCCGGCGTGCCCTCCAGGGTGACGCCGATGAAGCCGATCTTCACGTCCCCCTTCTTCCAGATGAAGGTGGGGGACAGCAGCGGACGCTTGGTCTTCTCGTCCGTGACGTTCGCGGCCAGGTACTGGAACTCGGCGCCCGTGTACTCCTTGCCGTACTCGGAGCAGCCGTCGACCGGGTGGCAGCCGCCGTACGCCATGCGGCGCAGCTCGGTCTTGCCCTCGTCGAACTCGTGGTTGCCGACGCTGGAGACGTCGAGCTTCAGCTTGTTGAGCGCCTCGACGGTCGGCTCGTCGTGGAAGAGACCGGACAGCATCGGGCTGCCGCCGATCATGTCGCCGGCCGCGGCCGTGACGGAGTACTCGTGGCCCTTGCGGGCGTCGCGCAGCGCGGTCGCGAGGTATTCGACCCCGCCCGCGGGTATCGACTTGGTGGTGCCGTCAGCCTGACGTTCGATCACCGTGCCGGAGGAGCCCTGCGGGGCCTCCAGCGTGCCGTGGAAATCGTTGAACGACAGCATCTGTACGTCGACGGTGCGGCTCGGGGCCGCTCCGCCGCCACTCGCGGCACCGGCCGGCAGAGCGGCGGCGACCAGCGCTCCGGCCCCGGCGGTGAGGGCGAGGGCGGAGAGGGTCAACCGGCGGGCCGTGCGGTGCCGTTGTGGCTTCGCTGACATTTGTTCCCCTTTGTGGACAGCGAGACAACTTGGGAGGTCCGCCGCAGCCTATGGTCAACGCGCGTAGCACGACAGGGGGTATCGGGTTGCGAGCTGGTTACGCGCGCGGTCCACGGGGCAGTTCCGCGGACGGGTCGCGGCCGGGCCCGCGCCGAGGAGCGCGCGCCGGGCCGGCGGGGGATCGGCGGAGGCTCTGCCGGTTGGGATCCGCGGGAAGTTCGCGGGGAGTCCGCCGACGGCCTGCCCGCGACGGGCCCACCACCGCCCGCCAACGCGTCGCGGACGGGTCGCGGACGCGTCGCGGACGCGTCTCGCTCGCCTCGCGGAAGGCTCGCGGACCGGCCGGGGCCGGACCGGGAACCCGCCGAGAACCTCCGCGCACCCGGCCCGCGGGACGCCGCGCCCCCCGGCCGCGGTCGTAGGCTCGGGGCATGACTGACGCAGCAGCGGCCCTGGAGCCGGGACGGCAGATTGAGATCCTCGACGAGCTGACGGAGGAACAGGCCGTATCCGTACTGGCCCTCATCCACGAAGCGGCCCGCACCGACGGCACCACCGCCGTCTCCGAACAGGGCCGCCTCCAGCTGCGCGGCGGCCCGCGCGAGGGGATCCGCCACTTCCTCCTCACCGCCGACGGCCGGCTCACCGGATACGGGCAACTGGAGGACACCGACCCGGTGGAGGCCCCCGCCGCCGAGCTCGTCGTGCACCCCGCGCTGCGCGGGCGCGGCCACGGCCGGGCGCTCGGCTCCGCCCTGCTGAACGCCTCCGGCAAGCGGATCCGGGTGTGGGCGCACGGCGGCAAGTCCGCCGCGCGGCACCTCGCCCAGGTCCTCGGCCTGACCCTCTTCCGCGAACTGCGCCAGCTGCGCCGCCCCCTGGACGAGGCCGCCGCCCCGCTCCCGGAGCCGGCCCTGCCGCCCGGCGTGACGGTGCGCCCCTTCGTCCCCGGCCAGGACGACGCCGCCTGGCTCGCGGCGAACGCCGCCGCCTTCGCCCACCACCCCGAGCAGGGCGCGCTGACGCAGCGGGACCTGGACGACCGGATCGCCCAGCCGTGGTTCGACGCGAAGGGGTTCTTCCTCGCGGAGCGGGACGGCGAGCTGGTCGGCTTCCACTGGACGAAGGTCCACGCGGAGGAACGGCTCGGCGAGGTCTACGTGGTCGGCGTCCGCCCGGGCGCCCAGGGCGGCGGCCTCGGCAAGGCGCTCACCGCCATCGGCCTGCACCACCTGGCCGCCTCGGGCCTGCCGACGGCGATGCTCTACGTGGACGCCGACAACCCGGCGGCCCTCGCGGTCTACGAGGGCCTCGGCTTCACCACCCACGAGGTGGACCTCATGTACCGCACGGAGAGCTGAGCGCGCGGGGGCGGACGCCGGTGGTACCGGGACGATCCGGTACCACCGTGACGGTCCCGGGACATTCCCGGCGGCCCTGAGGGGGAACAGGTCGTAGCGACCGTGGTTCCGGCAGGGCTCGCCCCCGGGGCCGTCGAGCAAGGCAAGGAGCCCCCATGCGCGCCCCCCGCACCACCGCCGTCGCCCTCGCCGCCGTCCTGCTGGCCGCCGCGGCCCCCGCGGTCGCAGCGGCCGCCCCGGTGACGGGGAGCGGCCCCGCCGCCCCCTCCGCCTGCCGTCCGGCCAACCACAGGGCCGAGATCACGGCGGCGCCCGCCAGTGCGGGGCACCACCACTACCGCGTCACCCTGACCGCGCCGCGCGGGTACGACTCCTGCCGGCTGGCCGGCTCACCGACCGACGTGCGGTTCTCCCGCCACGGCGCGCCGGCCCCCGTCACCGCCGGCCACTACGGCGACCAGGACACCGCGGTCACCTTCGGGCCCGGCCACCCGGTGCACTTCGACGTCCAGGTCCCGAACGACGCCCGCCAGGCCGCCGCGGACGCGGCTTCCTTCACGCTCCGTGCCCCGGGCGGAGCGATCCCCGGCACGTCCTTCGCCGAGGGCCTGATGGAGGTCGCCCCCGGCACCCTCGTCGGCCCGGTCCGCCCCGGCGCCTGACCGCCCCCTCCCCGCCCCTCCCCGCCCCTCCCCACCCCTCTTCTGCACCCCCGGACGGGGCCGGGGCACGCCGGAGCGCGCCCCGGGAGCCGCCGTCGCCCGGCCGGGGGAACCGTGCGCCAGCCTGACCCTGGAAGCCATACGCCATTAACCGGGCATTCAGACGCGCTTGCCAGTCTCCGGACATGCAGCCCCGACTCCGACTGACGGCCGACACTTCCGACGCGCCTGTCTTGCCCCGTGCGCGGAAGAATGGAGTCATGAGCCACCAGCCGAGCGCGAGCCCCGCGGGCCCCACCGAGGTACCCGCCCAGCACCCGTCCCCCGCAGCCCCCGCCTCCGCCCTGACCCGCCCCACGGGCCAGACTCCGGACCAGGTCAAAGCGGAGGCCCAGGCCCAGACGGCCCGGACCAGGGCCCGCATCGGTTCCATAGCCGCCCACCGGCCCCACGTCGACCTCGATCCCGACCTGGACGCCGATCTGGACGCCTACGAGGACAAGGACGAGTCCGGCGAGCTGCCCGCGGACCGCTTCCTCGACCGGGAACGCAGCTGGCTGGCCTTCAACGAGCGCGTGCTGGAGCTCGCCGAGGACCCGAACACCCCGCTGCTGGAGCGCGCCAACTTCCTCGCGATCTTCGCGAGCAACCTCGACGAGTTCTTCATGGTCCGCGTCGCCGGCCTCAAGCGCCGCATCGCGACCGGCGTCGCCACCCGTTCGGCCTCAGGCCTCCAGCCCCGCGAGGTGCTGGACCTGATCTGGACCCGCTCGCGCGAGCTCATGGCCCGGCACGCCGCCTGCTACCAGCACGACATCGCCCCGCAGCTCGCCGAGGAGGGCATCCACCTCATCCGGTGGCCCGACCTCACCGAGAAGGAGCAGGCCCGCCTCTTCACCCTGTTCCGCAACCAGATCTTCCCGGTGCTCACCCCGCTGGCCGTGGACCCCGCGCACCCCTTCCCGTACATCTCGGGGCTGTCGCTGAACCTGGCCGTCGTCGTGCGCAACCCCGTCAGCGGCCACCGGCACTTCGCCCGCGTCAAGGTGCCGCCGCTGCTCTCCCGCTTCCTGGAGGCCTCCCCGCAGCGTTACGTCCCGCTGGAGGACGTCATCGCCGCGCACCTGGAGGAGCTCTTCCCCGGCATGGAGGTGCTCGCGCACCACATGTTCCGCGTGACCCGCAACGAGGACCTGGAGGTCGAGGAGGACGACGCCGAGAACCTCCTCCAGGCCCTGGAGAAGGAGCTCATGCGGCGCCGCTTCGGCCCGCCCGTGCGCCTGGAGGTCGAGGAGTCCATCGACCCCGGCGTCCTGGACCTCCTGGTGCAGGAGCTGAAGGTCTCCGCCGCCGAGGTCTACCCGCTGCCCGGCCCGCTCGACCTGACGGCCCTCTTCGGGATCGCCTCCCTGGACCGGCCCGAGCTGAAGTACCCCAAGTTCGTCGCCGGCACCCACCGCGACCTCGCCGAGGTCGAGTCCGCCTCCGCGCCCGACATCTTCGCCGCGCTGCGCGAACGCGACGTCCTGCTCCACCACCCGTACGACTCCTTCTCCACCTCCGTACAGGCCTTCCTGGAGCAGGCCGCCGCCGACCCGGACGTCCTCGCGATCAAGCAGACGCTCTACCGCACCTCGGGCGACTCCCCGATCGTCGACGCCCTGATAGACGCCGCGGAATCCGGCAAGCAGGTCCTCGTCCTCGTCGAGATCAAGGCCCGTTTCGACGAACAGGCCAACATCAAGTGGGCGCGCAAGCTGGAGGAGTCCGGCTGCCACGTCGTCTACGGCCTGGTCGGCCTCAAGACCCACTGCAAGCTCTCGCTCGTCGTCCGCCAGGAGGGCGACACGCTGCGCCGCTACTCGCACGTGGGCACCGGCAACTACCACCCCAAGACCGCCCGCCTGTACGAGGACCTCGGCCTGCTCACCGCCGACCCACAGGTCGGCGCGGACCTCTCCGACCTCTTCAACCGGCTGTCCGGCTACTCCCGGCGCGAGACCTACCGCCGCCTGCTGACCGCACCGAAATCCCTGCGCGACGGGCTGATCTCGCGCATCGACAAGGAAGCCGACCACCACCGGCTGGGCCGCCCGGCCTACGTCCGGCTCAAGATGAACTCGATCGTCGACGAGGCCCTCATCGACTCCCTCTACCGGGCCGCCCGGGCGGGCGTACCGGTCGACATCTGGGTCCGCGGCATCTGCGCCGTACGGCCCGGGGTGCCGGGGCTGTCGGAGAACATCAGGGTCCGCTCGATCCTCGGCCGCTTCCTGGAGCACTCCCGGGTCTTCGCCTTCGGCAACGGCGGCGAACCCGAGGTGTGGATCGGCAGCGCCGACATGATGCACCGCAACCTCGACCGCCGCATCGAGGCACTGGTCAGGGTCGCCGACCCCGCCCACCGCGCGGCCCTGGACCGGCTGCTGGAGACCGGCATGTCCGACGACACCTCGTCCTGGCACCTGGGACCGGACGGCGAATGGACCCGGCACAGCACCGACGCCGAGGGCCAGCCGCTGCGGCACGTACAGGAGATGCTCATAGACGCCCGGAGGCGCCGGCGTGGCTCAGCCAAACCATGACCCGACCGCAGGTGACGTGCTCGGCGTCTACCTGCGTTCCCAGGCCACCGCGTTCCTGCGGGGGCTGCGCGTGCACGAGGAGAGCGGGTCCGACGCGGCGGTGAGCAGCGAAGCGGCGCGCCGCCTGCGGGGGGCCGCGCGGCGCATCGCCGGCTCCCTCGGCACCTTCCGGGTGGTGACGGAGTCCGCGTGGGCGGACTCCCTGCGCACCGAGCTCGTCTGGCTGTCCTCGACGCTGGCCGACGAGCACGCGTACGCCGCCCGGCTGTCCCGCCTCATGGAGGCCCTCCAGCGGCTGTCGGCCGCCCCCGAGGTCCCGGCGCCGCGGGGGACGGCCGGGGCGCTCACGGTGGGCTCCGCGCGGGCGGGGGCGCTGCTGGAGCGGCAGCTCACGCTGGCGCGGACCAGGGCGCACTCCGCGACCCTCCAGGCCCTCGGCTCGTCCCGCTTCCACGCGGTGGCGGACGCCGTCGCGGTGCTGGCCTCGGAGGTCCCGCTGGACCCCGTCGCGGCGCGGGGGAAGACCGAGGAGGTCCTGGTCCCGCTGGCGGCGGCCGCCGGGGCCCGCCTGGACGAGGCCCTGCACACGCTGCCCGACGCCCGCGAGAGCACCCCGTACTCGGCGCACGAGGACAGCGCCTGGCACGAGGTGCGCCGGCTCCTGCGGGTGCACCGGTACGCGCGGGAGGCGCTGGGCGAGGACGTGGCCCGGCTCGCGGCGGCCGGCGAGGCGCTCGACCGGCACCGGGACGCCTCCGAGGCCGCCACCGCCTCGGCGACGGCGGCCCGCACCCCCCGCATCGCCCCGGCCACCGCCTACGCCCTCGGCGTCCTGCACGCCGACCAACGCCACGCCGCCCTGGCCGCCCGCCTCTCCTTCCACCACCTCTGGCACCCGGTCCCAACCCCCCTCTGACCCCGCCCTCGCCGGCCCTCGCCGGCCTCGGCACCCTGCGCGGAATTCCGCCCGTGGGCCCTCGGACGGGGCCGTTGCCCCCAGCCGGGGGCGCGGGCGCGCCTCCCGGGATTCGGACAGCTGCGCCGGACTCCGTCCGGGGCCGTCCCGAGCCTGCGGGTGGGTGCGCCGCTTCGCGGAGAGGTCCCCTACCCGCCCTTCCACCGTTCCCCGGGCTCCGCCCGGACCCGTCACCCCACGGCGCTCCGCGCCCGCGCCTCAAACGCCGGCGAGGCTGAAGTTGCCCCCCGAGGCCCAAGGAGACGACTCACGCCGACCCAATCCAGCCCCGCCGGCGATTGAGGCGAAGAGGCCCGGGCGGACACCAGGGGCCGGGCCCGGAGCGGCGAAAACCGGCCACCCCCACCGACGGCCAGGAGAAGGTCACGGGCGGATAACGGGCGGATAACGCCCGATTACGCCCAGGTACAAACCACCCCATCCGCACCGGGCCGTCCGCCACGGTTCACCCCCCGTTCACCAAGCGCGGCCGACGGCTTCACCTCTTCTGCCTAATTTCAGTACTGCAAGGTGCGAGCCGCTTCGGAAACGAAGGTGTCCGCCCCCGCGACCCCGTAGTCCTCTTCGCACGCCGCCCCGAATCAGAAAGCGGCCGGCGGCTCCTCGGAAGGAACACCCGAAAGTGAAGCTTCAGCGCAAGAACCGGCTTCGTGCCTCCGCCCTCGGGGCCCTCGTCGTGTCCGGCGCCCTGGTCCTCACGGCGTGCGGCTCGGACAACAACACCAAGACCGACGCCGGTGGCAGCAGCCCCAAGGCCTCCGCCCCCGCCCCGGGCGACATCAAGTGCGACGGCGCCAAGGGCAAGCTCCTCGCTTCCGGCTCCTCCGCGCAGAAGAACGCGGTCGACCTGTGGGTGAAGAACTACATGGCCGCCTGTTCCGGCGTCGAGGTGAACTACAAGTCCTCCTCCTCCGGTGAGGGCATCGTCGCCTTCAACCAGGGCACCGTCGGCTTCGCCGGTTCGGACTCCGCGCTCAAGCCCGACCAGGTCGAGGACTCGAAGAAGGTCTGCACCGGCGGCCAGGGCATCAACCTGCCGATGGTCGGCGGCCCGATCGCCCTCGGCTTCAACGTCGCCGGCGTCGACAAGCTGAACCTCGACGCCGCCACGATCGCCAACATCTTCAACGACAAGATCAAGAAGTGGGACGACGAGGCGATCAAGAAGCTGAACCCCGGCGTCACGCTTCCCTCCACCGCCATCCAGGCCTTCCACCGCTCCGAGGACTCGGGCACCACCGAGAACCTGGGCAAGTACCTCAAGGCCGCCGCCCCCGAAGCCTGGACCTACGACGCCGCGAAGAAGTGGCCGGCCCCCGGTGGCCAGGCCGCCTCCGGCTCCGCCGGTGTCGCCTCCCAGGTCAAGGCCGTCGACGGCGCGATCGGCTACTTCGAGCTCTCCTACGCCAGCTCGCAGAGCATCAAGACGGTCGACGTCAACACCGGCGCCGGCACCCCGGTCAAGGCCAGCGCCGAGAACGCCTCCAAGGCCATCGCCGCCGCGAAGATCGCCGGCACCGGCTCGGACCTGGCGCTGAAGCTCGACTACACCACCAAGGCCGAGGGCGCGTACCCGATCGTCCTGGTCACGTACGAGGTCGTCTGCGACAAGGGCAACAAGGCCGAGACCCTGGGCACCGTGAAGTCCTTCCTGGACTACACCGCCTCGGACTCGGGCCAGAAGGTCCTCTCCGACAACGGCTACGCCCCGATCCCGGCCGAGATCAACACCAAGGTCCGCGAAGTCGTCAAGTCGCTGTCCTAGTAGTCACCAGCAGTCGCTAGCAGTCGCCCGAGGTCCGGTCCGCCCCCCGTCCGGGGCGGACCGGGCCCGGGAACCTCCCCCTCCACCCGGGGGGATCCGGTGCACCGCCGCCAGGGGGCCTGCCCCCCACACAGACCGGAAAGACCATGGCTTCCACCACACCCACCCAGATAGACCAGGCTCCGCCTGTCTCCAAGAGCACGAGGTCCACCGGCCGCGCCGGTGACAAGATCTTCGCCGGGCTCTCCAAGGGCTCCGGCATCCTGCTCCTGGTGATCATGGCGTCGATCGCCGCCTTCCTCACCTACCGCGCCACCATCGCCCTGTCGCAGAACGAGGGGAACTTCCTCACCACCTTCGACTGGAACGCCTCCTCGAAGCCCCCCGTCTTCGGCATCGCCGTCCTGCTCTTCGGCACCGTCGTCAGCTCGATCATCGCGATGGTCATCGCGGTTCCGATCGCCGTCGGCATCGCCCTGTTCATCTCGCACTACGCGCCGCGCAAGCTGGCCGCGCCCCTCGCCTACGTGGTCGACCTGCTGGCCGCCGTGCCGTCGATCGTCTACGGCATCTGGGGCGCCCTCTTCCTCGTGCCGCAGCTGAACGGGCTGAACCTCTGGCTCGACCAGTTCTTCGGCTGGACCTACCTCTTCGAGAAGACCCAGGTCGGTGTCGCCCGCTCGCTCTTCACCGTCGGCATCCTGCTCGCGATCATGATCCTGCCGATCGTGACCAGCGTCAGCCGCGAGGTCTTCCTCCAGGTCCCGCGCATGAACGAGGAAGCCGCCCTGGCCCTCGGCGCGACCCGCTGGGAGGTCATCCGCATGTCGGTGCTGCCCTTCGGCCGCTCCGGCGTCATCTCCGCCTCCATGCTCGGCCTCGGCCGCGCCCTCGGCGAGACCATGGCCGTGGCCACCGTCCTCTCCCCGAGCTTCCTCATCTCGCTGCACGTCCTGAACCCGGGCGGCGGCACCTTCGCGCAGAACATCGCCGCGAAGTTCGACGAGGCCAACGAGTTCGGCCGCGACGCGCTGATCGCCTCCGGCCTGGTCCTCTTCCTGCTCACCCTGCTGGTCAACGGCGCCGCGCGCCTGATCATCGCCCGTCGCAAGGACTTCTCGGGGGCGAACGCCTGATGAGCCACGCACTCCAGGACCAGCGCCCCGTCGGGGCCCGCAAGTCCACCGCGCCCGCCGGCCTCACCCGGGGCGGCCTGCCCCGCTGGGCCCCCGCGGGCATCGGCGTCCTGTCGATCGCCCTCGGCGCCGGCATCGGCGCGGTCGCCGGCCTCGACAGCAAGATCCAGTGGGGCCTGCTCGCCGCGCTGCTCTTCGTCGTCATCACGTACACCGCCAGCGCGGTCGTCGAGAACCGCCGCCAGGCCAAGGACCGCGTCGCCACCTCCGTCGTGTGGGTCTGCTTCGTCCTCGCCGTCATCCCGCTGCTCTCGCTGCTGTGGACCACGGTCAGCCGCGGCCTGAAGGCCCTCGACGGGGCCTTCCTCACCCACTCGATGAACGGCGTGACCAGCTTCGACGAGGGCGGCGGCGTCTACCACGCGCTGCTCGGCACGATCGAGCAGGTCGCCCTGGCCACCCTGATCGCGGCCCCCATCGGCCTGCTGACCGCCGTCTACCTGGTCGAGTACGGCAAGGGCTCGCTCGCCCGGTCCGTCACCTTCTTCGTCGACGTGATGACCGGCATCCCCTCCATCGTCGCGGGCCTGTTCATCCTCACGACGTGGAACCTGATGCTCGGCTTCGGCCCCTCCGGGTTCGCCGGCTCGATGGCCCTGTCGATCCTGATGATGCCGGTCGTGGTCCGCTCCACCGAGGAGATGCTCAAGCTCGTCCCGAACGAGCTGCGCGAGGCCGCTCTGGCCCTCGGCGTGCCGAAGTGGCGGGTGATCCTCAAGGTCGTCCTGCCCACGGCCATCGGCGGCATCTCGACCGGTGTCATGCTGGCTGTGGCACGCATCGCCGGTGAGACCGCGCCGATCATGCTGCTGGTCTTCGGTTCCCAGCTGATCAACGGCAACCCCTTCGAAGGTGCTCAGTCCTCCCTCCCGCTGTACATCTGGGAGCAGTACAAGGTCGGCAGTGACGCCTCCTACGACCGTGCGTGGGCCGCAGCGCTCGTACTGATCGCCTTCGTCATGATCCTCAATCTGGTGGCCCGCGGCATCGCCCGCTGGAAGGCCCCGAAGACCGGTCGCTAAGAGCGAGCCCCTTTGCGGCTCCGCCGCGGTGACCACATGAAAGCGAAGTGACCCCTCATGGCCAAGCGAATCGACGTCAGCGGCCTCTCTGCCTTCTACGGCACCCACAAGGCCATCGATGACATCTCGATGACCGTGGAACCCCGCTCCGTGACCGCCTTCATCGGCCCCTCCGGCTGCGGCAAGTCCACCTTCCTGCGCACCCTGAACCGCATGCACGAGGTCACCCCCGGCGGCCGCGTCGAGGGCAAGGTGCTGCTGGACGACGAGAACCTGTACGGGGCCGGCGTGGACCCGGTCGCGGTCCGCCGCACCGTCGGCATGGTCTTCCAGCGCCCGAACCCCTTCCCCACCATGTCGATCTTCGACAACGTGGCGGCGGGCCTGCGCCTGAACGGCAGCTACAAGAAGTCCGAGCTCACCGAGATCGTGGAGAAGTCGCTCCGGGGCGCCAACCTCTGGAACGAGGTCAAGGACCGCCTGAACAAGCCGGGCTCCGGCCTCTCCGGCGGCCAGCAGCAGCGCCTGTGCATCGCCCGCGCCATCGCGGTCGAGCCGCAGGTCCTGCTGATGGACGAGCCCTGCTCGGCCCTGGACCCGATCTCCACCCTCGCCATCGAGGACCTGATCGGCGAGCTGAAGGAGCGCTTCACGATCGTCATCGTGACGCACAACATGCAGCAGGCCGCCCGCGTCTCCGACCGCACCGCCTTCTTCAACCTGGCCGCCGTCGGTCAGCCGGGCAAGCTGGTCGAGATCGACGACACGGACCGGATCTTCTCCAACCCGTCCGTCCAGGCCACCGAGGACTACATCTCCGGCCGCTTCGGCTAGACCGGGATGTGAGGAACGTCCTGCGGTGCTGCATGGCGGTGCCACCGCAAGGCGAAAGAAAAGGGCCGGCTCCCCCTGGGTGGGGGGAGCCGGCCCGCTTTCGTACGGCCGCCGCTACGACACGAAGGCGAGGTCCACGATCCAGAAGCTGACCGCCGCCACCAGGGCCGCGGCCGGCATGGTGATGAACCAGCCGAGGATGATGTTCTTCGCGACGCCCCAGCGGACCGCGTTCACGCGCTTGGTCGCGCCCACGCCCATGATCGCCGAGGTGATCACGTGGGTGGTGGAGATCGGCGCGTGGAAGAGGAAGGCCGAGCCGAACATGATCGAAGCACCGGTGGTCTCCGCCGCGAAGCCCTGCGGCGGGTCCAGCTCGATGATCTTGCGGCCGAGCGTGCGCATGATGCGCCAGCCGCCCGCGTAGGTGCCCAGCGACAGCATCACGGCGCAGACGATCTTGACCCAGATCGGGATCGCGTCCCCCGCGCCCTGCACGTCGGCGATGACCAGCGCCATCACCACGATGCCCATCGTCTTCTGGGCGTCCTGGAGGCCGTGGCCCAGCGCCATGCCCGCCGCCGACACGGTCTGCGCGATCCGGAAGCCGCGCTTGGCCTTGTGCGGATTGGACCGGCGGAACATCCACAGGATGGCGACCATGACCAGGTAACCGACGACGAGGCCGACCACCGGGGAGACGAACATCGGGATGACGACCTTGTCGATCACCCCGGACCAGATGACCTCGGTCCCGCCGGCCAGGGCCGCGCCCACCATGCCGCCGAAGAGGGCGTGCGAGGAGGACGAGGGCAGACCGAAGTACCAGGTGATCAGGTTCCAGACGATCGCGCCGACCAGCGCGGAGAAGAGGATCCACATCCCCCGGTTGCCGTGGGGCGTCGCGATCAGGCCCTCGCTGACCGTCTTGGCCACCCCGCTGCCGAGGAAGGCACCGGCGAGGTTCATCACCGCGGCCATCGCCAGCGCCGCCCGCGGGGTCAGGGCCCGGGTCGAGACGGAGGTGGCGATGGCGTTCGCCGAGTCGTGGAAGCCGTTCGTATAGGTAAAGCCGAGCGCGACACCGATGGTCACGATCAGAGCAAAGGTGTCCACGAGGTTCAGGACTCCTTGACCGCGATGGTCTCCACCGTGTTCGCGACGTGCTCGAACGCGTCGGCGGCTTCTTCGAGCACATCGACGATCTGCTTGAGCTTCAGCACCTCCATGGCGTCGTACTTGCCGTTGAAGAGCTGGGCGAGCAGCTTGCGGTGGATCTGGTCCGCCTGGTTCTCCAGCCGGTTGACCTCGATCCAGTACTCGGTCAGGTTGTCCATGGTGCGCAGGTGGGGCATGGCCTCGGCGGTCAGTTCCGCCGCCCGCGCCAGTACCTCGATCTGCTGCTCGACGCCCTTGGGGAGTTCTTCGACGTTGTAGAGGACGACCAGGTCGACGGCCTCCTCCATGAAGTCCATGATGTCGTCGAGGCTCGACGCGAGGTTGTAGATGTCCTCGCGGTCGAACGGCGTGATGAAGGAGGAGTTCAGCTGGTGGAAGATCGCATGGGTGGCGTCGTCCCCCGCGTGTTCCGCCGCCCGCATCCGCTCCGCGATCTCGGCCCGGGCGGAGGGATCCGCTCCGAGCAGTTCCATCAGGAGCTTGGAGCCCGTGACGATGTTGTCCGCGGATGCGGCGAACATGTCGTAGAAGCTCGTCTCCCTGGGGGTCAGACGAAATCGCACGTGAGGTCCTCGGGGTGCATTGGATTCGGTCAGGCTGATGCTAGGCGCATCCCCCGGCCACGGCTAACCGGCGGTTCCCCAGTGTCCTCCATCGGGCACAGTGGGCGTCACGGACCCCCGTCCAGCGAGCCGGGGCCCAGTACCCTATACCCATGAGGGGTATGCACCCCTCATTCCGGACCACGGGAGGACGCATGACGACCATCGAGACGGAGGGCTCCGGAGCCGTCCACGGCTACCACCACCAGAAGGACGAGCACCTCAAGCGGCTGCGCCGGATCGAGGGCCAGATCCGCGGCCTCCAGCGGCTCGTCGACGAGGACGTCTACTGCATCGACATACTCACCCAGGTCTCGGCGAGCACGAAGGCCCTCCAGTCCTTCGCCCTCCAGCTCCTGGAGGAGCACCTGCGCCACTGCGTCGCCGACGCGGCCGTCAAGGGCGGTACGGAGATCGACGCGAAGGTGGAGGAAGCCACGAAGGCCATCGCCCGCCTGCTGCGCACCTGACGGACGCGGGGGTCCGGGGGCGACGGCCCCCGGCAACGGCGCCGCACCCCGGGGGCGGGCCGCGTCCTAGAGACAGATGGCCATCAGCACTTCGTCGATCCGGTCCTGGCTCAGCCGCTCCTCCACCGCCGCCGAGGCCGCGATGATCAGCTCACCACAGAGCTCGATCTCGGCGAGCGCCACGTGGTCCTGCACCGTCGTACCGCCTGCGGGAGTCACGCGTGTCACCTCTCTCTGCCGCCTTCGCCCGTCGGCGCTCGGCTCCCCAGCCTAGGGATCGCACGCCGTGCCGCGCATGACACGGATGGACCATTTCCGGATAGCGGGTCCATGGCCCGGACGCACCGTCCGGGCCCACCACACCGCCTAGTCGGCGATCTTCCCGGCGTAAATGTCCCCGCTTGCGGGCAATACGACGGTCACCGGAGTCCCGAACCCGTACAGCAGCGTGGTGGACGAGACATCGATCACGCCATTCTTGACGTAGCTGAAGCGGTGCCTGACCTTGCGCAGGCGCCCCTCGTCGTCCAGGTACGCGTCGAACGGCACGCTGTCCTTGCTGAACCCTTTCGCCGCCGCCTCCAGCGCCCCCTTGACCCCCGGCGAGGCGCTCTGCGCGGCCCGCCCGATGTCCGTCGTGCCCCGGTAGTGCCGCACCGAGGTGCCCGCCACCTCGGTCCGCCCCACGTACGTCACCTCCCGCGCCCCGCGCAGCAGCTCGGCGGCGGCCAGCGGATCGGTGGCGCCGCCGGTGACGAGGTTCCCGTCGGAGAGGGCGGCCGTGTCGAGGCGGACCCACTTGTCGTCGGGCACTCCGGCGCCCCGGTTCTTCATGTAGAGCGCGCCGGGGACGAGCAGTTCGGTGATGGGCCGGTGCTCCGGCTTGCCGGTCACATCGGCGGGCAGCATCACCAGCAGCTGCCCCATCCGCTTCCTGAAGTCGACGCCGCCCTCCCCGCGGATGGTGACCACGGTCCCGCCGGTGGCCATCTCCATCGCGGTACGGGCCCGGGCGCTCCCGGTGGCGGTGAGCGCGTCGGCCGCCCCGCGGACGGCCGCGACGGGATCCCCGGGCGGCCGGTCGTCGGCCGCCGCCCCGGTTCCGGTACCGCTCGCAGCCCCGCATCCGCCGAGGGCGGCGACGCTCATCGCGACGCAGACCGCGAGCACCGCCTCGCCCGCGCGCCCGCGCCGCCACCTGTGCTGGTGCACCACCATCGCCGCCAACCCCCAACGCGTGACCGCTGTTTGCCCGAGGCCCCCACCCGCTCCGCTTAACGAGGTCCGGGGTTTCCCGTCACGGCCGGCCGCTCTCCGGGACCCGTCCCCCACCGGACCGGACCGGGTACGGTGGAGTCGTGGATCCGCACACCGAAGCGACCCTGGCCCCTCCGGTTACCGCCGTTCCGCTGCCGCGTCACCTCCTGGAGCCGCCGCAGCCACCGCCCGGACACCACACGAGCACCGCGGAACGCGGCTCCTTCTGTCTGGCCGTCTGCAGCTGCGGCTGGACCGGCCCGGCCCGCCGCTCCCGCGACCTGGCCCGCAAGGACGCCGCCGGCCACGCCACCGGCCCCGCCGCGGGGTAGCCCCCGGACCCCCTGCCCCGCGGCCGGGCGTGTCGCCCGTTCGGACGGCCCGGGTGGCCGGGCGGCACGGGAGCGGCTGCCCTTGAGTCATGCCAGGAACCGCACCCCGCCTCGCGGCCCTCCTCTGGGCCCTGCTGATCGCGTTCACCCCGGCCGCGGCAGCCTGGGCCAGGCCCGTGGGCTCGGCGGACGGCCCCGGCGACGTGGCGCTGGCCATCGGCGTCACCACCGCGGCGGCCGTGGCCACCGGACTGTGGCTGCGCTCCCGCTACCGCCGCGACGACGACGGGGGCCGCTCCGGCCCGGACGGCGGGGACGACCCCCGATGAGGCCCCGACCCCGCCCACGCCCGCGCCCGACGGCGGTCCGGCTCTGCTTCGGCGCGGCCGCGCTGTGCCTCCTGGCCGCCACGCTCCTGGCCCTCTGGCCCCCGGGCTGACCCCGGCCGCACCCCGGGCCGACCCCGGCCTGACCCCGGCCTGACCCGGCCTCCTAGGCCGCGAGGTCGCTCTCCGGCGGCCGCTGCGCCAGCCCGACCGGGCGGGCCACGACCCGCTCCCCGGCCCGTACCAGCCGCCCCGCGCGCGGCGTCCGCGCGAGCGCCCGTACCAGCGGGGCCAGCGCGGCCATGGCGAGCGGCGCCAGGAGCAGCACGACGGCGGTGCCGAGGGCGAAGCCGCCGATGACGTCCGTCGGGTAGTGCACGCCCAGGTACACCCGGCACAGCCCCTCCGCCAGCGCCAGCGCGATCCCGATCAGCCCGAGCCGCCGGTGCGCCAGGAACACCCCGACGCCGAGCGCCATCATCAAGGTGGCGTGGTCGCTGACGAAGGAGTAGCCGGCGCCCGGCCCGCCGCCCAGACCGCCGAGCACCTCCAGCCCCTCGTGCTGGAGGAACGGCCGCGGCCGCGCCACGAACCCGCGCAGCGGCACGTTCACGAGCAGGGCGATGGCGGCGCCGAGCGGCGCCCACACCAGCGCGGCGAAGGATTCGGCGGCCGGGATCTCGTCCTGGCGCCGGGCCCCGCGCCAACACCACAGCATCAGCAGGAACATGGCGAGCGGCAGCCCGTAGCCGCCGAGGAGCGCGACGCCCCGGTCGAACCAGCCCGGGGCGTGCCGGGCAAGGCCGTTGATCTCGTACAGCAGGCCGACATCCACATTCGGCCCACCCGTTGTGAGTCCAGCCATGCGACGCGGCCCCTTGCCTGCCTAGTCCCCTGCGGGCGCACGGCGGTGTGCGCCCCTTCAACTCCCCCCGCCGATCAGCCCCCGTGCTCATGGAACGCCCGTTCTGGCGGCTACGTTCCACTCTCCACCGAATGATCACTCCAACGTTATCCAAGAGTGATTCGTCGTCGCAGCTCAAGGCCTGCGCTTCACGCAGTGTCGCTACGCACCGGGGGTGGCCGCCGCACGCTCCGGAAGGGCCTCCGCGCCGTCCCTGGTCACCCGGGTCGCGCCGAAGTAGTCGGGCGTGTCGATCTTGTCGAAGCGGATGACCGCACCGGTGTACGGAGCGTTGATCATGTAGCCGCCGCCCACGTACATCCCGACGTGCCTGATCTCACGGGAGTTCGTCAGATCGTCGGAGAAGAAGACGAGATCACCGGGCAGCAACTCGGCCCGCGAAGGGTGGGATCCGGCGTTGTACTGATCGTTCGCCACGCGCGGCAGCTCGATCCCCACCGTCTCGTACGCCGCCTTCGTCAGCCCCGAACAGTCGAACCGCCCGTTCTGATCGGCCGTCCCGTTGCCGCCCCACAGGTACGGCGTCCCCAGCTGCTTCTGCGCGAAGTAGATGGCGCCGGCCGCCTGTTGCGAGGGCGCCACCCGCCCGACGGGCGCCTCGAAGCTCTTGGCGAGGGTCGTGATGGCCTTCACGTAGCCCTGGGTCTCGCGGTACGGGGGCACGCCCTGGTTCTGGAGCACCGCGCCGGGGCCCGCGTTGTAGGCCGCCAGCATGTTCGCGACCGGGTCGCCGGGCACCTTGGCCACGTACCGCGCGAGGTCGCAGTCGTACGAAGCCGCCGACGGGATCGCGTCGTTCGGGTCCCAGATGTCGCGGTCGCCGTCACCGTCACCGTCGATGCCGTGGGTGGCCCAGGTGCCCGGGATGAACTGGGCGATGCCCCGCGCGTCGGCCGGACTGGTGACGTTCGGGTCCCAGCCGCTCTCGGAGTAGAGCTGCGCGGCGAGCACGGCCGGCGTCAGGGTCGGGCACAGCACGCCCCACTTCTGCACCAGGGACTGGTACTTCCCCGGCACGGCCCCCTTGACGAGCCCCGCCAAGCGCCCTCCGGCCCCGCTCTGCAGCCCGGCGGCCGCCGAATAGGTGCCGACCACGAGCAGGAGCAGGAAGCACAGGCACGCCCCGAAGCCGACCCCGCCGATCACCCAGAATCTGCGCATCCGTCAACCCTCCCCCATGCACGTCCTTTTATCGGAGCAAACGCCACCCGTGTCGAATCATCCCTACTGTCGGCCCATCCGGTCAGCTCTTCCGACTGATTGCCTTCCGGTACGGACCACACCGGGCCCGCCGACACCCTCAAGGGCCACTCCCGCAACCCCGGCCCCTCCCGTCCGCGCCCGGACGGAAGGGCAGCTCCCGCATCCCCGCGGGCTGCGAGCACCACACCGACTCCACCCCGCCCCAACGGGGTTGGGCTCAGCGCGGCGCCACGAACAGGCTCTGCGCCCCGCGCCCGATCGGACCCTTCTCATCGTGCAGCCGGGCGTCCGCCAGCCCGATGCCGCCCGCGTCCACGCTCGTACGGGACTCCACGCACACCCACTCCCCCACCGGATGCCGGTGCAGGTGCACCGTGAGGTCCCCGTTGACGAAGACGAACCGGCCGAAGTCCATGACCGCGCTGATCCCGTTCCCCGAATCGGCGGCCACCAGCACCCGGTCCAGCGGCCGGACCGCCTCCCCGGCCACCAGCGGCACCCGCATCCGCATCCAGCAGGTCCCCGGCCCCGGCTCCGTGAAGGACCCGTCCGCGAACCGGGCCTCCACCGAGGAGTGGTACCCCTGCTCCCACGGCACCGGGAAGAACGGCGACTCCACCGCCTCCCCCGGAGTCGGCACCACCGCCCCCGGCGCCACCGCAGGCACCGGCTCCCCCGCCACCCGGATCCGCAGCGCCCGCGCCAGCATCACCGGCCCGGACCCGCCCTCGGGCGTCAGGGCCGCCTCCACCAGCTCCGTGCTCCGGCCCGCCCGCAGCACGCTCGTGGTGATCTCCAGCGCGCCGATCGGCACCGGCCGCAGGATCTCGTACGTCACGCGCGCGATCCGCATGTCCTCCCGCGCCCCGGCCCGCTCGTCCACCGCCCGCGCCAGCAGCGCGGCCGGCGGCCCGGCGTGCTGCGCGGCCGCGTCCCACGGACCGCGCGTAGCCTCGCCCGCCACGAACCGCCCCGCGTCGAGCCGTGCGTAGAACCCGTCCTCAGCATCCATGCCGCCGCACGCTACCCACAGGTAACCCCCGGCACCAGCCCCGGCCGGGCGCTCAGCGCGCCAGGCCCAGCCCGACCCCCAGCCCCACCAGCACCGACCCGATCGCCCGGTTCAGCGTCTTCTGCGCCTTCAGCATCCGCTCGCGCAGCCGCACGTCCGAGAAGAACAGCGCCACCGCCCCGAACCACACCAGGTGCGCGGCCGACATGAACAGCCCGTACCCCACCTGCCGCCACGCCGGCGTCCCCGGCTCGACGACCTGCGTGAACGTCGACACCACGAACAGCGTCGTCTTCGGATTCAGCACGTTCGTCAAGAACCCCGACCGCAGCGCCCCCAGCGGACTCAGCGCGGACTTCGACTCCAGGTCCACCGTCAGCCCGTCCCGCGCCCGGAAGGTACGGATGCCGATCCACACCAGGTACGCGGCCCCGGCGAGCTTGATCGCCGTGAACAGAGCGGTGGACGAGGCGATCAGCAGCCCCACCCCGAGCATCGTGTAGCTGACGTGCACCAGCACGCCCGCCGCGACCCCCGCGGCCGCGAACAGCCCGGTGGGCCGCCCGTAGAGGTAGCTGTTCCTGACGACCATGGCGAAGTCCGCACCCGGGCTGATCACCGCGAGCACGGTGATGAGGGCGACGGCGATCAGTTCTGTCATAGGGGCATGCTCACCGCCGGCCCCCAACGGATCAAGCGCCTCCGGTAACGGCTCCGGTAACAATGGAGGGGTGTCCACCCCCCTTCCCGGCCTCCCCGCCCTCCCCGTCCTCCAGGCAGACTGCGCCAACTGCTTCGCGCTCTGCTGCGTCGCCCTGCCCTTCGCCAAGTCCACCGACTTCGCCGTGAACAAAGCCGCCGGCACCCCCTGCACGAACCTCCGCCAGGACTTCCGCTGCGGCATCCACACCCGGCTGCGCGACACGGGCTTCCAGGGCTGCACCGTCTTCGACTGCTTCGGGGCGGGACAACAGGTCTCCCAGGTCACCTTCGGCGGCCGCGACTGGCGCGCGCACCCCGAAACCCGGACCGCGATGTTCGAGGCCTTCCCCGTGATGCGCCGGCTGCACGAACTGCTCGCCTACCTCGCCGAGGCCCTCACCCTCCCCGCCGCCGCCCCGCTCCACCCGGCCCTGCGCACGGCACTGACCCGCACCGAGGCCCTGACCCGGGCCGACGCCGACACCCTCACCACCCTCGACACCGACGCCCTGCGCCAGGACGTCAACCCCCTGCTCCTCCAGGCCAGCGAACTCGTACGCGCCAAGGCCCCGGGCCGCCGCAAGAACCACCGCGGCGCCGACCTGATGGGCGCCCGCCTCAAGGGAGCCGACCTGCGCGGAGCCAACCTGCGCGGCGCCTACCTGATCGCCGCCGACCTCAGCGGCGCCGACCTGCGCACCGCCGACCTGATCGGCGCCGACCTGCGCGACACCAACCTGCGCGGCGCCGACCTCCGCGAGGCCCTCTTCCTCACCCAGCCCCAGCTGGGCGCCGCCCAGGGCGACGCCACCACCCGCATCCCCCCGGCCCTGGCCCACCCCGCCCACTGGCACTGACCGGCCGCGCGGGCACGGCGGGGGCGGCGCCCCACCCCCGCCGTGCCCTCGTGCGCCCCCCACGCCCCCGCCCCGGCCACGGTGAGCGACACGACCGGGGAGCGGGGGGTCCGCCCGGAACCCGTCAGCCCCCTCAGTAGGGCTTGACCACGGCCGTCCACCCCGAGGTGCACACCAGCGCCGTCGTGCACGAGTTCTCGTACACGTCCCCACCGGTGGTCAGCACCTTCACGTACACCCGCCCGCCGCCCACCCGCACGGACACCCCGCACGCGCTCCGCGGGAACCCCGGCGTCCGGGCCTTCGTCAGGTCCTGCCAGTAGTAGGCGGCCGTCGGCGTGGCCCGCGCCCCCACGTACGCCTTCCCGCGGCTCAGCACGGCACTGAACTCCGAGGTCCCCGCCCCGGAAACGGTGTCGATGTCCGCGCACGGGCCGGCCGGACCCGCCGGCCCCCGCTCCCCCTTCGGCCCCCGGGCACCACGCGGCCCCGTACACCCGCCCCCGGCCCGGGCGACCTGCTCCTTCCCGCACCCGTACGCGTACCCCGCCCCGGGCTCGGCGGCCACCGCCGCCCCCGGCCCGACCAGGGAACCCAGCACCAGCGGCACGGCCAGCCCCAGGGCCAGCCACCCGCGCCGACCCGCCTTCGTCACGGAACCCATCCGGCTCCTCCTCACACATCACACGTCGTCACAGCCAGCGAACGACGCCCACACTCCACCCAACCCACCGCAAACATAGAAAGACTGACGGAATGTCGGACAAATATCAGCGGGACGGCCCAACGACACGCCTCCCGCTGCGCCGAACGGCCGCCCCGCACCCGGCCCCGCGCCCACCGGGCGGACAATCATTGCCCGGGGTCACCCACCGTGATACACAGAGTGACCAGGTCAGGGCGCGCGAGAGGGGCGCACGCCGCGATATCGGGTAAAGAGAGCCGCCAAGTCGACGACGGCGGCAGTTTCATCAGCGAAGATAGTGCGTGACCCCTGCCGTCGGGCACGGGCTACCGGAACTACCCATACAGGGGCGGTGAGTTACATGATCCTGGCAGCCGAAAAGGGCGACATCACCACCATCATCGGCGGAATCGCCCCCAACTGGGGGCCGTTCGGCAGTCTCGGCAACGAAGCGAAGGTCATGATCGAGGTGGTCATGGCCGTGGCGATCCTCCTCTGCCTCGGCATCGCCATCTGGGGCGCGGCCAAGCAGCGCATCGGCGCGACCGCCCTGCGCGACACCTTCAGCGCGGAACAGGGCAAGGGCCTGATCGTGGCCGGCCTCACCGGAGTCTTCATCATCGGCTCCCTCGGCACCCTCTTCACGATCGTCTACGGAATGGCCGTCTAGCCGAACCACCCGGCCCGGCCGCACCCTGATGACGAATCACCACACCGCGCCTGAGCGGAAACGAGCGCTACCGTCGAACGACGCGGAGGGGGCGGAGACGCAATGAGCAACGACGACCATTACGGCGGCGGCGGAGAAGTGGGCGGCACGGGCCAGACCCGCACCCGCCTCCCCGACTCCCCCTCCGACCCCCACGGCCCCCGCCGCGGCCCCCGGCCCACCCGGAGCCTGATCACGGTGGTCGGCGTCGTGGTCCTCCTCGTCGCCGCCATCGCGTTCGCGAACCGCTCCACCGACACCCCGGACACCACCACCGCCGACAAGGCCCCCGACACCACCTCCACGGCCGCCACGGGCACCCCCCCGGTCACGACGAAGTCAGCCGGCATCCCCAAGGGCTTCGCCCACGACGACCAGGGCGCCCAATCGGCAGCCGCCAACTACGCGGTAGCCCTGGGCTCGGACGGCATGCTCAAGAAGGACATCCGGCACGCCCTGGTGGACGGCGTCTACACACCGGATGCGGCGGCCCAGCGCAAGGGCACCCAGGACGCGGCGTACTCACCGGCGTTCCTCGCCGCCCTGGGGCTCGACCCGAGCGGAAACGCCCCACCGGGCAGTACGTTCATCACCCGCGCCGTCCCCGTGGGCACCCGCATCGTGAGCTACAGCCCCACCACGGCGAAGGTCGCGGTCTGGTACACCGGCCTGGTCGGAATGTCCGGCGCCAAGTCCACCACCCCCGTCCGCACCACCTGGAAGACGTGGACCTTCGAGCTGTCCTGGGCCGGAGACGACTGGAAGGTCACCTCCGACACCCAGCAGGACGGTCCCGCCCCGGTGCCGGGTGACGTCGCCGCCTCTTCGTCCGACGACATCAGCAAGGCCGTCCAGGAGTTCGGAGGGTTCACCTATGCCCGGTAGCCGCCACCTCCGCACCGCCGGAGTACTGGCCGCCGTACAGACGACCCTGGTGCTGCTCTCGGCACGGGCGTTCGCCGCACCCTCCCCGACCCCCACGCCGTCGGGCTCCCCGTCCAAGGACGGCCGTTGTGAAGGGGTGATCGGCCCGCTCAAGGAGGACTGCGAGCGCCAGGTCGGAGGAACCCCCGGCACGGGAGCCGGCACCGGCCTGTCGCCGAACAGCCCCACCGACGCGCTCAACCCCCTCTCCTCCCTGGCCAAGGGCTGCGCCGACGCCGCCGCCTGGATCGTCGGCAAACTCAGCGAAGCGATCAAAGGCACGGCCAACGTCGACTTCACCAACCCCGCCTTCCTCCAGCAGTACGCCGTCGTCTTCGCCGCCTCCACCATCCTCACCCTCGTCCTCTGGCTCCTCGCCGTCGCCAAGCGAGCCATCCGCGGCGTCCCCCTCACCACCGCCATCTCCGAAGCCATCGGCTTCCTCTGGCTCACCGTCCTGGCCTCCGCCTTCACCCCCCTGATCCTCTACACCGTCGTCTCCGCCACCGACGGCGTCACCGAGGTCATCGCCTCCGCCACCGGCGGCCAGACCGACGTCTTCTTCGGCTCCTTCTCCGAAGCCCTGAAGAAGGGCGAGGACATCGGCGGCGGCCCGATCATGCTGATCGTCGTCGCCCTCGTCACCGTCCTCGCCGCCGGAGTGCTCTGGCTGGAGCTCGTCATCCGCGCCGCCCTCCTCTACGTCGGCGCCCTCCTCGGCACCGTCGTCTACTCCGGACTCGTCGACCGCAACATGTGGGGCCACGTCCGCCGCTGGGCCGGCATCATGATCGCCGTCATCCTCGTGAAGCCGGTCATCGTCATCGTCCTCGGCCTCGCCGGAGCCCTCGCCGGAGAAAAGGGCCCCAACGCCTTCTCCGCCGTCGTCTCCGGCCTCGCCATCATCCTCCTGGCGATCTTCGCCTCCGCGATGATCTACCGCTTCGTCCCCGGCTTCGGCGACGAGATCGCCTCCGCCCGCAGCAACCGCTCCAAGGCCACCGACGGCGCCCAGGCAGCCGCCGTCATCAGCTCCCCGGCCTCCCTCGTCTCCCAGGGCATCAAGACCCACAGCAGCCGAGGCGGCGCAGGCGGCGCAGGCGGCGCAGGCGGCGGCGCCCACCGCGCCGGCGGCGACGCCAACCAGATCTCCGGAGGCATGGCCGCCCACAGCAGCCGAGGCCCCGGCGGCGGATCCGGCAGCGGCACCATCCCCACCGCCGCACCCCCGCCCCGCACCGGCTCGAGTACGAGGAACACAGGCACCAGCGGAAACACAGGAGGTGACGGGCGTTGACGACCCAGTCCCACCAGCTCCACCCGATCGCGCCCCGCCGCACGTATCTCATCGGCCGGGCCCGGCCGAACGCGATCGTCGGCAAGAACCGCGAAACCGGCGAGATCGCCCTGATCATCGTCGGCGCGTTCTTCGGCATGATGAGCGGACTGCTCGTCCCCGACCTCACCCTGCGCATCGTGAGCCTCGCCGGCTTCCCCATGCTCGCCCTGGCCGCCGTGTACGTCCCCTACAAGGGCCGCACCTTCTACCGCTGGTTCGAAATCAGCCGCAGCTACAAGCGCACCCTCCGCCGCGGCACCACCTACCGCTCCACCGCCGCCGAAGCCGGCACCCGCGCCTTTGACGGCCGCGAGGTCGAAGTCGGCCCGCCCCCCGGCATCGGCCGCATCAACTGGCTCGCCGCCCCCTTCGGCCCCGACGAGATCGCCGTCCTCCTGCACGCCGACCGCCGCACCGTCACCGCCGCCATCGAAATCGAAGGCCCCGGCGTCGGGCTGCGCGACAGCGAGGACCAAGAAGCCCTCGTCGACCGCTTCGGCACCCTCCTCAAGCACGTGGCCAACGGCGACGGCTTCGTCACCCGCCTGCAAATGCTCGCCCGCACCCTCCCCGCCGACCCCGACGCCCACGCCAAGGACGTCGCCCAGCGCGGAGACACCCACGCCCCCGCCTGGCTGCGCGACTCCTACGACCAGCTCCAGTCGATGGTCTCCACCTCCTCCGAGCAACACCGCGCCTACCTCGTCGCCTGCATGCACTTCACCCGCGACCTGGCCGCCGAAGCCGTCACCATCGCCCGCGCCGCCACCCCCCACAAGGGCCGCAAACTCGACCGCGACGCCGGCCTCGCCATCGTCATGGCCCGCGAACTCACCGACATCTGCGCCCGCCTCGCCGAAGCCGACATCCGCGTCCGCCAGCCGCTCGGCCAAAGCCGCCTCTCCTCCCTCGTGCACTCCATGTACGACCCCGACCACCCCATCGACCACATCCAGGCCATGACCAAGCGCAACGCCTGGCCCGCCGAACTGGACGCCGTCGAACCCACCTACCTCCAGGCCAAAACCCGCGAATCCTCCACCCGCGCCCCCTGGTGCCACGCCACCGCCTGGGTCAAGGAATGGCCCATGACCCCGGTCGGCGTGAACTTCCTCGCGCCCCTCCTCGTCCACACCCCCGACGTCATCCGCACCGTCGCCGTCACCATGGACCTGGAACCCACCGAGGTCGCCATCGAGCGCATGCTCACGGAGAAGACGAACGACGAGGCCGACGCCTCCCGCGCCGCCAAGATGAACCGCACCGTCGACCCCCGCGACATCGCCGCCCACGGCCGGCTCGACCAGAGGGGTGAAGATCTGGCCAGCGGCGCTGCCGGAGTCAACCTCGTCGGGTACATCACGGTGTCCTCGCGTTCACCCGAAGCCCTCGCCCGCGACAAGCGCACCATCCGCGCCTCCGCCGGCAAGTCCTACCTGAAGCTCGAATGGTGCGACCGCGAGCACCACCGCGCCTTCGTCAACACCTTGCCGTTCGCCACCGGCATCCGACGCTAGCTGGAGGGAATGGCCGCCATGCGAGATCCCATGTCCGCGCTGACGGACGCCTTCACCAGCTTCCTCTTCGGCAAGGTCGAAACCACCCGCCTGCCCGTACGCACCTCCACCGGGCAGGCCCAGGCCGTCTACCTGCCCACCGCCGCCCCCGGCCTCGGCGACTCGGGCGTCATCATCGGCCGCGAGGTCTACAGCGGCAAGGGCTACATCTACGACCCCTTCCAGCTCTACGGCCAGCAACTCCCCGCCCCCCACTGGCTGGTCCTCGGCGAATCCGGCAACGGCAAGTCCGCCCTGGAGAAGACCTACGTCCTGCGCCAGCTCCGCTTCCGCGACCGCCAGGTCGTCGTCCTCGACGCCCAGGGCGAGGACGGCGTCGGCGAGTGGAACCTCATCGCCCAGCAGCTGGGAATAACCCCCATCCGCCTGGATCCCATCGCCGCCAACGACGACGGGATCCGCCTCAACCCCCTCGACCCGGCGATCACGACGACCGGACAGCTCGCGCTGCTCCGCACCATCATCGAAGTCGCCATGGGCCACGGCCTCGACGAACGCTCCGGCTTCGCCCTCAAGGTCGCGCACGCCTACGTCGTCGACGCCATCACCACCCGCCAGCCGGTCCTCACCGACATCGTGGAACAGCTGCGCCACCCCGAACCCGAATCCGCCCTCGCGATGAACGTCGACATAGACGACGTCCGGGCCTGGGGCCTCGACGTCGCCCTCGTCCTCGACCGCCTCGTCGACGGCGACCTCCGCGGCATGTTCGACGGCCCCACCACCGTCGGCATCGACCTCGACGCCCCGCTGATCGTCTTCGACCTCTCCCACATCGACCGCAACTCCATCGCCATGCCCATCCTCATGGCGATCGTCGGCGTGTGGCTGGAACACACCTGGATCCGCCCCGACCGCAAGAAGCGGATCTTCCTCGTCGAAGAGGCCTGGCACATCATCAACAGCCCCTTCGTGGCCCAGCTGTTCCAGCGCCTCCTCAAGTTCGGCCGCCGCCTCGGCCTGTCCTTCGTCGCCGTCGTCCACCACCTCTCCGACGTCGTCGACGGCGCGGCCGCCCGCGAAGCCGCGGCCATCCTCAAGATGGCCTCCACCCGCACGATCTACGCCCAGAAGGCCGACGAGGCCCGCGCCACCGGCCGCGTCCTCGGCCTGCCCCGCTGGGCCGTCGAGATCATCCCCACCCTCACCCCCGGCATCGCCGTCTGGGACGTCAACGGAAACGTCCAGGTCGTCAAACACCTGATCACCGAATCCGAACGCCCCCTCGTCTACACCGACCGCGCGATGACGGAATCCTCCGCCCCCCAGCTCCCCGACGAACTGCTCGCCGCCGAACTCGAAGCGGAGGAACGCGCCCTGTACATCGAGCGCCAGCGGGGCGGCGGCCCCGGTTCAGCGACCACGGTGGCCTGACCATGCCCGACGCCAGACGTACGGACCCCCCGGCGCGGGCCGGCGGCATCCCGGACGGAGTCCTCGTCGGCCTGCTGGCCTTCCTCCTCGGCCTCGCCGTCCTGGTCTGGTCGGCCACCGGCCTCGCCGCCCTCTTCACCAAGGGCGCCTGGCCCGCCTCGGTCACCTTCACCAACACCCCGCGAGCGGTACGCGCCCTGATAACGCAACCGCACGACATCGCCGCCGCCTGGCCGGACACCGACCCCACCGCCCTCTCCGGCTGGGGGCTGTTCTGGGGCCTGTTCATCAGCCAGCTCCTGGTCCTGCTGGTCGTCACGATCTTCACCCTCGGCGTGGTCGCCCGTACGAAGGCCCGCCGCGCCTTCCCCCACACCCGTCAGCCGGAGCCGGCCCGCTCCGAAGCACCCCCGGCCCCACCGCACCCCCACCCCGCCCACGCCCCCACGGCCGCGGCCCCCCAGCCCCGCCCCCCGGCCGCACGGGGCCTGGCACCGGTCCCCGCCCCCGCGGTCCACACCGGCCCCGCCCCCGTCGACGAGGCCTACCGCTACGGCTTCGGCTACGCCCCGCAAGCCCCGGCCCCCGCCCCCACGGCCGCCCCGACCCCACCCCAGCCGGCGGCCGCCCTCCACACCACCGCCACCACGGCCACCACCGCCGCCACCCCGCGCCTGGCCTACGGCACCCCCGCGGAACGCCACCACCTCGCCGCCCAGAGCATCGCCTCCGCCGAGGGCGCCGTCCTCGTCGTCACCTCGTCCCCCGCACTCTGGTCGGACACCAAGGACGCCCGGGCGAAACTCGGCCCGGTCCTCCTCTACGACCCCTCCCACCTGTGCGACACCCCGGCCCGCATGCACTGGAACCCCGCCGAGGGCTGCGCCGACCGCGACACCGCCGCCGCCCGCGCGATCGCCCTGCTGGCCCCCGTACGCCCCCAGGCCCGTCTCGACGCGGCCGTCGCCGACACCGCCGAGACGCTCCTGCGCAGCTGGCTCCAGGCCGCCGCCCTCGACGACCGCCCCTTCAAACAGCTGCACCGCTGGGCCCAGGGCAACTCCGCCCAGGACCCCGTACGCATCCTGCGCACCCACCTCCAGGCCGCCCCGGGCGCCGCCGGAGAGCTGGAGAGCGCCCTCATCTCCCACCCCGAACGCCGCGAACAGGCCCAGCACCTGACGGCCCGCGCACTCTCCTGCCTGACCTCGATCCACATCCGCGAGGCCTGCACCCCGAACCGAACCGACGCCCTCACCCTCGCATCGTTCCTGACGGAAGGGGGCAGCCTCTACGTGGTGGGCGAACCCCTCGAAGACCCCCGGACCCACCCGGGTGCGATGCCCCTCCTGACCGCACTCGCCTCCAGCGTGGTCGAGCACGGCCGCCGCATGGCCGTACGGTCATCCGCCGGTCGGCTCGACCCACCACTGACCCTGGTCCTGGAGGACGTGGCCGCCGTCGCCCCGCTCCCCCAGCTCCCGGAGCTCCTCGAAGACCGGACGCTCCCCCTCCTCGCCCTCTGCCGCAGCCGCGAACAAGCCCGCGCCCACTGGCCCCAGGCCCCCCTCGACTAGGCCACCGGCCGGACGAACACGTACTCCCGCTCCTCGCCGCCGTCCTCCAGCGGCACCACGCGCCCGCTCGCCACGAACCCGAACCGCCGGTAGAAGGCCGCCGCCCGCGCGTTCTCCCCGTGCACGAAGAGGCGTACGCGTTCCGGCGCCGGCCCCTCCAGCGACCAGGCCCACTCCAGCGCGGCCGCGAACAGCGCCTCGGCCAGACCGCCCCCGCGCCGTTCCTCCCGTACGAACACCCCGACCAGGTGCCCCTGGGTCCGCTCGACGGGCTCCCCGAAGAAGTCCGTGGTCCCCGGCTCCTCGACGATCACGGTCACCGAGCCGTCCCACACCCCGTCGGGACCCTCCGCGACGAACTGCCGGGCTCCCCGCCCCTCGGCCGCGCCCGCGGCCCGGTCCTGCCAGAAGCCGTCCGGCCGCGCCTGGGCGGCGTCGAGGGTCTCCAGGAAGGCCACCGGCGCCGCCGGGTCCCGCAGCGCGTCGAGCCGCAGGCGCTTGACCTGCTCCCATTCCTCGGCCCGTACGGGCCGCACCACATGCTGATCCATAAATCCGGATCCTAGCCAGAGCCATCGGTGCACACTGCACCCATGCTGCTTCCGAACACCGCCCCCCACACCTCGGCCCTCGCGCACGTCACCGCCCTGTCCAGCGGCCCCCCGCTGGACCCGGAGCTGCCCCTCACCCTCAACTTCCACCCGGACCGTACGGCCGGAGACCGTCCGATCCTCGAAGCCCTGGCCGTGGACGGGACGTACCGCTCGCAGTTCGTCACGGGAACGAGCAACGGGGGTCTCACCGCGCACCCGGGCGGCGCCCGCTGGCACTGGGAGAGCCGCATCTTCGGCGGTGCCTACGACGAGGCCCCCGCCGAGGCCCGCCCGGTGTACGGCGCCCTCAACTTCCGCCGCAACCCGGCCGGCGCGGCCACCCGTTTCGGCTCGGCCCACTTCCGACTCCGCCCGGAGGCCCTCCCGAGGACCACGTTCTGCTACCCGGACAGCTACCTGGAGCCGGAGTCCTTCGGTGTCGCCTCCCGCATGTCCCTGATCGCCCTGGCCGAGGCCGACAACCAGGACGCCCTGGACGACTACATCGAAGCCCAGGTCCACGGCCCGATCCGGCTGGACCGCGATGTCGCCGCGCTCGTACTGGACCCCAGCTACCGGGACACCGAGGTCGAGGCAGCCGCGGCCGCCCTCCCCTGCCCCACCGAATGGCATCCGGGCTTCCACCTCCCGGTCACCGAACTCCGCCGCCACCCCGCCTACCGCGGCCAGGAGTTCGTCGACCTGGGCTGTTCCCTCGCCGTGGACGGCGTCCTGACCCCGCACATCCTCGGCGAAGCCGCCCGCACCGGCCGGCACGACGATCAGGCCCTCAAGCGCGTCTGGCACTACCTGGCCCGATTCGGAGCCCGCCGGCCCCGATAGGAAAAGGCCCGTAAACGCAGAAAAGCCCCGCACCAGTTACCTGGTGCGGGGCTTCCCCACAATGATTGTTCGGCGGCGTCCTACTCTCCCACAGGGTCCCCCCTGCAGTACCATCGGCGCTGAAAGGCTTAGCTTCCGGGTTCGGAATGT